>JAAYAC010000130.1 GCA_012719535.1 Syntrophomonadaceae bacterium | reverse complement strand
TTCGTTCCGAAACCACCTGAAACATCAACTCCGCCTGGTGACGGGTAAAACTCAAATAAGACAGCTCATCCAGAATGAGAAGATCAAGCTTTTGTAAAGACTTTACCAGGCGGGTAAGGTTGCGCTCCTGTTCAGCTTCTATCAGTTCCGAGGCCAGCCTGGCAGCGGTGTAGTATCTGACGTTAAAACCCTAGCTGACGAGCCTCCTCCCCAGGCCTATGGCGAGATGGGTCTTTCCTTTATGGAAAGCTTTCCATAAAGGAAATTATGCAAAGTAATTGCTTATGTCAAGTTGAGTGCGAAAGTAATTGAAAAAGCTCAATTCATGATAGAAATACTATCCATAATCCTTCAAGATGGAAGTGATGCTGAAGCATCCATCATTTTGAAGGAGGGATTGTATGAACCCGATATAGTCCCCATTAGAAGACTAGTTGCAGAAGTACTGGCAGAGCTAGAACGATTAAACTGTGCATAAAACACACGCAACACTTACCGAAGACTTTACAACCGATTGATCGCCTTTGCTGACAGCATAGGTGAAACAGTGTATTCAGAAGAGCTGGGCAACAAATATTTACGCATGCACCACCACTGGCGTGGCCTAAAAAGTCCCGGATGTAAACCAGATTCACGTTCGCCTGTAAGAGATGCATAGCCTTGGTGTGCCGGAATACATGCGGCGATACTTTATCCGGCAAAAGGATAGTGTTTTGTTCTTTGACAACATTCACATACTTGTCGATGATGTACGAAACCCCTGCCCGGGTCAACTTCTGACGACGGCTGTTGAAGAATAACGGGTGATCTGATCTATGAGCGGCAGTTAACCGTCTTTCTTCCAGGTAATCCTTCAGCAGGACAGCTGTCCGGCTCATCAGCGGCACATGTCGCACTTTTCGGCCTTTCCCTCTGAGGATGATGGTTGCCGGCTGTGTTAACCGGATGTCGCGAACTAAAAGATCCGTTAATTCCTGTACCCGTGCACCAGAATCGTACAGCACTGTTAGAAGTAGCAGATCCCGTCGGCCTGCCGGTGTTTTCCGGTCGGGCTGGTTTAAGATGGCTTCCAGCGCTTCTGTTGTTAGATAGGATACTGCTGGTTTCCCTGTCTTTTTCAGTGGAATGGACAAAATCCGCTGGTACATCAAGAGTCTTTCAGGGGTTTGTGCCTGCACATACCTGAAAAAAGCATGAATGGCTGCCAAACGCTGGTTGCGGGTAGTAATACTACACTTGCGTTCCGTTTCAATCCAGGCCATAAACGCCAGTACCAGATCATCATCAACGTGCGCCAGTGTTAAACATTCAGGAGAGATGCCTCTTTCTTCCCGGCAAAAAAGGGGATTCTGTCCTAGGCCTGCCATTCTTAAGGTAGTCAATGATGGCCCAGATATCGTCCGGTATGGGATAACTCACTGTATGCTTTGTTTTATGCTGACAATCTCCATACTCATGGTTGCCCAATTCAAGTTGGTTTACCTGATTTCTTTAATGTCCTGGACCCGCATGCCCAGCCGTGCCACCATTAACAAAATGGCATAATCTCTTTTGCCGTTGGGATTACCCCGGTCGACTGACTCAAGAACACGTTTGACATCTTCAGGCTTCCAGGCGCTTTGAATTTTAGGGAAATGCGGCTGTTTCAGTTTGGGTACATCACTAGATAAATCTTTTTCATGGTAGCAGTTCAGGTACAAAAACCTTAAGAACGATCTCAGCGTTGTCAAAATAGCTGAAATGGATTTTTTATGATAGCCGGCAATGGTTCTGATGTAACCTGATAAATGTTGGGTGGTGAGTAATGACAGAGATGTCGTCCCGCAATCATCCAGATAGTCAATGAACAACTGCGCTCGATAGATCCGTGTGCGCATCCCCTGTTCAGAATAATTTCGGCGCACACATTCTTTTTGGTAACTCTTCAGCGCCTCTGCAAACTGAGGTGTCCTTTCATAAGGGGCTTTAGTGGTTCTGCGTCGTAGAATGGCACCATGCAGTTGATAATCTCCCAATACTCGGATGCAGCGGGCTTGACCCCTAAAAGTGCGGTGCGAAGAGTTTTTGTAGCTGTCCAGGTCAGTGTTACCACCAGTGAAATCTATGCCAGGGCGGACGCCCGCATGAAACGTCTGGCACTGGAGCAGGCTTACTCACCGACAGTGATTGACGATGTGCCTGCCTGGCAGGATGACCAGGACTTGCTGAGCTGGTTACAGAAGGTCTGCCAATAGCCCCTTATTTATGTCAAGTTAATAAGGCTTAAATGGGCTCATTGCTTGTTTGTGCCCACTCAACTTCGCATAAGCAATTGCTTTGCATTATTGCTGGTACCGGGAGGTCACAGAAACACCAGGTTGTAGGCTTTTTCCACCTACGTCATGTCCAGGAGCTGGTTAACCTGTTTCCTGGTTATCAAGCGCTGGAATCCAAAGTCGAGATCGTCCACGGTCTTTACAAACGGGAAACCCGCTCGTTTCATCCGACGGTCTTCGGCTTTTCGCTGGTGATATGCCATCTCTCCCTTCAGTAGTTCATGAAGAAAATCCAGATAGGATGAGTCCCTGTTGCTAGCTCTTTCTACAACTTTCTCAAGGTTGTCCCTGCCCCACAGGAGGTTTAAGCTCCGCATATATCCCTTGGTTTCATCCATCTTGTTCAATCATGCATCCCTCAGTATATGGCTGCGTACTCGCTGATCTCTGTAACTTCTGTCTTTACCCGGCAGGCTGGAGGAATGCAGGTTGGTTCGAGAGCACAACCAGGCTCGTGTGCTCGGTCGCTTTCAAAGTATTCGACTGCGGTTCTAAATTCGACGGCACTGTACAGGCCTTTTGGGACACAGTAATCAACGGCTTCTGCTATCGATGACGGGCTGTGCTTTTGTACCGTGGATAGAATAAGCTGGTACTGGTCTCTGGTGTAGCGGGGCTTTTCTAATGCCGTCTAGAAAGGAGCCGTGCGAATTCGGTTTCGCTCAGGGCCACCAGGGCTTGTGTACGCATCCGGTCTATGCCCTGGGAACGGTCCCGCCGGTGGTTGTTGTTCGCGATCAACCGGCCTTTCTCTACGCACAATCGGTGCCGGGCCAGCAGCTCCCCGGTTTTTTCGTCAATTATCTCAATCGTCTCTTCCTTCTCCTTTAAGATTACTTGCCGGCCGGGATGGTATGTGCCTAGAGGCACCGTGTACCTGCTGCTTTGATAGATTATGGTATTGTCTTTGCGCACTTGTCCTATTAGACTATCTTCAGGTTGATTTATGAGAATTGGTATCGGCTTCAAGTGTTCTTTTTCCATGGCGAACACTTCAGCCGGTACCTTTTTTGTTGTCCCGTGGATATTGGCATTGCCTGTTCGTTCCAACCATTCTACGTACCCCTCGTTGAAGGCTCGTATGTTATCGAATATCCGGTGCCGGGCATAGTTCCTTTTGGCTTACTTGATGACGGCTTCAATTTTGCTTTTGCTCTCTGGGTCGTCTTTCCGGCAAAGGTATACACGAAATCCCATGTTCTGCCTGAATCTCTCGAATTCGGCGGTGTAAATGACGTCCCCGAAGTTTTCGCTTATCGTCAGTAATCGGTCTTGGGCGAATACTATTTCTTTAGGCACACCCCTATGAATTCCATAGCCCGATACAAAACGTGGATAAAGCCAGCAGTGGTAAAAGGTTTGTCGCTCCACTCTCCGTATTTGTAACGGCTGTGGGATAAAACCATTGCTACCCCGTAAAGTCTTACCCATTCGCCCCGTGTGTTTTTCAGCACAATCTGTCCAAGGTCTACTTAGGCGTGATAACCCATGGCCAGTTCATCTACTGCTTCGTACTGTCTTGCCGCGACAGGCTTTGTAATCCCGTACTGCTCTCGTAGTTTCTTTATGTACCGTCTAAGCGTCCTCTCCTTCCCGTGATAATCGCGGTAGTTCTCCTTGAGCCAGTCATGAATTTGAGCTGTAGATATCTCTGGAAATTCCATCAACCACCCCACAATCCTCCGTTTGTACCGATCAAGTCCTTTCTTCCTCCGTCCTGCCTTTTCTCTCAGTTGGGCGAATTCGTCTGGCGTCACCCTCCAATACTTGCTTACCGTCCGTCGGTCGATTCTGAGCTTACGGGCTACTTGCGATTTGTTCAACCCGAGCTCTCTTAACTGCTGGTTCTCCTGGTACATCACCCACCCCTTCACAATCCCCACTCCCTGGCGCTGATCTCTCAAGGACCATTCTACCAGGTTTTTCTTCTGGAAATTGTCTGGTATTTTCTGTGCATTTTTGTTGGCCTTTTCTTGTGTATTTTTATTTTACCGGTTACTCCCCCTAGTGTACGGTCCGCGAATGGGGAAGAAAGCTTTGATAATCGTGTTGTACAAAACGGGGAGCAAAACTTACTTCTCCCTTACCGAGAAAAATACCATAGGCAGACCGAAGTATTCGAAAGAAAGTTTTCCTTTTATAGCCTCTTTGGGAAAAGGTGGATACTCTTAAAATCAAACTAAAGGATACCTGAAGATCGATTCTCCGGGTATCCTTGTTAATTGGTAAAAGTATTTTGTTTTTTGGCTACCCCATAGGCAACTGCGGTTACTATGATATAAACCGCTAATACAAGGATCACCGAAATACTAGGATGAGGTTCGTTCATAATTATCACATATGCAGGAATACCAATCACTATCAATTCCAGGGAAAAAGCCATCCAGAACTTTGGCCATCGCAATGTCCAATTACCATCTGTACGAATTTGGTGTACCAGATTACGCACTGAATAGTAGAATGGCAATAAAAGAACACCAAGTTCTACCAGCTTAATGCCTTCGCGGAGAATTACTAACCCTATTATGATTCCGCATAGTATAAACAGTAATTTCGGCAATCGATTGCGCTCCTAGCATTATTGTTACTTTATTATACTAGATAACAACAACAATGTTGATTAGTTCCAGGTCATATTAACGTTTTCGTAGTTCCCATCCAACCCCAGGCATTTCCTTCTCCGTTTCCTGGCCAGCTACTGGTGCCAGCGGACCGGCATGGTTGTCTACTACGGGACAAGGAGGCAAGTTCATTGTTCCTTCATCTCTGGCCAATACTGGGCCTTGAAAACTGCCTGGTATACCTTAAGTTGCGGCTAACCCATCGCCAGGCAAAGGCAACCGCTGAATAATTGGGACTTGAGCGTTAGAAGTTTAAACGCCAGAGCCATCCCGTAAATGGACATGAAAAGGGCACTGGGTGCTAAGCCCGGTGCGCTGTCAATTCAAAGAGGTGTCATGGAGCCTACTGGGGATTATAGTTGACTTGAAGTCTCAGGGCGAGTCCTTCCGGGCGTTATTTCAATTTGTGCTTCTATTTTTAACTTAGCTACTTGGTTCTTGCGATATTCTTCCAATCTATTTGCGTATTGGTCGGTCTTCGCCCTGCAATTGTGTTCTTTTGTACTTCAACCGGCAATTGGTGACTGCCAGAGAATCGGCCCAGGTGCCCTCCGTCATATCCTTGTTAATTGGTCTAAGTATTTTGTTTTCTGGCTACTCCATAGGCAACTGCGGTTACAATGATATAAATCACGAATCCGACTATTACTGACTTATACGGTAAATTCAAACGATTTATTGTCCAGTATCCAAAGGGAATTCCAACCACTATCAATTCCAGAGAAAAAGCCATCCAGAACTTTGACCATCGTAATGTCCAATTACCATCTGTACGGCTTTGGTGTACCAGATTACGCACTGAATAATATAGCGGCAACAAAAGGATACTCAAATCTATCAGTCTAATGCTGATCGTTCTCAATCTAATGAATAGAAAGTTATGTCCGTATAATTGTGTAAAAATAGTGAGCCAGGGCAAGGCTCCCGGTAAAATGGTATTGAGCAAAAAAACCACAACCGAGGAGGTCTTGCAATGGCTCAATACCATGTTACCATCGATTCAGAATTATTGCAGCATCTCTTTTTATCAGATGCCAGGGAGGCAGGTATGGCAAAATTGCTTCAATCAATCTTAAATCAAGTGTTGGATGCCCAAGCTACCGAGCAGCTGCAGGCAAAGCGTTACGAGCGCACAGAGGAACGCCTGGGGTACCGTAACGGGACTTACCCTCATAACCTTACAACGAGAGTAGGAACGATTACCCTGAGAGTTCCAAGGCTCAGAACGGCAAATTCTCAACCGAGCTGTTTTCCCGGTACCAGCGCAGCGAGCAGGCCTTCATCCATGCCCTGATGGAGATGGTGATCAATGGGGTGTCGACTCGCAAAGTGGCTGAGATTACTGAAGAACTATGCGGTACAAGGATTTCAAAATCGCTGGTATCTGAGTTATGCAAACGCATGGCAACTGAAGCATTGAGTAAGGCGTAATAAGGATAACCTTTTGGTCCTAAATTAGTTTTTCCAGGTTCTTCTAACATGCAAACAACTGGTTTCCAATCGAGGGTGTAAAGTATTTCTGCAAGTTTTGATTTTGCTTGCATTTTTAGTGCATCTTCGAAGGAAAAAATGACTCCTTGCCGAATATACATAGGTGACTTTACCCTTTCTAGTTTTGTTGGTTTTGGGTTTTTGTCACCTTAAGAATTCGGCAAAACGGGGGGTGAAGTCCTTTTTTATCTACGATAATTCCCCGATTTTTAGGAGTTGGTTAGTGTGCAAAAGTCTCATACTAAATAACTACGACAATGTAGATTAATTCCAGGTCAGATTAACGTTTTCGTAGTCGACTCCCTGACCATCTGCTCCGCTATTATCAAAGTCACTTAAACCCCATGAGAAAATCCCTTCCAGCAAATCGGCCTTAGCACTAGTATATAGTTTCAGTCTTAAGAGGTAAGAGTGTCCAGCCTGTAATGTGCATTGTATAGAATTTGAGCTTCCGATTGTTCCTGCCACCGTATTGGGTAACATCAAAAACGAGTAGCCCCGTTCTACAATGGTTTTCTCAGCAATAATTGAGAACCCTCCGTTGGTCACATTGCAAACCTGAGCCGCAACTAGACAATAGCAGTTATTACCTACTAGTGATTCAGATGTTTGTAAAGTACCATTGTAAGTACCACTCGCGTTTGACAGTTACGCATGAAGAGTAGTGGCTCAAGAGAAAAACAAGCCCGAAATATCAGCATCGAGATTTGTCAAAATTCAAAAACGTAATGCCACGTTTGCGTAGTTATTTATTTACAAGGGAAGGTTATCATG
>JAAYAC010000129.1 GCA_012719535.1 Syntrophomonadaceae bacterium | reverse complement strand
TCCTTCAACCGCTCGGACACCCCTCCTGAAAGGATCTACCCCGATTTGATGCAATATGAAGTATATCATAGCTACAGTTTCCTTGTCAACCAAACCGGGTCGCCGTTGTACGTGCAGAAATTCATTGATCGTCGCAGCTAAAGCCAGATAAACATAAACCCCGCTAGCCTCTTCAGCAAAGAGGCAAGACAGGTATAGAGTGGTGTGCAGTGTTTTCCGGCGTGGGGCTTTATTGTAGACGGTTTCTTCTACCGTATTATGTCTATCCCACCCATGTACCGGCGCAAGGCTTCAGGAATGACCACCGAGCCATCGACCTGCTGGTAGTTTTCCAGGATAGCCGCCACGGTTCGCCCTACCGCAACTCCGGAACCATTGAGGGTATGTACGTAACGGGGTCGGGCCGTTGGTTCAGAACGATACCTGAGGTTGAGGCGCCGCGCTTGAAAATCCTCGCAATTAGAGCAAGAAGATATTTCCTTGTATTCCTGGTAGCTGGGCATCCATACCTCCAGGTCGTAGGTCTTGGCCGCAGAAAATCCCAGGTCCCCGGTGCAGAGAGCCATCACCCGGTAGGGCAAACCCAGTACCTGGAGAACTTCTTCGGCGTCCCTGGTCATCTTTTCCAGCTCTGCATAAGAGGTTTCGGGGGTGGTCAACTTGACCATTTCCACCTTGTTAAACTGGTGCTGGCGGATAACCCCGCGCGTGTCCCGGCCATGCGAGCCGGCTTCGGCCCGGAAACAGGCGGTATACGCGGTAAGGTAGATGGGCAATTGTTCGGCAGCCAGTATTTCCTCCCGGTGGAGATTGGTCAATGGTACCTCGGCCGTGGGTATCAGGTACATTTCCCGGCCTTCCACCTTGAACATGTCCTCCGCGAACTTGGGTAACTGCCCCGTTCCTATCATGCAATCGGCACTTACCATAAACGGGGGAAATACTTCCTTATACCCGTGCTGGTCGACATGCATATCCAGCATCAGGTTGATGAGCGCCCGCTCCAGGCGGGCACCCAGCCCCTTGTACACGGTGAACCTGGCCCCTGACAGCTTGGCGGCGCGCTCGAAGTCCAGTATGTCCAGCGCCGTCCCAATCTCCCAGTGGGGCAAGGGGTTAAAGTCGAACCGGCGTGGTTCTCCCCACCGCCTTACCTCCACGTTGTCGACCTCGCTGGAACCAACCGGCACTGAATCATGGGGGATATTGGGCAAATTCAGGAGTATTCTGTCGAGCTGTACGTCTATTTCCTTGCTCTGTTCATCGAGCGCCTTAATTTCTTCGCCCACCTGCCGGATACGGGCCTGGAGATCATCGGTGCTCTTTCCCTGCCTTTTGGCCCGGCCAATCTCGCTGGAGGCCTTGTTACGAAAGTTTTTCAGTTCATCCGCCCTGGCCTGCAGGCTCCGTCTCTCCCGGTCCAGCTTGAGAAATTCATCCAACCCTCCCTCTATGCCGCGGGCACGCAAGGCGGCTTCCACTACCTCCGGCTTGGCCCGGGCTAGTTTAGGGTCTAACATCAGCATCCCTCCAAAATATGTCGGTTGTCTCCTATTGGAAGCGCAATACTCTGACGTTGGTTACCCCGCTTACCGACCTTAGCCGGGTCAGGGTCTCTTCATCTACCCGGCTGTCCACGCTCACCACCATCAGGTTTACCTTGCCCTTGCTGGCCACCCTCATCATGGATATGTTGATGCCGGCCTCTCCCAGAGTCGTGGTGAAGGGCCCGATAACTCCCGGGCGATCCTCGTTTTCGGCAACTATCACTGTTCCGACTGGATATAGGTCCGTATCAAAACCGTTTAATTCAACAATAAAGGGCTTGCCTCCACCAGTGAGCGTGCCGGAAATTTCCATGTCGTGCCCGCGATTGAAGATACGGGCCGTAACCAGATTGGCATAACCTTTTAAGGTTCTGTCTTCCTTTTTCTCGTAGATCTTTATGCCTCTTTCTTCGGCCTTTATCCGGGCGTTGACATAATTGACCCTTTCAGACATGACTTCAGACAATAGTCCCGTCAGAAACGCGATGGTAAGCAACCCGGTTTCCTGATTGGCAATTTCACCGCTGAACGAAAGTTCTACCCGGTCGATAGGTGCTTTCTCCATCTGGTAATAGATGCTGCCCATAGCCCTGGCCAGGTCGATGTAGGGCCGGAGCACTTCCAGTTCTTCCCGCAACACCGTGGGCAGGTTGACTACGTTGGGGACCAGTTCGCCCTGGAGACCCTTTATAACCTGTTCAGCTATGTTTATACCCACCCTCCGCTGAGCCTCGGCCGTATCAGCGCCCAGGTGCGGTGTCACCACCACATTCTTGAACTTAAAAAGCGGGTTGTTATAGGCCGGTTCTTCTTCAAAAACGTCCAGTCCCGCACTGGCTACCTTCCCGGATTCCAGGGCCTCCACCAGCGCCTTTTCGTTGATTATTCCCCCGCGGGCACAGTTGACCACCCTTACCCCGTCTTTGGCCAGGGTAAATTCTTTGGCACCTATCATACCCATGGTCTCCTCGTTGCGGGGGGTGTGCACGGTTATAATGTCGGCCTCCCGGACCAGTTCCTCCAGGGTTTCTTTCTTTTCCGCCCCGAAGCGTTCAAAGCGCTCATTGGCAATGTAAGGGTCGTAGGCGATGATCCGGCAGCCAAAGGATTTGAGCCGGGTGGCCACCATGGAACCAATTCGGCCCAGGCCGACAATACCTACCGTCTTGCCGTATAATTCCATTCCCCGGAAGGGTTTGCGGTCCCAGTTGCCAGCCTTGAGAAAAGCGTTAGCCTCAGCCGTGTGACGCAGGGACGAAAGCAGCAGCGATATCGTCTGCTCTGCCGCGGATATGGTATTGCTGTCGGGGGTGTTGGCCACGATAATACCCCGGCGGGTACAGGCATCCACGTCTATGTTGTCAATACCGTTCCCCGCCCGGCCTACTACCTTAAGACGGGTTCCCCTCGACACCAGTTCCTCGTTTACCTTGGTAACACTCCTCACTATGAGGGCGTCATACTCCCCGATAATGTCAAGTAACTCGGCACGGCTGATACCGTCCCGGTAATCGACATCCAGCTCGGTCTTGAGAAGCTCCAATCCTTCGTTGGCTATGCGCTCGGTCACTATTACGCGCAACTTATTCACTTACTGAACCCCCTTGTTTAAGAGTATTTCCTGAGCTTTCTTGACACCCTGGCCGAGCTCAATATCCATACCCAATTCAACCAACACGATTTCAAGAGCGGCTAATACCGCCAGCAGGTCCAAGTGCCGCACATGGCCCAGGTGACCTATGCGGAAGATGACATTATCCAGCTTTTGCTGCCCGCCAGCCATTACTACATTAAACCTTTCCAAGATATGCTTGCGGATGCGGTTCGCCCCTATACCTTCGGGGGCTAATACCGCGGTGAGTGAAGATGAAGCTACCTTATCATCCGCCAGCAGCCGCAACCCCATGGCTCTGACCCCTGCTCTTACCATGTCCCGGTACACGGCGTGGCGAGCGATTATGTTATCAATGCCTTCCTTTTCCATAAGCCTCAGGGCTTCCCGCAACCCGTAGTAGAGGGATATCGCCGGTGTGTAGGGCGTCTGTCCCTTTTCCAGATACTTGAGGGCCGCTTTAATATCCCAGTAGTAGCGACAGTTGTTACAGGTGTCGGCTACCCGCAAGGCGCGGGGGCTTACCGCCACAAAGGAGAGTCCCGGGGGAATCATGAAAGCCTTCTGAGATCCGCTGACTACTACGTCCAGGCCCCAGTTGTCTGTTTCCAGATTCATAGCTCCTAAACCGCTAACAGCGTCCACCATAAACAGGGCGGGATGGTTTCCTACCGCTTCTCTGATGGCCTTTATGTCGTTAACCACTCCGGTGGAAGTCTCGTTATGGGTTACCAGAACGACCTTGATTTCGCGATTGCGGTCAGCTGCGATACGCTCCCGGATAACCTCCGGGTCTGCCGCCTCTCCCCAGGGAAAGTCAATCTTCTCGACCACTGCCCCGAACTCCTCCGCCACCTTGGCAAATCGGTCTCCGAATACTCCGATGGAGATAGCCAGAACCTTGTCGCCGGGGGAAATGAAGTTTACCACCGCCGCCTCCATGGCTCCGGTACCTGCCGCGGGCAGTATGACCACGTCATTCCTGGTCTTGTAAACCATCTTGACCCCTTCGGTAACCTCTTCAATGAGTTGCTTGAACTCGGGACCTCGGTGGTTGATCATGGGTTTCGCCATCGACCTGAGTACATTGTCGGGAACCGGGGTTGGCCCCGGTAACATCAGATACTGTTGCTCATCCAACATGAAGCCGCTCCTCCTCATTGCAAGAATACAATAACCAAGAAATACAAAACCTCTCTCCCCTATCTCAGGGACGAGAGGTATTTCCCGCGTTGCCACCCTAATTGACTGCCCGGTTGGACAGCCCACTCATTAACCCGGCGGTAACGGTGCCTCCGAAACTGCTCGTCGCAGCCAGCCTCCGGGGTGGATTCAACCGCGCCTGTACTGGTTCGCACCGGCCACCAGTTCTCTTAAACAGGAACGCTGTCTACTATTCCCCTTCATCGCCTTGGACTTTGAAATTATGAGTTATTATATTATACTCGTCCCGGTTTGGCAACCGCTTTCTACACCATGCTCAGAAAATACTCATGCAAGAGCGTATCTTCGGTTAACTCGGGGTGAAACGAAGTTGCCAGCAGGTGCCCTTGCCTGACCATGACTATTTTTCCCTCAAATTCAGCCAGGGCCTGCGCCTCGCCCCAAACCCTGGTAACATAAGGAGCGCGGATAAAAATCCCGTGGACCGGGCGCTCGATACCCTTGATGGTCAGATCTTCCTCAAAGCTTTCCACTTGCCGGCCAAAGGCATTGCGGCACACTTCCATATCCATCAGACCCAGGCGATACTGGTCACTCCCCACTATCTCACGGGCCAGAACCACCATACCTGCACAGGTCCCGAATACAGGCATCCCTTCTCCGGCCTTCTCCCGGATGATGTTCCCCAGGTCGTAATCTACCAGGAGCCGACCGATAGTGGTGCTTTCTCCGCCCGGGATAATAAGCCCGTCAATATTCATTATATCCTGCCGGGTACGAGCCTTGAGCGCCTCGCAGCCCAGCCGGGACAGCACCTGCTGGTGCTCGAGGAAGGCTCCCTGCAGGGCCAATACCCCGATCCTTTTCTTACCAGCCACGTTCCTGCATCCTTTCTTCCGGCGCCAGGGTCCTGATTTCTATGCCAGGCATGGCTTCTCCCAGGTCCTTCGAAATCTCGGCCAATACCTGGGCATCATCAAAATACGTGGTAGCAGCTACTATAGCCCGGGCCCTTTTCATAGGGTCTTTGGATTTAAATATACCCGAACCCACGAAATTACCATCCGCCCCTAGTTGCATCATTAAAGCGGCATCAGCCGGTGTGGCGATTCCTCCAGCCGCGAAATTGACTACCGGGAGTTTGCCGGCCTTGGCCACCTCAACCACCAGCTCATAAGGTGCCTGCATTTCCTTGGCCGCGGTCATCAACTCATCCTTGGGCAGGGTGGTTAACCTTCTGATTTCCGCCATCACCTGACGCATATGGCGGACCGCCTCCACTACATTACCGGTTCCCGGTTCGCCTTTAGTCCGTATCATGGCCGCCCCTTCGCCAATACGCCGGAGTGCTTCCCCCAGGTTACGGGCACCACATACAAACGGGACCTTGAATGCGTGTTTGTCTACATGGAATTTTTCGTCGGCGGGGGTAAGTACCTCGCTCTCATCTATATAATCAATTCCCAGTGCTTCAAGAATCTGCGCTTCTACAAAATGACCGATTCTGCATTTGGCCATTACCGGAATCGTAACTGCCTCCATGATGCGAAGTATAACGGTGGGGTCGGCCATCCGTGCTACTCCACCGGCCGCTCTTATGTCAGCCGGAACCCTTTCCAGGGCCATTACGGCACATGCCCCCGCCTCTTCCGCTATTTTGGCCTGTTCGGGAGTGGTTACATCCATGATAACCCCGCCCTTCAACATCTGGGCCAGGCCTGACTTCACTGCAAAGGTTCCCTTTTCGGCCATCTGTCCACCCCTCCATTTTTATTACTAAACTATTTTAGCAAAGCCTCCCCGGTTTCGACAACGATGTTAGGTAAGGATGCTACTGTTCCTCATCGTCTTCCGATTTAAACCGGGCTATGGAAACAATGCGATCCGGCTCTTCACACCTCATTACCAGCACTCCTCGGGAATACCTTTTCTGCCGGGAGACGTCCTCCGCCTTGAGCCGGATAACAAACCCGTCGCTGGTCAGTACCACAAACTCATCATTGGGGAACACTACCTTACTCCCTACCAGCAAGCCGTTCTTGTCGGATATCTCTATGGTCTTGAGCCCCTTTCCTCCTCTTTTCTGTATCCGGAATTCCTCAAGGCCGGTTCGTTTGCCGTAGCCGCGCTCGGTCACCAGCAGGAGGTCAGCCCCTTCTTTATACTTGTCCATATCGATGACCATGTCGTCTTTCTCCAGGTTGATGCCTTTGACTCCGGTAGCACCCCGGCCCATGGCCCGGACGTCGCTTTCGTCAAACACAATGGAAAAGCCCCGGGCTGTCACCAGGATAATGCGGTCGCCCGCTTCTGTTTTCTTGACTCCCACCAGTTCATCATTATCCCGCAGGTGAAGTGCTATGATACCGCTGCGGCGAATGTGCTGGAATTCCGAAATGGGCACCTTCTTTACTATCCCCTTGCGGGTAGCCATCAGCAAATGTTGTGCGGTGTCAAAGTCGTTAACCGAGATTACGGTGGTAACTTTCTCCTGCGGGTTAAGCTGCAGGAAGTTAACCGCCGAGGTTCCCCTGGCCTGGCGAGAAGCCTCCGGAATCTGGTAAGCCTTCAAGGAATAAACCCTTCCCTGGTTGGTGAAAAACAACAAGCTTGACAGGCTGGTAGTTACAAAGATCTCGGTAGCAAAGTCTTCCGACCGGGTGGTGGTGCCAGTAATGCCCTTACCCCCGCGCCGCTGACTGCGGTAGGTCGAAAGAGGCTGCCGCTTTATATACCCCCGGTTGGTCAGGGTAACCACGATGCTCTCTTCCTGGATAAAGTCTTCCTGGCCGAGAGTAACATCTTGCTCAACGATCTGGGTGCGGCGCTCGTCCCCGTATTTGGCCCTTATTTCTTCAAGATCCGCTTTGATAATGGCCATCACCCTTTCCGGTCGCTCCAGGATGTCCTCCAGATCGCTGATGCGTGCCACCAGGTCCAGGTGTTCTTGTTCGAGCTTCTCCCGTTCCAACCCGGTTAGTTGCCGCAGGCGCATCTCTACAATAGCCTCTGCCTGTACCTCGGTAAGATCAAAGCGGTTCATCAAGCTCTCACGCGCCGTCTTAACGTCCGGCGAGTTTCTGATAATCTCCACCACTTCATCCAGGTGGTCAAGGGCCGTGCGTAGTCCCTCCACTATATGCAGCCGCTCACGAGCTACCCTAAGGTCAAACTGGGTGCGGCGGCGGGTTACCTCTTGCCGGTGAGCCAGGTAACACCCGAGTAGTTCCTTGAGATTGAGCACTCGCGGCTCACCATCCACCAGGGCCAGCATAGTCACCCCAAACGTATCCTGTAACTGGGTATTGCGATATAGTTTGTTTAGAATAACCTGGGGCGTAACGTCACGACGCAGCTCAATTACAATACGAATTCCCTTGCGGTCCGATTCGTCGCGCAGGTCAGTGATGCCGTCGATTCTCTTGTCTTTGACCAGTTCGGCAATTTTTTCCACCAGCCGAGCTTTGTTAACCATGTAGGGTATTTCGGTAACAACAATAGCAAAGCGGCCATTCTTTTTTTCCTCTATTTCGCACCGGGCCCGGACGGTTATGCTGCCGCGCCCCGTCATATAAGCATTCCTGATTCCCCTGGTGCCCACTACTATCCCGGCGGTGGGGAAGTCCGGTCCCTTGATGGCCTGCATCAGTTCCCCCACCGTGACTTCCGAGTTGTCGATCAACATGATAAGTCCTTCCGCCACTTCCCGCAGGTTATGAGGAGGAATGTTCGTAGCCATGCCCACGGCAATACCTGTGGAGCCGTTGATAAGCAGGTTGGGTACCCGGGAGGGCAAAACCGTAGGTTCCTCCCGGGAATCATCATAGTTGGGTCGAAAATCGACCGTCTCTTTCTCTATATCCTTAAGCATTTCCACGGCCAGCGAGGTCATCCGCGCCTCCGTGTACCGCATGGCAGCGGCAGGGTCCCCGTCCACCGAGCCAAAGTTGCCATGACCATCCACCAGCGGGTAACGCATCGAGAAGTTCTGGGCCATTCTTACCATGGCCTCATAAACGGCGCTTTCCCCGTGCGGGTGGTATTTACCCAGCACCTCTCCCACTAGATTGGCTGATTTGCGATGGGGCTTCTCGGGGGTCATCCCCTGTTCGTAAAAGGAAAAAAGAATACGGCGGTGAACCGGTTTCAGACCATCTCTTACATCCGGCAGTGCTCTGGAGACGATAACGCTCATTGAATAGTCGAGAAAAGAGCGTTTGACCTCCCTTTCTATGTCAACGGGTATGATCTTGAGATTATTGGCTTCCAAGCGTTTCTCTCCTCTACTCGAAGTTCCGTTCTACTGAGGCGTGCCTCTGCAACCGTTCCCCAAGCCTTGATGGTTTACATTAACTATATTAAACGACTTTACCCGGGCAAGCAAATTTTCGCCGTCCCCTGCTGTTACTTACCAGGCTCACCCCCCAGGTTGCAAGAACTGACCCGCGCCGGATATTTACCTTGGGCCTGACGTATATGGCACGGAAAATGGCCATGCAGCGAAACGCCGCGACATTGGCGCGAAAGGCCGCGTATCAATGTCGCTCATTTCTAGGCCAGCATCTCACCAGCATCAGGATTGCAGCAGCTGTAGGACAATCATGTTGGCCTTTTTTGGCAATAATCCGTCCTGGTCGTAAGGAACCCGTACCTCCGCTACCGGAATATCATTATAATAGAATATCAGTATAAATAATATATATTATCTTTTTCGCCATCTCGCCTGCGCCTTAAATGATTGTACTATATCGGTACTGCGAAAGGGGGAAAAACCATGGGTGCGAACGGTAAGGTGACAGCCGCATCAACAGGAGGTATTCTCATCGTAAAAATGGAGAACCCCCCCGCAAATGCTCTGTCGGAAGAGGTTCTGAGAGGCTTGGAACAGTCATTTCAGCGAGTCAGCTCTGATGACGTAGCCGCGGTAGTGTTGGCTGGTTCTGGCTGCTTTTCAGCCGGAGCCGATCTGGTGCATTTAATAAAGCACGATGCAGAGCAAAACGCAAGGTATTTTGACTGGTTATATCGGGTTTTGCAGGCAGTCGAGAATTGTCCTCATCCGGTACTGGCAGTTATCAGTGGTTATGCTCTGGGGGCCGGATTAGAGCTTGCTCTGTGTGCTGACCTAAGGGTCATGGAAGAAACAGCCCGGGTTGGAGCTACCGGTGTCAACCTGGGGCTTGTTTTTTGCACCCAACGTTTGCCGCGCTTGATAGGCGTCTCCCGAGCCCGCGAAATGCTCATGACCGGCCGCCATATCAATCCAGTGGAGGCAGAACGGATGGGTCTGGTTCATTATGTTTGCCCAGATGGTTGTGGACTCCAAACGGCAAGGAGACTGGCAAACCTGATTGGTGAAAAATCTGGAGAAAGTGAAACTCGCATTAAACGGGTGATGAGTCAGAGCAGGGACTTGGCGCTGGATGATGGTCTGGAACTGGAGAGATTAGAACTGCAAATGGCGCTTACCAGCCAAGCTTTTAAAGAGCGGCTGGAGGGTTTCTTTGCCCAGAGGGAGACGAAAACACATTAATCGCTGCTGCCATGTAGCTCGACCGTGCCGTGCGCACCTGTGGTTGTAAAAGTATCTTCATAAGAAGACATTCTTGCCCGGCACTCGGCCTCCGTTTGCCTATCCTTGAAGATGGCAATGTTAATCACCAGTGTACGCTCGTTCTCTTGTCGGATCATAACTAGCTGAGTGCCGGACGAGATGTTGCAGGCGTCACTATATATCCAGGTTGGTTACGAAACGGGCGTTTTCCTGGATGAATTCACGACGTGGCTCTACCTTATCACCCATTAGGCTGGTGAAGATGGCATCCGCTGCAATTGCATCCTCTATGGTTACCTGCAAGATGGTACGGGTGGCGGGGTCCATGGTGGTCTCCCACAACTGTTCCGGGTCCATTTCTCCCAGGCCTTTATAGCGCTGCACAGCGTACTTTTTGCTTCCCTGCGCGTCCAGGAACTGGTTCATTTCCCGGTCATTATAGAAGTAGTGTATTTCCTTGCCCCTTTTCAAGGCGTACAGCGGCGGTTGCGCGATATAGATGTAACCTGCTTCAATAAGCTGCCGCATGTAACGGTAGAAAAACGTCAACAGGAGTACGCGAATGTGAGAGCCGTCCACATCTGCGTCGGTCATGATAATGATGCGGTGATAACGAGATTTACTGATATCAAAGTCCTCACCTATCCCGGTACCTACGGCGGTGATCAAGGTACGGATTTCTTCATTGGAGAGTACCTTGTCGAGCCGGGCCTTCTCCACATTGAGGATTTTGCCACGCAGGGGCAATATGGCTTGGAAATTCCTGTCCCTGCCCTGTTTGGCGGATCCCCCCGCGGAGTCACCCTCCACCAGGTATAATTCGGAGCGGGCTGGATCCTTTTCGCTGCAATCAGCCAGCTTGCCAGGCAGAGCCGTGGATTCCAAAGCGTTCTTGCGCCGGGTAAGCTCACGGGCCTTCCGCGCCGCCTCGCGGGCCCGGCGTGCTGCCACAGCCTTATCCAGTATCTTGCGGGCTACCTGCGGATTTTCATCCATGAATTCACCGACATGCTCGTAAACAGCCCCTTCCACCATACCTCGAATGTAGGTATTACCCAGCTTGGTTTTCGTCTGCCCCTCAAACTGTGGATCGCGTACCAGTACCGAAACAACAGCGGCCATACCTTCGCGGATATCTTCGCCTAGCAGGTTACCGTCGCTATCTTTGAGAATTCCCTGCCGTTTGGCGTAATCATTGACTGCGCGGGTGAGAGCGTTCTTAAAGCCCAGTTCATGAGTTCCACCTTCCTGGGTGTGGATGTTGTTGGCGTAAGAAAGAAGGGTTTCAGAATAACCGGTGTTATACTGAATTGCCACCTGCAGGACAGTACCTTCGCGGGTTGACTCAAAATAAATGGGCTCGGGGTTCAGCACTTCTTTGTTCTTGTTGATGTAGCGCACAAAATCTTGTATACCACCGGTGTGATAGTATTCGTGTCGCTGCCCATTTCTTTCATCGCTTAGAATAATCTTGGTGCCCCGGTTCAGGTAAGAAAGTTCTCGCAAGCGCTGGGCGATGATCTCCGTTGTAAATTCTATCTCTTCAAAGATGGTTGCATCCGGTAAAAAGGTGGTCTTGGTTCCGGTTCGGTCCGACGAACCAATTACCTGGAGAGGGGTTACCGCCTTGCCCCGTTCGTAACGCTGGTAGTAAGTTTTTCCATCGCGTGAGACTTCAATTTCCAGGCAGCTTGACAATGCGTTCACCACGGAAAGCCCAACCCCGTGCAGGCCCCCAGATATAGTGTAGCCGCTTCCACCGAACTTGGCACCCGAGTGAAGTGTGGTAAGGATAACCTCCAGAGCCGGTATACCCATCTTGGGATGCTTGTCTACTGGAATGCCCCGCCCGTTGTCACTCACGGTAACCCGGTTGTCCTTGTGAATGATGACCTCAATCTGATCACAGTACCCGGCTACCGCTTCATCTATACTGTTGTCAACGATTTCGAAAACCAGGTGATGCAGCCCACGTGGTCCGGTGGAGCCGATGTACATCCCCGGCCGTTTGCGAACACCTTCCAGACCTTCAAGAACCTGGATATCGACTGCGGTATAGCCGTTTTCTTGCTTCTTCAACTGCTAGACCTCCTTGTAGACATTGCGTGCTCTTTTCAGGAGTGTGACCGAAGATATCGGCGAGGCATAAGCATAACTGTCGGTCAAAACGAGTGATTTTTCTTTTCCCTTCTCACAAATGCGGAGCATTCTCTTGTCTATGATGGCCAGCTCAATAAGTTCTTTTACACTGGCCGATACAGGCGGTTCAATGTTTACAATGGCAATTACCTTTCCGAGAGGTACCATACAGTCACTACCTAAATGTATATACACTTCATCCCTCCTCCGTAATGCTGCCGCCGCTGATGAAAAATATCTTGTGCCGGTCTCCCGTAAGCACACTACTGTCCACCGTGGACAGAAAGGCCTGAAAACCGGCCCCGCAGAGGTGGTCCAGCAGTAAGCGGCGTCGCTGTTCATCCAGTTCGGCCAGTACTTCGTCCAGTAAAAACACCGGGAAGTACCCTTTCAGACTCTTGAAAAGTGACATTGTGGCCAGCTTCAGTGCTACCGCCAGGCTTCTCTGCTGGCCCTGGGAGCCGTACGTCTTCGCGTTGCTCCCCTGCAGGTATATATTGAAATCGTCCCTATGGGGTCCCAGCAGAGTGGTCCGCCGGTTTAACTCCTGTTCTCGAGCGGCTTCGAGTGCTTGTCGAAGCAAGTCGGAAATTGTAGGGGCGCTTGCCATGCCGGCTTTCGGTGAAAAGGAGAGTGCGTATCTAATCTTTATCTCGCTTTGCTCCCCGGTCAGCCGATGATAAAGGCTCGCGACCTCCGTCTCCAGCCGGTTGACCAGGTTTATACGAGCCGACACCAGCGGTACGGCACTTTGTACGAGCATATCCGTCAGCAACTGGAAATCCTTGCCTTTGACCTGCTGTTTTTTCAATAGGTTATTGCGCCTGGACAACGTTCCTGTGAATCTATTCAGGTGATGTTCGTACTCCGCCGATACCTGTGACAGAATAAGGTCCAGAAAGGACCGGCGTCGCTCCGGAGGTCCCTTGACCAGGTAAAGGTCATCAGGAGTAAAGAGTAGGACCTGCAACCGATTTTGCCGGTGGAAAACGCTACGCTTGTCGTTTACTCTTATTATTTTACCTCTTTTGCAAGAGAATTCTACGGTCAGGTTGAAATCCTTTTCCACAACCCGGTATCGGCCTCGGAGCAGATATGAAGCCTGGCCGACCTGAACCAGGTCGCGATCGCGGGCGGGACGGAAAGAAGCCCCGTTAGCCAGCACATACAATGCTTCCAGAAAATTGGTTTTACCCTGCGCATTTTTGCCTACCAGGAGGTTAACGCCGGGAGCCGGGTGCATCAGGACCCGGGATAGGTTGCGAAAATTGTTTATCTCTACCGCGTCAATTTTCAATGCTTACCGCAAATCCTCCTCAGGTCGCCAACAAGGGTACCAGCACATAGAGATAATTGTCATTCTGGGGGTCTTTTATCAGCGCTGGGCTGCAGGAACCGGTGAAATGCAAGGATAACTGAGATGCTTCGTTCTGCAGTATCCGGACGATGTCGAGAAAGTAGCGCGTGTTGAAGGCGACCTGCAACCCGCTTTCGCCTTCTAACACCGTGTTTTCGATAACCTCGTTCAGCTCCCCCATTTTTTCGGAGTATGACGAGAGGTTTAGTTCGTGTTCTTTGATGTCCAGGACCACGTTACGGATAGATTGCTTGGTCGCTTGTTTATCACCGGGCATCAGGATGGCTCTCTCCAGGCTATTGGCCAGTGACCTGGTATCCAGAGTTAGCGACGCAACGAAGTTCTGGGGTATGACCGGAAGGTAGTTGGGGTATTGGCCCTCCAGCAGGCGTGAAATAATGTAAAATCCGCTCTCAGTGCGATAGAACACAACGCTGTGATTAGTGAATCCTATGCTTATAGGCTCAGTGGAATCATCAAGGACACGAGTGAGTTCGTTAACGGTCCGGGCTGGGACAACGAACTGCTGAGGTTGGCTGGCTGGTGTGTCGAGAGCAATGTTCATCAAAGCCAGCCGGTGAGTATCGGAGGCAACCACGCGTAGCCGATCGCTTTCAATATCAAAAAGAACCCCGGTAAACACCTGCCGAAAGTGGTTGGCTGCAGCAGCGAAAGCAGTTTTCCTCAGGGCTTCCTTGAGAACGATTTGGGGTAGGCTGAGGAGGTGTTGCAGGTTGTTCACTGGTAAGTCGGGGTATTCTTCAGGGTTATAAAGGTTGAGGTGACTTTCGGAACGCCCGTAGGTTATTACCAGCCGGGATCTAGTCTCGTCCGTGGATAGTACGAGGTCGTTTTCCGGAAGGAAACGGACCAACTCGGAAAAGTAGCGGGCATTAGTAAGCACTGTGCCGTCATCTTCAACACTTACCGCTGGTGTGTTGGCTTGGATGGCTATTTCCAGGTCAGTAGCGGAGAGGGTAAGACCATTTTGCTGCGAGGCTTGGATAAGCAGGCCGGAGAGAACGGGAACAGTGTCGCGGGTAGAGGCGGCCCTTTGCACTACTGAGGTTATCCGGGCTAACTCGGGTTGGGCGATGGAAAACTTCATGGCGTTTGCCTCCTTTTTTATCATAAAGATCAAATATTAGTCATAGTATATTAGGTTGGATATGTGGACAACCATGGAAAAGCAGCCTGTATAGAGGGTAGACTCCTGTTGAAAAATGTAGGCTAGCTATCCACAGTGTAATTGGGATCAATTTTTTTAGCTATTTCAAGGATTATCCGGTGCAGAGAACTATCCGTTTTCAAGTTACTGGCGATCTTTTCATAAGCATGAAGAGCTGTGGTATGGTCGCGGCCGCCGAATTCCTCACCAATCTGGGGAAGCGAGGATTGGGTCATTTCCCGGGCAAGGTACATAGCTATTTGGCGCGGAAACACCAGGTGACGGGTACGGCGCTTGGAGTCCAGTTCCTCTACCTTGATACCGAAGTACTCCGCAACTGTTTCCTTGATGGCCTGAATGGTAATGGTGCGCGGCCCCGGAGGTGGTAAAACATCTTTGAGGGTCTCGGTTGCCAGGTCCAGGGTTACCGGTTGTCCCGAAATATTGGCATAAGCTACCGTGCGGATTAATGCTCCTTCCAGTTCGCGAATGTTGGCCTGTATATAGTCAGCGATATACAGAATGACATCGTCCGGTACCGCGAAATGTTCGAGCTGGGCTTTCTTGCGGAGGATAGCAACGCGGGTCTCCAGGTCGGGGGGCTGAATATCGGTGATCAAGCCCCATTCAAATCGCGAACGCAAGCGATCTTCAAGAGTAGGTATCTCGCGGGGAGGACGGTCACTGGAGATCACCAGTTGCTTGTTAGCCTCGTAGAGAGCATTGAACGTATGAAAAAACTCCTCCTGGGTTCTTTCCTTGCCGGCCAGGAATTGAATATCATCAATCAAAAGCAGGTCGATGTTTCGGTATTTGTTGCGAAACTCGGAGGTTTTATCATCGCGAATCGAGTTGATGAGGTCGTTGGTAAATTGTTCGGAGGAAACATACATTATATTATAGGAAGAATTCTTACCGAGAATGTGGTGACCTATGGCTTGCATAAGGTGTGTCTTGCCGAGACCGACACCCCCATAGATAAAGAGGGGGTTGTAGGAGCGGGCCGGCGCCTCGGCCACGGCGTAACAAGCGGCATGGGCAAAACGGTTGCTATTGCCGACGACAAAGGTATCAAAGGTGTACTTGGGGTTAAGTATAATGCGAAAGTCATCGGTATTTCCCTGGGAGCGCAGAACCAGCCTGACCGTGATATCCTGGCGGTGAAGGTCGGAGAGGACGCTTTCCAAAATACTAAGGTAGCGCGACTCTATCCATTCCTTAAAAAGGAGATTGGGAACGGATGCTACGTAATGGTTGTCGACAAAGTCCTGGTAGAGGACTGAAGAAAACCATATCTCAAAACTGGTAGGGCCAATCTCCTGCCTGACAGTAGTTAGTGCGGTATCCCAGACGATGGAGTAATCCTTTAGCATAAAAGAAGCGCCTCCCTGTTGATATGTGGAAAAGGCAAACGCTGAAGCAATGCATATGTGGAAAAAATAGTAATCATTATATGCCAGTAAGGCTAGTATCATGATAACAAAACGGGTAACAATTGAGAAGAGACTTGGGGAAGGCCTTTTCTTGACATGCCTGAGGGCAAAAAATATAATTTAATTGTGTATTGGCAAAAATAAGGGAGGTAGTCTAATTTATGAAACGTACTTACCAACCGAAAAAGAGGGTTCGGAAAAAAGTGCATGGATTCCGCAAAAGGATGTCTACGGCGGGCGGTAGAAGGGTAATAGCTAAACGGAGAAGAAAAGGGAGGAAAGTACTTAGTGCGTAGGCCGCGTGCGGCCTTTCGTTTACTTTATAGGGTTGGTTTCAGTTCGAGATGGTCAGAGACGAACGAAGGCTAAGAAGACAGAAAGATTTCCGGGCCGCCTATGCGGGTGGAAAAAAGGTTTTTGGTCGCTACGTAGTTGTTTTTTACCGTAAGAATGACACGGATTTCAACCGGTACGGAGTGGTGGCCAGTAAGAAGATCGGCAAGGCTGTCGTAAGAAACAAGTGGAAACGCCGGGCCCGGGAATTGATCCGTGAGTTCAACGGGAGGATGCGCCAGGGGTTCGATGTGGTGGTACTGGGACGGCCCGGGGTAAAAGACGCGAGCTTTGCCCAGATCACAAAGGACATGGACGGGATAATAAAGAGAGCCGGGTTATATCTATGAAAAGGCTCGTAATTATGATCATTCGTCTTTACCGGTTATTCTCACCTTACAAGGGACCTTCTTGCAGGTTCTACCCGACGTGCTCCAGGTACGCACTTGAGGCGGTAGAGAAGCACGGTGCTGCCAAGGGTATGTGGTTGGCTTTCAGGAGAATAATCCGATGCCATCCATTCCATCCGGGGGGATACGACCCCGTTCCTTGATTGGATAAAAGGAGGTGAACCTGCTGTCGAACCGGGTTTGACAGTCAGGGTAAGGTTTGTCGTATATTTGGCAGGCTATAGTACAGGCTTTTGCCGACACTATTCAGTATCTGTACCATGTAACGGTAGCGATGGGCGTACCAAGCTACGGGTTGGCCATCATTTTGGTAACGGTGCTCATTAAGTTTGTTCTGTACCCGCTTACGAACAAGCAAATGAAGTCCATGCGGCAGATGCAGCAGATTCAGCCGAAAATGAAGGTCATTCAGGAAAGATTTAAGGATGACCCGCAGCGGATGCAAAAGGAGCTTATGGAACTCTACAAGCAACATGGAGTTAGCCCGTTAAGCGGGTGCCTGCCCCTGTTAGTGCAGTTGCCGATTTTGCTTGCGTTTTACCGTGCGTTATATACGCTGAAGTATGTCAATGTCGCGCATGCCGGCTTTTTCTGGGTATCCAACCTGAGTGAGCCCGATAAGCTCAGCTATCTCTTCGGCATCAACCACCCGATTGGGGGGTTCTTTCCTCTACTGGCCGGCGTAACCACCTATATTCAACAGAGGATATCAACTGTGGATGCCAATGACCCCACGCAGAGGACAATGCTATATGCGATGCCCGTGTTCATAGCGTGGATGGCCGGGAGTTTACCGGCGGGGTTAGCTCTCTACTGGGTTACGTTTAACATCCTTAGCATCGCTCAGCAGGTATGGGTGAACGCGCGGGTAAAACCGCTGGAGGTAGGTGGAGGCGCAACGGTGCTGGTGGAAAGAGCGATGGCGGGAGCTTCACAGGGGGAAAATGTTAGCGGGGATAAAGGAGGATCGAGTAGTGATGGAGTTCGTAGAAAAAAGAGGAAAAAGCGTGGATGAGGCGATCAAGGCGGCGCTCGACGAACTAGGGGTTGAGTTCGAGGATGTGGAGGTCGAGGTGTTGGAGGAGCCCAGTAAAGGCATATTAGGAGTTCTGGGCAAAAAGTCGGCGCTGGTAAGGGTGTCGGTCAGGGAAAAGCCGGAGGAAAAGATTAAAGAAACTCTGGTGGCGATACTGGACAGTATGAAGCTGGAGTACCGTATCGAGAAGGTTGAATATGAGCAGGGTATGGTAAGAATAAACATCGTAGGGAACGATATGGGCCTGCTAATTGGGAGGAAGGGCGAAACCCTGAATTCATTGCAGTTCTTGCTGGGACTGATAGCCAACCGGGGCCGGGAGGATAAAATCCGGGTGGTGCTGGATGTGGAGGACTACCGCTTAAAAAGAGAGGAGTCACTCAGGAGCCTGGCCATAAAGCTTTCGAACAAGGTGAAACAGACGCGGAAAAGTGTAGTCATGCGACCCATGAGCCCGCAGGAGCGAAGGATAGTGCACACCGTCTTACAGAATGACCCGAACATAGTGACGTTTAGCCAGGGGGAAGAGCCAAATCGGAAAGTGGTAATTTCGCTTAAACGTTAAAAGGCCTGTAAAGGGCCTTTTTTTTAGATAAAGGAAGGCAAACCATCCCGGAGGGGTGATGAAAATTGTTGGACGACACGATTGCGGCCATCGCTACGCCGCCGGGAGAGGGAGGCATAGCTATTGTCAGGGTTAGCGGGCCGGATGCGATTCGCATGGTGGATCGCATCTACCGGCCGGTGCCCGGCGGGCGTACGCTGGCGGCACGGCCGGGGTACAGCCTGGGGCTAGGGTGGATAGTTGACGCAAACGGGGACAAGGTGGACGAGGTACTGGTTTCACTGATGCGGGCCCCGAAGAGTTACACCGCGGAGGACGTGGTGGAGATAAACTGTCACGGGGGGCAGCTACCAGCGCGGCGGTGTCTGGAGGAAACTTTAAAACAAGGTGCGCGGCTCGCGGAGCCGGGTGAATTCACGCGGCGGGCGTTTCTCAACGGAAGATTGGATATTACGCAGGCGGAAGCGGTGCTCGACGTGATAAGGGCCAAGACGGCGAAAGGGATGCAGATTGCCCTGCGACAGCTAGAGGGCGGGCTGGGGCAACGGTTACGGCAACTGGAAGAAAGGCTCGTCCGAGTGAATGCGATGGTGGAGGCCAGCATTGATTTCCCGGAGGAAGTAGGGGATATTGATGTAACGGAGGCAACTGGGGAGTTAGAGCTGGTGGCCCGTGAAGTAGCGCGGATACTCCGGGCCAGCCAGCGCGGGCGAATCTACCGGCAAGGGATTAAGGGGGTTATTGCCGGTAAACCGAATGTGGGTAAATCCAGCCTGTTAAACGCTGTACTGCGGGAGAAGAAAGCCATTGTGACGGACATACCGGGTACAACGCGGGATGTCGTCGAGGATTACATAAACATCCGGGGGATCCCGATCCGCCTTATGGATACTGCCGGGATGAGAGATACAGAGGACCTGGTCGAAAAAATTGGGGTAGAGAAAAGCAAAGAGGCACTGGCGGAAGCCGACCTGGTGATAATCGTGCTGGATGTGACTAGTGGCATTACCGCTGAAGACCGCAAGATTGCCGCGATGTGTGAGGGGAAAAAGACGATTGTACTGGTCAACAAGGAGGACCTGGAGGCCAGACACGTCAGTCCGGGTGAGCTGGCGGAACTGTTCCCGGACACGCCCATCATTCATGGCTCGGTCAAGGAAGAAATCGGTTTGGAGGAGTTGGAAGACACTGTCGAGGCGATGATCGTCGGAGAAGGCATCCGGGTTGATGATATGGAAATAATGGTCAACCTGCGTCACGAGCAGGCGCTCAGGCGGGTATACCAGCACGTTCAGGCAGCCCGGAAGGGTTTGCAGGAAGGTGTCACCTTGGATTGCCTGGCAGTGGATGTATGGGGAGCACTGGAGGCGCTAGGGGAGGTAAGCGGAAAGACATTAAGGGAAGATGTTATTGACAGAATATTCCATGATTTCTGTATTGGCAAATGAGGGGGAGTCCAGGTGGAGTACCATGCTGGTAATTATGAAGTAATTGTAATCGGGGCCGGGCATGCCGGCTGCGAGGCGGCGCTGGCCGCGGCGCGGATGGGGTGCAAGACCCTGCTGGTTACGTTAAGTATAGATAGCATTGCGCTTATGCCGTGCAACCCGTCAGTGGGCGGACCGGCAAAAGCCCAGCTCGTGAGGGAGATTGATGCTCTGGGCGGGGAGATGGCCCTGAACATTGACAAGTCCCGGCTGCAGATAAGGATGCTGAATACAGCGAAAGGGCCGGCGGTTCAGGCCTTGCGGGCCCAGGCGGACAAGAGACGGTACCAGCGAGAGATGACCGCTACCATTCTCGCACAAGCGAAGTTGGATGTGCTGCAGGGAGAAGTGGTAAAGATAATAGCCCCAGGGGGTCGGGTGGAAGCGGTAGTGACCAGGACGGGGGCCCGGTTCGGCACGAAGGCGCTGGTAGTTACCACAGGAACGTACCTGAAGGGACGGATTATCATAGGAGATGTAACGTACGAGGGAGGCCCGAACCCGCTCCCGCCGGCTACCAAGTTGTCGGAAAGCCTACGGGAACTCGGGCTGGAGCTGGGCAGGTTTAAGACAGGTACCCCGCCGCGGATAAGCCGGAAAACCATCGATTTTAGCAAGATGGAGGAACAACCGGGGGATGACAGGATATTGAATTTCTCTTATATGAGCCCTCGGGAAAAAAAGCCACAAGTTTCGTGCTGGCTCACGCACAGTACGCCGGAGACGCACCGGATCGTCAGGGACAACATTCACCGGTCACCGCTGTTTACCGGAGTGATTCAAGGAGTTGGGCCGCGGTACTGCCCTTCGTTTGAGGACAAGGTGGTTCGTTTCGCGCAGAAGGATTCACACCAAATTTTTATCGAACCGGAAGGATTAGATACGGATGAAATGTATGTGCAGGGAATGAATACCAGCTTGCCGGAGGATGTGCAGTTGGCAGTACTGCACAGCATACCGGGACTCGAGAACGCGAAGATCGTAAGAACCGGGTACGCGATTGAGTACGATTACGTTATTCCCAGCCAGCTGAAGCTAAGCCTGGAAAGCAGAAAGGTACAGGGATTGTTTACCGCGGGACAGATTAATGGAACGTCCGGCTATGAAGAGGCAGCGGCCCAGGGATTAATGGCCGGGATCAACGCGGCGCTCAAGGTACAGGGGCGAGAGCCGCTGATATTGAAGAGGAGCGAGGCATACATCGGAGTTTTGATTGATGACCTGGTTACCAAGGGTATTGAGGAGCCGTATCGGCTGATGACCTCGCGGGCGGAGTACCGGCTCCTGCTGCGTCAGGATAACGCTGACCTGCGTCTCACCGAAGTGGGATACCGGATCGGGTTGGCAACGGAAGAGCGATACCGCCGTTTGCGCGAGAAGGTTGCGCAACTAACGCAAGTGCGGGCTGAGCTCGAAAGTAGCCGAATTTCTCCGAGCGATGCTCGGGTGACAGGACTGCTGGCAGCAAGAGGCAGTACCCCCTTGCGGGATGGGGTATCGGCCTGGGAGTTGCTACGCCGGCCGGAGGTAAGTATCGAGGACTTGGTGGCTATCGGGCTGGTAAGCGACGACGTGGATGCTGAAGTGCGGGAACAACTGGAAATCGAGTGCAAATATGAGGGGTATGTTAGGAAGCAGCTCGAGCAGGTGACAAGGTTTGAGAAGATGGAAAGCCGGCGCATACCTGAAGACCTGGATTACGACCAGGTTACCGGGCTTTCCAACGAAGGCCGGCTGAAGTTGCAGACGGTTAGGCCGGAATCGATAGGCCAGGCCTCACGGATGACGGGAGTGTCGCCGGCTGACATTAGCGTGCTGATGGTTTACCTGGAAAAGAAACGGAGAAGGACAGGTGCGGAGAGAAAGTCTGAACAGGTTCATGGACCTGTTGCTGAGTGAAAACGAGAAGACTAACCTGGTGAGCCGGCGGTTGACGCAGACCGACCTGGAGCAGCATGTGGAGGACGCGCTGGCGCCGTGCCCCTACCGGGAATTTTCGGGCCGGAAAGTAGTCGACGTCGGGAGTGGAGCCGGGTTCCCTGGAGTGCCGCTAGCGATAGCTTTTCCGGCAGGCAGATTCACTTTTGTCGAGGCAGATCTGAAGAAGAGCCAGTTCCTGATGCGGGTTTGCCAGGAGTTGAACCTGGTGAATACACGGGTAGTCAGGGAGAGGGCGGAGGTCCTCGGGAGAGACCCGCGGTACCGGGAGAAATTTGATGTGGCTACGGCGCGGGCGGTGGCCGAACTAAACGTCCTGTTGGAGTACGTGCTACCCCTGGTGAAGTTGGGAGGCGAGTTCATAGCCTGGAAAGGAAAAAACTACCCAGTGGAATTAGAAAGAGCCGGCCCGGCGATGGAAACCTTGGGAGGAGATTTGCAGGAGGGAAAGAAGTATATTCTGGGAGACGGATACCGTTATTTGTTGTTTATCAAAAAAGTGGCGGCTACACCGGAAAGGTTCCCGAGAAGGACAGGTGTTCCTGCGAAACGGCCGTTGTAGGAACCGGGGATAAGCTTAAAGGGGGGTAACCGGGTGAAGTGGCAACTGGAAAGGATCCTGGGGCGGAATGCGAGCCATCATGAGGTGATGAACATTAAGCTGGAGGAAATCGAAACAAACCCTTACCAGCCCAGGAGGTCGTTCGATGAGGTGGAATTGCGGGATTTGGCCAGGTCTATCCAGGAGTATGGTGTTATCCAGCCAATCATTGTGCGAAGACGCGATAACCGGTTTCAGCTGGTAGCAGGAGAAAGACGCTTGCGCGCCTGCAAGATGGCGGGCCGGCAGGAGGTACCCGCCCTGGTGTATGAGATAGATGATGAGAAGGCGGCCGCAGTATCACTGGTCGAGAACCTGCAGAGGAAGGACCTAAACTATTTCGAAGAGGCTCAGGCTTACGCCTTGTTACTGGGGGAGTTCGGCATGACGCAGGAAGAACTGGCCCGCAGGCTGGGCAAGAGTCAATCAGCTATAGCCAATAAGCTGCGGCTGCTTCGGTTACCAGAGGAAATTAGAGAAATGGTGGCGGTTGACGTGATAAGCGAGCGGCATGCGCGGGCGCTGTTGAAACTGGAGAAAGCCGAGCTGCAGGCTGCAGTACTTAAGGAGATTTATGAAAGGGATTTAAACGTGAAGGAGACCGAGGCCCTTATCGAAAAAATGCGACAGAATATTTCCCGGGAAATAAAGGAACGGGAACCACGCCAGAATGTGTCGGTAGTCATCAGGGATGCACGGATATTCCTGAACACTATCAAAGAAACGGTGGCCCGGGCCAAGCAGGCGGGCATTAACATGGTGATGCTCGAGAATGATGGGGAGGAAGAGTATGAACTGGTAATAAGAATTACGAAAAACCGCGGCCGGGGTGTGGTCGCTCCGTAGCCGGCTGGCGAAAAAGGATTTAGAGATTTTGGAGAGAGCCGGACGTAGTCCGGCTTTTTTGCATGCCCAAATCATTATATGTAATGTAACCTCCGTGCCCGATACCTGGCCAGAGCCAGCACTTGGCGAACGGGTGTTTGGCGGGGTAGCCCACGAGTAATTCGGCACAGCGGGTAGAGATTCCCGCCGTGAGGCGATGTTTGGAGGCCACTTCGTAACCACAATCACCTGGTCTACATAGAATATTGCAGGGGGAAAGAGAGTTTGGAAGGGAAGGAAGTGTGACCAATGGCTGAATTCGAGCAGGGACTGACGTACTATAGCTTCGGGAGCAGGTATTTGCGGGAAAAGGTTCCGTACCTAAGAGGAACGGATGTTAAAGTGCTGCAGCGGATGTTGAATAAACTCCCCGAGCGTTTCCGTGGGCCTGAGTTAGTCGAGGATGGTATATACGGAGGAAGAACAGGGGAAGCCGTGCAGAGGATGCAGGAAGCGTTCAGACTCAGGGTGGACGGAATAGTGGGGCCGCAGACATTCTATGCTTTAGGGAAGGAGACCGGCTCGTACATCGAGGAGGGCCCCGAAATTGGCTTGCGGGATCTTAAGATGGGTATGGAAGGTGGAGATGTGCGGGTAGTGCAGAACCGGCTAAACTCACTGGGGAGAACATACGCCCGCATTACTGGAGGGCCGGCCGACGGGGTGTTCGGACGCCGCACGCGGCGGTTGGTACGCAGGTTTCAGGTAGATATCCAGGGCCAGGACAGGGGCGTTCCTATGGACGGCCAGGTTAAGTGTGAGACCTTTGACGCTTTGTACATTTTCACCAACATGGGAGGAAGAACGCTGCGGCAGTGCAGCGAGGGGTATGACGTGTATTGGCTGCAGTGCTTCCTTAAGCAGTGCAATTATTATCAAGGTGAGCTGGACGGGATATTCGGTCCTCTAACGGAACAGGCCGTCCAGGAGTTTCAAGAGGCGAAGGCGATAGAAGTCGACGGGATAGTTGGCCCGGAGACGTTTTTCATGGTGGGAATGTCAATG
>JAAYAC010000128.1 GCA_012719535.1 Syntrophomonadaceae bacterium | reverse complement strand
GTGGTTGCACCCTGCCCTTTACTTTGCCAACCGTGTATGATAGTATTTTGATTTGTGGGCCTTTAGCGGTCGGAACCCAACCAACCAATCGAAAGGAAGACCTTTAAGTGACTGAAAACCTTAGAAACATAGGCATAATCGCTCACATCGACGCGGGCAAAACCACCACCACGGAACGCATTCTGTTTTACACCGGTAAGACCCACCGCATGGGTGAAACCCATGACGGCGAGAGCGTGATGGATTACCTTCCCTACGAACGCGAGCGGGGAATAACCATAACCTCGGCTGCAACCACCTGTTGTTGGCGGGACCACGTTATCAACATCATCGACACCCCCGGCCATGTTGATTTTACCGCAGAGGTCGAACGGAGCCTTCGCGTCCTCGACGGGGCGGTAGTCATATTCTGCGCCAAAGGCGGGGTTGAATCCCAATCCGAAACGGTGTGGCGCCAGGCAGACACCTATCACGTACCGCGCCTGGCTTACGTCAACAAGATGGACGCCCCGGGAGCTGACTTTTTCCGAGTGGTAACCCAGATGGAAGAGGTTCTCGGCGCCTGTCCCCTGCTGCTCAACATCCCTGTGGGAAGCCAGGCAGACTTTCGGGGAGTTGTCGACCTGGTGAAAATGAAGTATATCTCCTGGGAGGGCGAGCTGGGCAGCAGCATGCTTGAAGCGGAGGTTCCGGCTGCTTACCTGGAAACAGCCATGGCTTGCCGGCAACAGCTGCTGGAGAGGGTGGCTGAAACAGATGACAGGGTCCTCGAACTCTACTTGAATAACGAACCAATTCCTGACGAACTCCTGCGCCAGGTGATCCGGGCCAACACCCTGGCGGGTCGCCTGGTACCGGTCTTATGCGGGAGTTCGTATCGGAACACCGGTGTCCAACCGTTGCTGGACGCCATAGTGGATTACCTTCCCTCACCCCTGGACATTCCCGCGCCCGAAGCCGAGCGGGAAAACGGCACAAAGCAACGGCTGGCCGGCGATGCCGAGGGAGAGCTGGCAGCACTGGTATTCAAGATCGTTGCTGACCGGCACGTGGGAAACCTGGCCTATGTCCGTGTATACTCCGGAAGACTCGAGGCCGGGAGCTACGTCTGGAACCCTGCAACCGGGCGCAGGGAACGAGTAAGCCGTATCTTGAAAATGCACGCCAACCACCGGGAAGAGATACCTGTGGTCGAGGCCGGGGACATTGCGGCCGTTATCGGGCTTAAGCATGTGTCGACAGGGCATACTCTCTGCAGTGTGGAAGCCCCCCTGGTCCTGGAGCCCATCTCCTTCCCCGAACCGGTGATTCAAATCGCCATAAATCCCGTTAGCCGGGCTGACCAGGCCCGGGTAGCTGAAGCCCTGGCCAGGCTGGCCGACGAGGACCCCACCTTCAGGATTGCAGTAAACCATGAAACCGGTGAAACACTTATCTCGGGGATGGGAGAACTCCACCTGGAGATCATCACCGAACGGTTGAAGCGGGAGTTCAGAGTGGACGTCCACCTGGGCGAACCACAGGTAGCTTACAAGGAGACCATCACCCGCCCGGCCCTGGGCGAATGCAAGTTCGTTAAACAGACCGGGGGGCGGGGACAGTTCGCGCAGGTAAAACTGCAGATCGAGCCGGCTAAAGGATTCCAGGTGGAAAACCGGATTCAAGGCGGGGCTATACCCCGGGAATATATCCCGGCGGTGGAAGCCGGTATCCGCGAGGCCATGCAGGAAGGCCCGGTTAAAGGATATCCGGTGGTAAACCTGAAGGTAACGCTGCTGGACGGGGCTTCCCACGAGGTCGACTCTTCGGAACTGGCTTTCAAGACCGCTGGCAAGCTGGCCCTGAAAAATGCCCTGGTCAAAGCGGGCCCCCGGTTGCTCGAACCCATCATGAGGCTGGAAATAACCACCCCCGATGAATTCACCGGGAACATCGTCAGCAATATCAGCAGCAAACGCGGCCGGCTTGAATCCATGGAGACCTACCGTCGCACCCAGATTATCAGGGGATTGGTACCACTGGCGGAGCTGTTCGGCTACTCCACCGCCATCCGTTCCCTGTCCCAGGGCAAAGCCGCCTTCTCCATGCAGTTTTCGCATTACGAAGAAAGAGCGTGACAGGGGATGGTTCTCTGTCACGCTTTTATGCGCAGGTGCGAAATTTACAGCAAAGCTAGTCTACCTCTTCTCTTAACTTTAAACCCTACGAGTTCACTTCTAACAAGGCGTACCCGGGTAAATGCCTTTTTTGTCGTTCGTCTCAGCAGGCCTTTCGGGCGTATGCAGCATCCGCATGTAGGTCTTCGTGAGGTAAGGCCTACCGTGAAGAAAACAGCACACGAGCTTAGATGATTTATAACTTAATCCGCCGGGACATTATGTTTACCAGGTACTCCTCTATGACCAGGGGATAGTCAAGCTCTGCCGTATCGCTCTGCAGCTGGTAGTAGACATTGACTTCACCCTTGATTTCGATAACAATTGCCGTAACAGTGGCCTTAACCAGGCAACCTCCCTGTTCAACCGCTACGGTGTCGCCAATGTTAAACCGGCACTCCACTTCAACCAGCAGATCTATCTCCCCCTTCCGCGGGTTTTATCTAAGGATTCCGTGACAGGGGGACGGTTCTGTTGTCACGCAGGCCTCCTTAATTGATGGTGTTGTTTAGTACCATCAATCTCGCCGGGATTTGCATTTGCCATTCCGCTGTTCTTGCCGGTTGTTTCCCCAAAACGTGACAGAGGAACCATCCCCTGTCACGCAAGACAATACCGGAGGATGGTTTGACTCCGGTCCAACTTTACCATTCCCTCTTTTTCCAGGTATCTGAGATGGGCAAGCACCTCTCCCGTGGCAAACCATTTCTGTGGTACGGGAAACTGCTCCCAACACTCATAACTCAGGTCCCACTCCATCTGGGATGCTATTTCATAGGCATGCTGGGGCCCCTGCCGCAGCACCGCTATTATGGCCTCGGCCCGCTTATGATGGTGAATCTTGAGCTGGTCGATCCTTTCCCGGTGGTCGGTGATGGGCTGCCGGTGACCAGGTAGTACCAGTTGAACATCCATCCAGTACACCTTATCCAGGCTGTCCAAATACTCCTGCAGCGGGTTCCCTTCATCCGTCCAAACCGATATGTTCGGGGTTATTTTCCCCAGTATATGGTCACCCGACACCAGTATCCCGGTCGTTTCGTCGTAAAGACACAGGTGCCCCCGGGTATGGCCGGGGGTAGCCACACACCAAAAAGAATACCCCCCGGCCTCAACAGCGTCCCCCTCACTCACCACGGTGAAATCAACCGGGTTCCGGTTACCGTACTTAAAACCGGGATGCTGGTACATAGCCTGGTCATCCGCCGGAAAACCGTTGCGGTACGCGTATGCCAGCATATCATGCCAGTAATCGCTGTGATTAATTATAGCAGCGTCAGGCCGGCTGCAATATACGCGCGACTCGCTGGTGGCCAGGCGGGAAATCAGCCCGGAATGGTCCGCGTGGAGATGGGTAATGAACAAGTCGGTTACCGACAAGTCCACTTCTAGCTCACGCAGCCCCAACCGCATGGCTTCGAGGCATTCCTGCCGGTTCATCCCCGTATCAATGATGAGGTTGCGGTTCCGCCCTTTGATTACATAAGAGTTTACCGCCCTTAAAGGGTTCTCGGGAAGAGGTATCTGCAGCCTGTAGAGGTTGGGAAGAATAGACTCAACCATAATGGCATCACCCCTCCAATGGCCATACGCGACCTACCGCGACTCGCTTGCCCCCAGCTTGGTCTTTACACTTCTTATCAGCAGTTCCACGGATCCCAGCATGGTCGGCCGGGAATAATAGGCCATGCCCCCTTTGATATAGCGGTCGTAGAGTTCTTCAGCCAGTTGGGCATCGGTGGCCCCCTGGGCGAGTCTCTCCTGGATGAACGCAAAGCCCTGTTCCGTTGCTTCCAGGCTGCGGCGGTAAAACTCATCCACCTTTTCTTCGCCCTTGGGTATGAGCCCGTGGGCTACTCCTACCACCCTGGTGGGGTAAGACACCAGCTTTCGTAAGGTGGCTACGTACAGGTCATAGTCCTGGAAAAACACCGGGGATATAAATTCCTCATCCACCGGATAGCCTGCCGCATCAGAGGTGAACATCACATCATCCTTCTCCAGGTAAAGGGCAATTGAGCACGGAGTATGCCCGGGAGCATCCAGTATACTGAGGCCCAGCCCCGGCTCAATTTCCAGAGAGTCCCCTTCCCCGACGGCCAGGTCAACGCTTAGAGCAACACCTGCTTCGGGCGCAGCCGGTTCCTCCTCCAGAAACCCGGCTTGTACGTATGCCCGGGAAACCTCCGCATCATTAACGAACATCGCCTTTACCACCTTTTCTTTTGTCATTATCTTCTCGGCGGTATGGCTGGCTACTACCCGGGCCTCCGGGAACAGCTTTTTTAGTACCGGAATTCCGCATACATGGGCGAAGTGAGAGTGGGGTGCTATCAAGTACTTTATATCGGGTTTCTCCGCCAAGCCAGCCCATTGACGGGCGAAAAGGGTCGCCCCGGCACTGGT
>JAAYAC010000127.1 GCA_012719535.1 Syntrophomonadaceae bacterium | reverse complement strand
CTCTGGCGGGGGCAGGCCCATAGTGTTAAGGAACCCCGGTGCCGTCAGGCCGTGGCAGTATGTACTGGAGCCACTGGCGGGGTACCTGTGGCTGGGTATCTGGCTGCTACGTGACACCGCCGGTTACAGCGGTGCCTGGAATTTTGGCCCGGAGGGCGATGACCTTCTCACCGTGGAAGAGGTGGTCAAGCTGTTGCTCGAACACTGGGACGGCGGCGAGTACACGGTGGATGCGACCCGGCAGCCGTACGAGGCTGGGATGCTCCGGCTCGATACCGGTAAGGCCCGTTGCCTGTTGAAATGGGCCCCGGTCTATGGTATTCGCGAGGCCATGGAAAGACCCGCGGCCTGGTACAGGAGTTTTTACAACGACGGGGCGCAGAAAGGGGGGAGCGATTACACCATCAAGGAGATTGAGGACTACGTTCGGGCGGCCCGGCGCCGGGGCGTTGCCTGGGCCACGGAAGCATGAGACAGAGCGAGACGAAGACAATGCTATTCGAATACGCCCGCCGCTACTTTCGGGAAGAGTTCGGTCCGGAAAGCAAACGGCTTTTTATCCCGGGTGAGACCTACATCCCGGCCTCCGGCAAGGTGCTGGACGAGGAGGATTTGCTTGCCCTTCTGGACTCCGCCCTGGACATGTGGCTGACGGCGGGCCGGTTCGCCGAGCAGTTTGAGAAGGAGCTGGCCCGGTTTCTGGGGACCCGGTTCTGCTGCCTGGTGAATTCGGGCTCTTCGGCCAACCTGGTAGCCATCGCCGCCTTGACCTCTCCCCAGTTAGGCGAAAAAAGGCTGAGGCCCGGGGACGAGATTATAACCGTGGCAGCCAGTTTCCCCACTACCGTAGCCCCCATCGTACAGAACCGGCTGGTACCCGTGTTCGTGGACGTGGAGCCGGGCACCTACAACGTTGATGTCGAGCAGCTGGAACAGGCGGTTAGCGACAGAACCAGGGCCATTTTTCTGGCTCACACGCTGGGCAACCCGTTTGATATCGGCCGGGTCATGGCAATCGCGGCCAAGCACGGCCTGTGGCTTATAGAGGACAATTGCGACGCGCTGGGAAGCCGGTACCGAGGCAAGTATACTGGAACTTTCGGGCACCTGGCTACTTTCAGTTTTTATCCCGCCCACCATATAACCATGGGCGAAGGGGGGGCGGTGGCAACCAGTGACCCCCAACTGCATAGAATTATACTTTCCTTCCGGGACTGGGGCCGGGATTGCTGGTGCCCGCCGGGCAAGGACGACACCTGTGGCAGGAGATTCAGCCAGCAGCACGGAACCTTGCCTTTCGGTTATGACCACAAGTATGTCTACTCCCATTTGGGATATAACCTGAAGGTTACCGATATGCAGGCGGCAGTGGGATTGTCCCAGTTGCACAAGCTGCCCCGGTTCATCGCCAGGCGGCGGGAGAACTTTGCCCGGCTGTACGGCGGCCTGCAGGACCTGGAGGAATTCTTCATCCTGCCCCGGGCATTGCCGGACAGCGAGCCCAGCTGGTTCGGATTCCCTCTAACCATCAGGGAGGGGGCGCCATTCGACCGCAACCGTTTGGTTGCATCCCTGGAACGAGGCGGAGTAGGTACCAGGTTGCTGTTCGCCGGCAACGTCCTGCGACAGCCCGCCTTTGCCGGTGCTGACATTGCCTACCGGGTGGTGGGCAGCCTGGAAAACACTGACCGCATCATGGAACGCACCTTCTGGATCGGGCTATGGCCAGGAATTGGGGAAGAAATCATCGCCTACATGGTGGACCGGGTCAGGCAGGCGATTACGTGAATTTGGCTACGAGGGCGGCTGGATGGACGAGAGAATATACCGGCAGATGTACGAAATAGAGGAACGCCATTGGTGGTTTGTAAGCCGACGCATGATCGTCGAGGCCCTGTTGCAGCCATTTGCGGACCGGCTGGGTGCTGGCGCAAGGATTCTGGATGCTGGCTGCGGTACGGGAGGAAACCTCCGGTTGTTGGCGCAGTTAGGCCCCGACGTGGTAGGAATGGAGCCCGAGCCCGCGGCCGCGGAGATGGCCCGCCGCAGGACCGGCCTGCCGGTATTCCCCGGGCGCCTACCGGACGACATACCTTTCCCGGAGGAGTATTTTGACCTGATACTGCTCCTCGATGTTCTCGAACACGTTGATGACGATACCGGTGCCGTGCGCGCCCTGGCCCTGAGGTTGAAGCCGGGTGGGCACCTGCTGCTAACCATCCCGGCGTACGGGTTCCTGTGGAGCGCTCATGACGAGGTCCACCACCACCGGCGGAGGTATGTCCTGCGGGAAATCGTGGGTCAACTGCGCAACAGTGGCCTGACCGTCAAGCGGGCTAGCTACTTCAACTGCCTGTTGTTTCCGCCCATCGCCCTGCTTCGCTTGCTGAAGAGCCGGATAAAGGGCTGGCGGAACCGGGACGACCTGGCCATGCCCCCGTCGGCGCTGAACCGAATACTGGCTACCGTCATGTCAAGCGAACGGTACCTGCTCAAGTACTGCAACCTCCCCTTTGGCGTTTCTATCATTGCCCTCGCGCAAAAACTCCCGGGCACGCCGCGGTAACTTCTATTTTACATAGACTGCAAACATATCCACATTTTCCACATGCTGCAAGTGCGCCTTTACGTAAGCTACCGCCTCGTTCGGTACCCGGAGACGAGCGCCGGTGGGAACGATGGGCAGCAGCACCGCTGGGGCGGGAGAGGCGGAGATCTGGGCGATGAGTTCTTGTTGCACCCGGGACGAGCCGAAGCTGCCGGGCAGCAGGCTGTCATATTTGGTCGCAAACCTGTCGAGAGGGATGAGATAGAGAGCTGCCCGGTGATCCAGGATATAAACTTGCCGGCCGGCCGATTCCAGGCGGGCTATATGACTGCACACCTGCCGTATCCGGTTCTCCTTCTCCGGTGTCATGGGAATGCACTGGTAGTGTTTGAGCCTGGAGAAATGGGGGGGATGCAGGAGCCACTGAAAAGAAACGGTGGTGTACAGCAGCAGCGGGACGGCTACGACGAGGACTGCCCCCCTGGTCGCCAACCTGCCCCCAGGCGGCGATAGGTACTTCTGGGGAATTCCCCCGAGCAGAAGGGCCAGGCCGGCGCAGGACAAAGGCAGAGCCAGAAACAGGTGCACCCAGCAGGACATGGGGAAGACAACCAGGTAGTTGGCGGCCGCGTACAGGAAGACCAGGAGGTAGCGCGACCTGGCGTTGGCGGTTTGACGGGGCGACAGGCTGCCTATTAACAAGGCCAGCAGTAAGATTGGGACCAGCACCGCCAGGGCCGCGACCGGCCAGGATAAGTGAAGCAGGCTGGTGTATGGCACGTAGGATTCCCGGGCAAATGTTGCCGGCCCGGCCACCGTTTCATTGATAAACGCTCCCATAGCCCCGCTGTGCCAGAAGTACAGCAGTTCCACGCCTACCACCGGCAGCCAACCCGCCAGCTTGAGCGCAATCCACCTTGTGCACAGGCCGGCGTTTTTCCAGCCGGGTACGCCCACAAGTGAAAATGCCAGGGACGCAAGTAAACCGTACATACCTATAGTCTGTTTAGTAATAGTGGCCAGGCCCAGCAGGAACCCGGTTCCCAGCAATACCGGGCCTGACCCCGGTTTTTCTCCTCCCGGGCTTTCGCTTGCCCGCAGCAGTAGCGTTTCCAGGAACAGGGCCCCGGCCAGCCAACCTACCGCCAGCCAGTTGTAGTTGTTGTAAGGGAACTGCAGGAATAGATACATAAATGCCAGGGTTGCCAGCAGCGAGAAGCCTTTGTTTACTTCCAGTTTACGGCAGGTGGTATACAGGAGCAGGCCGGTGGCTCCGGTCGTGAGGATAGCCACCACTCGCAGCACCACCAGCTCATCGGCGAGGAAGCGCAGGAAGATGGTGTTAAGCTGGGCCGAAAACGGCAGGGTAAGCATGGAATAGTCCTGGTACGGTATGTATCCGGCCAGGATGCGCCTGGCGAACTGGTAAACCCAGATTTCATCCATGCTTTTAATGGTTCCGCTGAGCACCGGAGGTGCGACAAAAAGAAATGTGAGGAGGCCAACCAGGGTCAATTCATGTTTTTCCAGTTTCATAACCTATCCATCCTTGCCGGGATTAAGGCACCATTCTACAGAGCCGGCCGTCATTCCTGCTGGAGGGGGGCGGCCCTGCCAGTAAAAAGCGGGAGGCTGGCGGTGGTCATGGCCCGTGGTGCATCAATCACTACACCGTTTTTTGGTCTTACCGGCATTAGAGGCCGGGCAGGTACAATCACGGGTACCCCAGGGGCCATTTTGGAAAAAAGGGGTGAACTGACATAGTGGTTAACCTTCACGATGTAGCCATTGGTGGCTATATATTTAGCGGGATTAGGGGCCCGGTGCTTTGCTTGAGAAGCTCGGGGTTGCAGCCTGTTCCCGGGACATGAATAAATGTGGCTTAATCGCGCCGAATGGTATAAGCCAACCCGTGGTGGCCCGTTCCCTGGGCTCGAACAAATGGCAGGACTATCGGAAACCGTGTCGAATATACTTATTGTGGAAAAGAAGTACCTGGAGGGACGCTCATGCGGGCAATGATCATGGCGGCCGGGGTGGGTTCGCGACTGATGCCTCTCACGGCAACGGTGCCCAAGCCGATGGTGCCGATGGCCAACCGGCCCCTGATGGAGAATATCTTGGGTATATTGAGGGAACATGGGTTTAACCGCATAATCGCCAACCTGCACTGTCACGGCCCCTTGATAAAGGGGCATTTTCGCGACGGAAAGGACTTTGGTGTGGAGCTATACTATTCGGAAGAGGAGGAGCTGGCGGGGACCGCCGGAGGGGTTAAACGCTGCGCCTGGTTTCTGCAGGATACCTTTGTGGTGATGAGCGGTGACGCCCTGACCGACGTGGACTTGACGGAGCTGGTGGCTGCTCACCGGCAGAAGGGTGCCCTGGCCACCATTGCTTTAAAACCTATGGAGGACGTGGAGAATTACGGGGTGGTAATAACCGATGAAACGGGCCGCATCCGGAGCTTCCAGGAAAAGCCGCGCCGGGAGGAGGCCCTG
>JAAYAC010000126.1 GCA_012719535.1 Syntrophomonadaceae bacterium | reverse complement strand
ATTTACCCCCTGTTATAATAGTGAGAAATTTCTTCACAGAGTTTTTGATAGCCTTAAAGCCCAATCTTATAAAAACTTTGAATGGTTGGTTGTGAATGATGCATCCACAGATAGTACGGCTAGCATTATCTATAAATACATGGAGGATGCTGATTTTGACGTCAAGTTTATTAACCTTGACCGCAACCAAATGTTGATGAGAAATTATAATTTAGCGATCAGGGAAGCTGAAGGTGAATTGTTTATACCGGCAGGCCATGATGATAGTTTCGAGGCAGATGCATTACAGACCTTTTACGAATTATGGCAATCGATACCTATGAATGAACGTCAGCGTTACGCAGGGATTATATGTAACTGTAAAGATCAATTTGGCCGACTTATTGGGGATCCATTTCCGTACTCACCGTTTGAAACCAGCTTATCCGAGATGAGGTTTAGACATAAAATTCGTGGAGAAAAGTGGCAGTGTATTGTAACTGATGTTATGAAAGAATTTCCGTTTCCAACTGTTGACAAGTATGTTCCGGAGAGCACAGTGTGGTACGCAATTGGAACCAAATATAGGATGATAGCTATTAATGACTGTCTAAGGACTTATTTTATTAATCAGCCAGATAGTTTATGTTCTCAGCGTCAAATTAAATACCCTGTGGGAATGCGGTATGCATATTTAGATTTATTAAACAACTATGTATTTTCAGAACTTTATGATCCAAAACAAATCACGTCTACATTAATCAACTATGTTCGAATGTCCATTCACAGTGGTCAAGGCTTTGTGCATACAATCACAGCAGTGAATTCACTGTTGAAACAGATTCTGACATCAGCAGCATTCTTCGGTGGACTGATAGTGGCCTTATCTGACAGAATCCAAAGACGGATTTAACTTCACCGGATTTGTCTTGTGGTGTCAACCAGCTTTTCCTACCATAACTACTGGAGGCAGTGTTGAACTCTAGCGGCCCTGGCCTCTTAAAGAAATGGGAGGTCGCGTGCGTGTGTGGAGCCTTAAATGGCAGATATTGCCGTTAAACAATTGTTGTGGTGGACTGGGTTGGTGGATAACCATTTGAAGTAGCTAAGCCGGAGGAAATATTCGACTTCTACCGGAACCACGGTTTTGAGTTGAAAAGGTTAAAGACTTGTGCAGGTGGGCATGGTTGCAACGAGTTTGTATTCAAGAAACAGGAAACGAGTCAATGAAGATTACCTTTCTTACACGTTCTCTTGATTACGGGGGAGCCGAGCGGCAACTGGTTACACTGGCTAAAGGACTGCATGAACGTGGACATCGTGTTGTTGTGTTAGTGTTCTACGCGAATGGACCGTTGGAAAAAGAGCTCTACGATGCTGGCGTAACAGTCAGAGTACTAGACAAGAAAGGCCGCTGGGATGTCGCGGGTTTCTTATGCCGCTTAGTTCACGCGGTGGTTCACGATAAGCCGGATATCGTACACGGTTACTTGGGAATCCCTAACATCTTAACTGTATTACTTAAACCCATATTTTCGGGAACAAGAATGGTTTGGGGTGTCCGTGCTTCGAATATGGACCTAGCTCGTTATGATTGGCTCTCACGTCTATCGTATCAGCTTGAATGTATGCTCTCCCGGTTCGCAGATTTGATCATTACAAATTCTCATGCTGGATTTGATTATGCTGCGAAGAACGGCTTTCCAAAGAGCAAGATGGTAGTTATCCCCAACGGTATAGATACAGACCGGTTTCGACCTGATCCAGAGGCCGGACGGCTGTTACGGATGGAGTGGGGAGTTGCTGATAATGAGAAGCTTATTGGTCTGGTTGGACGCTTAGACCCAATGAAGGATCACCCTACTTTCCTCAGGGCGGCAGCACTGCTTAGGAATGAGCGAAAAGATGTTCGCTTTGTATGCGTTGGTGATGGAGCGACAGATTACAGGAAAAAGCTGCAAGCATTGGGGAAGGAACTGGGACTGGAAGAATGTCTTATCTGGGCGGGGACCAGGGGAGACATGTTCGCTGTATATAACGCATTGGATATCGCTTCTTCTACTTCTTATGGAGAAGGTTTCCCCAATGTGATTGGTGAAGCCATGGCATGTGGAGTGCCATGCGTCGTTACCGACGTAGGAGACTCGAGTTGGATTGTAGGTGACGTTGGAGTGGTAGTACCGCCAAGGGATCCACATGCACTTGCGGCTGGCTTGAAGATTGCGCTCGCGCAATGGCCAAATAAAGGCGGATTCTCAGGGCGTGACAGAATTTCGCATTGTTTTAGCGTGCAATTGTTAATCCACGCTACGGAGAATGCTTTAAGAGATGTGGGAGTACGATGCAGGTAATTTTTGTGATAGTAACAATAATTGGCTCAATATATTTTTTATTCTCTAAACGTCAATTTGACATGTTTTCGATTGCTTTTTTCTCTGGTTGTGTCTATTTCCTACCTGGATACTTTGGATACGTGTTTGATCCGTCTACCGGTTCATTCCTGGGAATACCAATTGAACTCGAAACGTACTGTGTAATGACTGCAATTGTTGGTGCCATATTGCTCATGGCGGTATTGTTCGATCTACTTTTCAAGAACTACCAGCCAAGGACCATAATTAGGGGTAACATGTGGAGCGTCCAATTAGCCGTACTTACTGCCATAATTGGATTTATAATGACAGTGGCAACGACGGGAGATGCCTTGTTAGCACCTGATAAGAATATCATGATGGCCCAATTGAACCGCTGGCACACTCTTTGGGTTACAGCAGCGTCACTCGGAGCAGTATTGTCCTTTAGGCGATCACGCTGGGGACTGTTTGCTATCTGCATGTTCCTACTATTCTTTGACATGTATATAGGGTTTCGTGTTTCGTTTGCGATTACTCTAATCTCTATATTCACCTTATGGGCTGGGGACAAGGGACGACAGCGATTTGCAGTTCGAAGCTGGAAAATTGGTGCAATTGGGCTGGCGAGTGCCTTGTTTCTCTTTGCTTATAAACATCTCTGCATAGCGGTTAAGCTTGGCGATTGGCACTTAATCATGAAACAGCTCTTATGCCTTGACTTTTACATCACTGCCATAACCCATTCCGAACCGTTTGTCACCCAGACCATTCTAAATCAGGTGTTATCGAAAAGGTTTGTTGCTGGCATGGAGCATTTTACTGGACTAGTGTACCAGTTCATACTGTTTTCCTCGGAATTAGGAGCTAAAGCAACATCTTTTAACGATTTATTTCAGCCTGTCTTATTCCCTGATGCTGTCGGGTGGGGTATGGCAAACAATATATGGGCCGAAATGTGGAGTAGCGGAGGGTGGCCGTTACTAATCCTGTTTCTCATTGTTTTTGTTCTTGTCCTAGCCATAGGCTCGTACCTAATTCGGTCCGCAGACCCGGAAATAGCAGCCGGTTCCGCAGTGCTTTTCAGTTACTGGGCATTCTATATCCACAGAAACGACCTCTTATATCAAATAAACTTGGAAAAGGACGTCATGCTGGTATGGATTATATGTACCTTGGGCTCACAGTTGCTGTCTACTATGAGCAAACGAACAGTCAGGGATCCCCACTTATCCAAACAGCCAATTCAATAGGAGCTCCGCTAATGAACAAGAGGATCATTCATATCATCACTGGTCTTAACACAGGCGGGGCGGAGATGATGCTTTATAAGCTCTTACACGGTATGGACAAGGATAAGTTTCAGTGTCAAGTTATTTCATTGACTGATATTGGTCCTGTCGGTCAACGAATTCAGGCTCTGGGGGTACCGGTACGTGCCCTGGGAATGCGGAGAGGTTTTCCCAATCCCTGGGCTATGTTGAAGCTGGTTAGTTGGTTAAGGCACGATTCCCCACACATAGTTCAAACCTGGATGTACCATGCTGATTTGGTTGGGGGAATGGCGGCCAGACTGGCAGGGGGCATTCCGGTTGTGTGGAATATCCGACAAAGTAATCTTGACGCAGGGAACAGCAAGCGAACTACCATCTGGACGGTCCGTACGTGTGCCAAATTGTCTAAATCGCTACCCGCCAGAATTATATGTTGCTCGGAAGCATCTAAACGGGTGCATATTGGGCTTGGTTACAGCGCCAATAAGATGATAGTAATTCCAAATGGATTTAACCTGCTGGAATTCAGGCCTGACCCTGCGCAGAGACTGTCTGTGCGACAGGAATTAGGTATTCCGGATGATGCTCTGCTCATAGGACTAGTAGCCCGCTTCGCTCCCCAAAAGGATCATCACAACTTTATTCAGGCTGCGGCCGTGCTTCATGTCAAGTTCCCCGATGCTCATTTCCTGCTTTGCGGGGATGGGGTTACGTGGGAGAATCCTCAACTAGTCGGGTGGATTGAAAAGGCCGGGCTGAGAGAATGTTGCCACTTGTTGGGCAGGCGTGATGACATGGCTCGTGTCACTGCTGCGTTCGATATTGCTTCTTCTTCCTCATACAGCGAAGGATTTCCCAACATAGTTGGAGAAGCTATGGCCTGCGGGGTGCCATGTGTGGTAACCGATGTCGGGGATTCAGCTCTTATAGTAGGTGATACGGGTAAAGTGGTACCTCCCAGGAATCCCTTGGCTTTGGCTGAAGCGTGGGCTGACTTAATTGAGGCAGGGCCTGATATGAGAAGCCGGCTTGGTTCTGCAGCGCGCAGACGCATACAAGAAAACTTCAGCCTGCCAGTTGTTGTAGGCAAGTACGAAGCACTATATGAGGAGATTATTGCCAGTGTGCGGTATTAGCGGTTTTCTGGACTTTTCCGGGCGAAATTCAGCGGACAAGATGATTGGTCAGATACTCCAGATGAGTGACACCCTTAACCACCGTGGACCCGATGACAGCGGTTGCTGGGTGGACGCGGAGGTAGGGGTGGCGCTGGGGCACAGAAGGCTGTCCATAATAGATGTTTCTCCAGAGGGGCACCAGCCCATGGTATCTGCCAGCAGCCGCTATGTTATTACGTTCAATGGCGAGATATATAATTTCAAGTCCTTGCGTGCGGAATTAGAGCGGAAGGGACGTACCTTCCGCGGGCATTCTGATACCGAGGTCATGCTGGCGGCTGTTGAGACCTGGGGTTTAGAAACAGCTCTGCAGAAATTCATTGGGATGTTTGCCTTTGCCTTGTGGGACCGGAAAGAGCGAGTCCTCTATTTGGTACGGGACCGGCTGGGGGAAAAGCCTCTATACTACGGGTGGATGGGGCAGGTTTTCCTGTTTGGTTCGGAGTTAAAGGCGCTGGCAGGTCACCCTGAGTTCAGGGGGAGAATCAACCGTGATGTCCTGGCGCTCTACCTTCGCCACAATTACGTGCCAGCTCCGTACTCCATATACGAGGGTGTTTTCAAACTACCGCCAGCTACGTTTTTGACGGTAACCCTTGCCAGCACAAGCCCCGACAAATGTAAGCCTGTCCCTTACTGGTCGGCGCGTGAAGCCGCCGAGGCGGGGGTAACGGAACCTTTTACCGGAAGCCCGGCAGAAGCGGTTAACTAATTGGACAAGTTGTTGCGGGATACTATCAGCAAACAGATGGTAGCAGATGTGCCGCTCGGAGCATTCTTGTCAGGAGGTATTGATTCATCGACCGTTGTCGCTTTGATGCAAGCTCAGAGCAGCATTCCGGTAAAAACGTTCAGCATTGGGTTTCATGAAGCAGGCTATAACGAAGCTGAACAAGCCAAAGCAGTAGCCCGGCACTTGGGGACCGACCACACAGAGTTGTATGTCACCCCCCAGGAGGCCATAGATGTAATACCAAAGCTGCCGGTTCTTTATGATGAACCCTTCGCTGATTCGTCGCAGATCCCTACATTCCTGGTAGCGGCCCTGGCGCGCCGGCGGGTGACAGTCAGCCTGTCGGGCGCCGGAGGGGACGAACTGTTCGGAGGTTAAAACCGCTATTTCTGGGCTGCAAACATATGGAAAAGAATTGGCTGGATGCCCGGAACTGTACGGGATGCCGCAGCAAGGACGTTGATGGCATTTTCTCCTGCTTCTTGGGATTGTGCATTCAGATTGCTGGAACCTCTATTGCCTACCAGGTTGAAGCAAAGACTCCCGGGTGATAAGATCCACAAGCTCGCGGAGATACTGGCAGTGGAAAACCCGGAAGCTATGTACCGGGGACTGGTTTCACACTGGAAGCACCCGGCATCAGTGGTACTGGGTTCGCAGGAACCGGCTACAGTCCTTACCGACCGTAACCAGTGGGCGAATCTGCCTGATTTTACCCAGCGCATGATGTACCTGGATATGATCACCTATCTTCCCGACGACATACTGGTGAAGGTTGATAGAGCCTGCATGGGCGTAAGCCTGGAGTCGCGGGTGCCGTTCCTGGATCACCGGGTCGTGGAGTTTGCCTGGAGACTTCCTTTATCCATGAAGGTACGTAATGGAAAAGGCAAGTGGATATTGCGGCAGGTGTTGTATCAGTATGTACCCCCGGAGTTGGTTGAACGACCCAAAATGGGTTTCGGTGTTCCCATAGATGCTTGGCTGCGGGGACCGTTAAGAGACTGGGCAGAGAATCTATTGGGGGAAAAAAGGTTGCGGGAAGAGGGTTTTTTTAATCCGGCGCCCATCCGCGAAAAATGGAGGGAGCACCTGACAGGCAAGCGAAACTGGCAGCATTATCTGTGGGATATTTTAATGTTTCAGGCGTGGCTGGAAAAACAACGGAGAGTGAGTTAACAAGGCAAAGATAGGGGGATAACATGGACCTAAAGGAAAAAATATTAACTAAACAGGCTAAAACAGCAGTGGTAGGGCTAGGGTACGTAGGGCTTCCTCTGGCCGTTGAACTGGGCAAAGCGGGGTACAGGGTCATAGGTGTGGACATAGACCCGGAGAAGATAGAGGAACTAAAGGGCGGTCATTCGTACAT
>JAAYAC010000125.1 GCA_012719535.1 Syntrophomonadaceae bacterium | reverse complement strand
CCTAACCGGGGAAGGAAGCAAGGCCTTTGCTGCCGGCTCGGATATAACCGAAATGAAAGAGTGTTCGGTTTTGGAGGCCAGAGAGTTTGCCATGCTGGCCAACCGGACACAGGGGAAAATCGAGGCCTTTCCCAAGCCGGTTATCGCGGCCGTCAACGGGTTTGCCCTGGGCGGAGGCTGTGAGGTCGCCATGGCGTGCGACATAAGAATAGCCTCTTCCAATGCTAGGTTTGGCCAACCAGAGATAAACCTGGGGATAATCCCCGGCGGGGGCGGCACGCAAAGGTTGGCGCGGTTAATCGGGCTGGGAAGAGCCAAAGAGCTGGTGTATTCCGGTGGGATAATTGACGCACAACGCGCCTATGAAATAGGCCTGGTTAATAAGATTGTGCCGCCGGAAGCACTTCTAACCGAAGCCTCGAAGCTGGCCGCCAAAATTGCCAGCAAGTCGCTACCTGTCTTGATGCTGGCCAAGACTGCTTTCAATCTCGGTTTCAGCATGGACCTGGACAAGGCGTTACAACTAGAAATTGAGTGCTTCGCCGAATGTTTCGGCACGGAAGACCACACTGAAGGTATGTCAGCGTTTATGGAGCGACGCGAACCCGCATTCAAGGACAAATAGGTTGAGAAAGGAGATTGACTATGGAAGTGAAAAACATTGCTGTCATCGGTGCTGGTGCGATGGGCAGCGGAGTAGCGCAAGTAAGCGCTGTGGCTGGCTACAATGTGGCCCTGCAGGACATTTACAGCACTGCCCTTGACAAAGCCAAGAGTGGCATTGAGAAAAGTCTGGGCAAATTGGTTAGCAAAGGGAAATTGGCTGAGGCGGATATGAAGGCCGCCATGGACCGCATCAAGTTCACCACGTCTCTCGAGGAAGCTTGCCGGGATGCAGACCTCCTTGTCGAGTGCGTATTTGAGAACCTTGAACTCAAGCAGAAAATGTTTCAGGAATTTGAAAAGCTGTGCAAACCGGACGCTATCCTGGGTACCAATACCTCGGCTCTGCCCATCACGGAAATTGCCAGCGTAACCAAGCGAGGAGACAAGGTTATAGGCATTCATTTTATGAATCCGGTGCCCCTTATGAAGGGTGTAGAAATCATTCGCGGACAGCTTACGTCCGATGAAACGATGGAAACGACTCTGGAGTATATCAAGAAGATTGGGAAAGAACCGGCTATTGCTGTAGACTACGCAGGGTTTATCGTAAGCCGGCTGCTGGATGTTCTCATGAATGAGGCCGTGAAGCTGGTGGAGGACGGCAACAAACCTGAAGACATCGATACAGCTATGGAACTCTGTGCGGGGCACCCGATGGGTCCCTGCAAGTTGCTGGACCTGGTGGGTGCCGAAATAGCCATGCATGGTATGGAGACTATGGAACGCGACTTTGGTCCTAAATACAAACCGCATCCGCTGCTCAAGAAGAGAGTCCTGGCCGGCTTGCTGGGCGTGAAAACCGGCAAGGGATTCTATGAGTACTAAGCACTGTATGTGGTAACAAGGGGGTAACTGAATGAGAAATGTGAAAGAGTTGTTTGACCTGTCCGGTCAGGTGGCCATTGTTACCGGGGGAGCGGCCGGAATAGGTGTGCAAATGGCCTACGCGCTGGGAGAGGCGGGGGCCAATCTGGTCATAGCTGCCCGCAAACTTGACCGGTGTAGCGAAGCAGCCCAACGGATGGAAAAGGAACTGGGGGTCAAGGTGATACCTGCCCGGTGTGACGTTAGCAAGCCCGAAGAAATTGATGCTCTTTATGAACTGGTTATGAAAGAATTCGGGCGTGTAGACATCTTAGTCAATAATTCCGGAGCCACCTGGGGCGCTCCCTCCCTGGATTTCCCCATCGATGGGTGGAACAAGGTCATTAACACTAATGTGACCGGTTCGTGGCTTATGTGCCAAAAAGCGGGGCAGATTATGGCCAAGCAAATGTATGGGAGGATAATTAACCTGGCATCGCTGGCGGCGTTTGTGGGGGCCAAGGCCGAAATTATGGACGCGGTTGCCTACCAGGCCAGTAAGGCGGCCATCGCCGGCCTGACTAAGGATCTAGCAGTCAAGTGGGCCAAGTACAACATCACCGTTAACGCACTTGCCCCGGGATGGTTTCCCACCAAAATGACCCAGGGGACGTTGGACAAGAGCGAGCAACTCATGTTGGAATTCATCCCCATGGGCCGTTTTGGTGCGGATGATGAGTTGAAGGCAGCCACCCTGTTCCTGGCCTCCCCCGGAGCCAGCTACTGCACTGG
>JAAYAC010000195.1 GCA_012719535.1 Syntrophomonadaceae bacterium | reverse complement strand
GGTGAGATAATAGGCAACCTGGTCATAGAGCTACCTCGACCTCATGAACACCAACAAAAGTCCCTGGTGTTTTCAGATTCTTCGTACCCTGAACTTCAATACAAAGTCTTATGGCCTCTTTAATACGTATTTCGAGGTCATTCAAGTTATCAGCTTGGGTATGACAGCCGGGTAATGATGGTACTGAAGCCACATACAGGCCATCTTCATCTTTCTCTATGATTACCGTAAACTTAAGTTTTTTCAAAGTAGTGGGCCCTCCTTTGTCTTTGTAAGCCACGTTGATGGTTGCCAGCGGAGCCTGGCTGCGGTGTACGCACGACCCATTCCATTCCGGTAGAGCTACGAAAGCTGAGAAGTCAGCCCCACAGAAACAAAGCCTGTTCCAAAGAGCAATCACCTTGAGTAGAACAACCGTCCCGGAATGCTTGGTAACCATGCTCCCTAAGCTTAGAACCGGGTTTATCCTGGTAGTTGGCTGGTCAGAACGTTCTTACAGGAAAATGGGGACTTGGCCCAGCCCAGTCTTCATATAAAGCTCTTTCCGAATGTTAAGGCTTCTTTGAATAGACTGCAGCGATCACTTTACTCAAACTAACCATGTTCTTCCTTTTTACCCTCTCGCCTGCTGATATTCTCACCCTGTTCAGTTGACTGGCCCTAGAAATAAATCTCCCGATCCTCCTGCCCCACAAGATGGGCTAGGCCCGTTTCGATAGAATATAGATTGGCATCTCTCAGGCACAAAATAGGATATTCTAGTGTTGGGTATGCAAAGCCGGTCATTTTCTCACCGACGGAAACTAGAAATTGCTGGAGCAGTGCCATGAACTGTTTTCTTTGTACAAAATCAAGTGATTTCCGAAACTCGCGGTCAACGTATTTCTCATAGATTTCTTCCACCGACCGTATTCCAAATCTGGCCATCAACCTCAGAACTCTCTGCACGGTGCTACCTTTCTCAGGCAAACAGTCTCTGTACCAATCCAGAATTGCAGTCAACGTATTCGTGTCCGGCCATGGGACAAAAACGGATATCGTGGGGTACCATTTGCTGAATGGCTCTATGCCCGCGAATACGGACCACTGACCGATTGCAGCCCTACTGTAGTAATTTAACAGGGTTGTGTTTGGGTTTCGTTCAAATGTAGCCTTATAATACTTGTACAGCATGGTCAGACTGGTTGCTTCGTCCCACCCGTCACACTGCCCCAGCAAACTGTCGGTCTCTTCGCGCTCAATGCTTGACGTGTATACCCACTTTCGGGAGTCCATCTTTCCATCTCGCAAAAAATTCATAATAATAACAGCAACAGCGTCTCCCTCTCCATGGCGGTTGACGCGACCGGCAAATTGAATATGTGAGGGATGTATGGCTCGAGCCCTTATGCCTCTATGGAAACTGAGGTCAACGCCAGCCTCAATTATTTGAGTAGAGATTACTGCTGTTGCCATTTTATGCTGTAAACACCAGCTGATAGCGTCAATAGTGAAATCTTTGTGGATGGGGGTCATCAAACCGTTGAGGTTAAACAACATGGTTTTTGAATCCTGGATGGATTTCCTGTCCAAATGTATTATTTCATCTAGATTCAGTAAACATGACTGCTTGGATTTTATTCTGTCTTTAACTTGGCGATAGACCTCACCCGCGTCACGCACAGTATTCATTATTGCACATACACTCAGTGGTAGAGCAGTAGTAACACCTTCAGCCACGTCATTCTCAGCAGCTATATCATTCAAGTACTGCATATAATAACGTGATGGAACGCGCACCGTCGTCTTAATATCGTAGGGAGGTTCGATACCAGCATACTCAAATGGGGGCAATGTAGCCGATATGAACAACACCTGGCAATCTAGTTCCTGAGCCACCGTATTCATCTGGGCCAGAAATAAGTTCCATGTGGTGCTGTCAATAATCTGAGGTTCGTCTATTATAATGAAAGCTTTCTCCATAGCCGGCATTCGCACCAGGTCCTGAGCCCTGTACGGGAATAGAGCTCGGAACAACTGGTTAAACGTAGTAGTTACTACTGGTGCCTGCCACGATTCTATTATTAGTACATCTTTGTCATCAAACTCATCTTCCGACAGCATGGAAAGATGATGGTGCTGTAATACTTCAAGTCCAGTGGCATTGCGTATCTCGTTGGTAGCCTGCGAAAGAATAGATATATACGGAGCAGCATATATTATTATGCGGTGACATCTCCCTTCCACACACGCTTGGAGAGCTATACGCAGAGAGGTCAAGGTCTTTCCCAGACCAGTCGGCAGACTAAGAGCATAGAAGCGTTCTGTGGGTCTGTTTCGATATTGTTGCAAGGATTGCGCTTGTGCAGTTGCTCTCCTTTCTATAATCTCCTGCGCTCCCGGGTCCTGCCTGAGCAAAGACGCTGCCTTCTCCCCGCAGTAAGTATCAAGCCGCGCAACTGCCTCGTGAGCTGATTTAGGCTCCAGATAAACTTCTGTAATTCGAGCCGCGTGTAAACGATCTGCGCTAATAAAGCGAGCAGTATCGTTTCTAATACACATCTTTTTCTCCAGGTCCAGCTTATTAAGTGATAAACTAGAACATAGCTTTGGAATAACTCTACCAATATTGGCCCACCTGGGCCAGCTTTTCCTGAAACTCTTTCCCCATTGTTCTATAATCTCAAATGATGGTTTATCAAACGATGAAATTTCGTGTATATACCCACTAATAAACCGATGGAATCCGTCTAAATCAAGGTCGTACAAGCTGAGGTTTTTCCCTGGCATATGTAACCAGGGAACATCCTGCTCGATATCCCCCAATTCACCATGATGATCAAAGATATCCCTGATCACCTGCACAGCAACCACTTTAAGAACCTGTTCCTGATTCCTGTCTATCTTTCCCTGATCTCGCCAGAAATCAATAATCCTAGCCGCATAAAACGAATATACAAGTGCACCAGGGGCTGCGTGGGGAGGCCTGCTTCCTTTCGGGCCATCAAGATTGTCCTGCCACTTTTTGCGGCCCTTGGCCACATCATGGCAAAGCCCCCCCAGGAAGAATAGGCGTTCTCGATATAAACCATCCGTTTTCCCCCATCCTTTGGCTACTGCCACCAAATGATCCTTTAGCCAGAATTGATGCCCGTCCTCATCCGGACGGGCTTTGCACTGGCTAAATGGTATTACCATAGACATATAATTTCACCTTGCTCTGTCTTAGCAAATGTGTAATCCTTGGAATCCCCGTTATTTCGGGGGACAAAGACTATAGGATTTCCCATCGGTTCATACAGCACACTGGTCGTGATACCAAACCGCCTATCACCGTGATACTCACAGTGCATGCCTCCTATCCTGCCATATTGAGTTCCAGGAGTGGGAACCAGTTTTCCCACAGCATCCATAGGAATTACTGTCATACAACTAATAGGTTCCCCGGTCAACTCTAACACCGAACAACTACACGTTCCTATATACCTGGGAAAAGTGAGGGCGAAAGCACTTCCTAAGTAAGTGTGGTAATGGCTCCGGCTGTTAGAAATGAATTCCTTGAGCTCACCATAGTAATCTCCGCTCCAATATATCCGGTAATGCGGGGCAACAATTATCTCTATGGCGGTAGGACGGTTAATATCAGGCCCTCCTCCCAGCCAGCCTTTGCCTAGCATGGACATTTGCTGTACTGAGGTGTGTACTGGACTCATTAACCTTATTCCTACTCGAGCCTCGCCGTTAAAATCGGGTAATCCAATGATAGAACCGGCTAGCCCTCTCACAGTTGTGTAAGGAATAAACGGATAAGTAGCATGGGTGTTAGTGGTATCTGGTCGGCGAAAATGAGCTAAACTGCCCCTTATATCAAAGACCAGTACATCCATAGTCCCACCCCTTCCCGAACGGTATTACCACTCGTCGCATTGCTCTCCTTTTAGTTCACCTATTACTGCAATCCTCGGGTCCAACCAATACCTAACGCGGTCGATTTTTTCCTTGTTATCCACTAACAACTTAGCCAGGTTAGTTACATTGATTTTGAGTTCCTCAAGTTTGGTAGGTATACCGGTTCCATTTTCCACCGATAATCTCACACTTTCCTCGAGATAGCCAATACGGTACATGGGATCTTTGTATTCTATGTGCAGCAGGAAGAGCGGCTGCTGGATCCCCCGGCCGCGCGCCTGACGAAGACGGGTGCCGTTCCACAGTCCCTCCAGCAGCAGTTCTACATCTTCTTCTTTCATCCCCGTCTCACGCGCTATGTTGGCATTTATTATCCCGGGCATAGCGAAAACAGCAAACGGTACAAGGTAGGTAGTCCAAATGGTACCCTGTCCCAATCCTTCTGCCTCTTTTCCTTCTGCTGCCGGTGTTATGTCCTTTGATGGCATTACGACCGTTCCCTGAACATACTGCGTTTCCACCGGATGCATCGAATGGGCCCATCCAAATTGTACGGGACCGGTTAACTTGAAGGTTTCCTTACTAACGCTATACACTACACCAAATGTACGTACGTCAAAAGCAGCCGAAGTCAGAACCTCCTGCATGCTGGAGGCTTTGATTCCAGATCTTTCCTTGATTTTTGTAGCCAGGCTCCCACGCCCGAGTAGTTTTCCTTCGTCCGTACGCTCTTCTCTAACATATATGAAGTTATGGCCATCCGGGCCTCCGTCGGGATACTTTGCCATGACATAATCGCGGACATCACGCTTTATACTTACGTCCGATAATGATATCCTTCCATCCTCTTCGCCGAAAATGCGCCGAGCATTGCTATCGTTTAATGGATCCCGGTTAGGTATGCCATCTTTAACACTCTTGATAAACAAGAGTTCTGCGCTGTTTATGCCCATTAGTTATCATCCTCCTCATTCGGCCTCGGGTCGTTATCCTTTTTCTTCCTTCCCAGAGAATAGCCGGCCCAAAAAGCGGCCATAAAGCGGGCTTTGTTTTTCTTTATTTCCTCGTCAAATTGCACAAACGCCATAGATACCAGTCCGGCCCGTTTAAGCACGTCTGCTGATACTCCTAGCCCCAGCATGGCTACGTACTCTTCCATACGTCCCAGTGCTTTGAGGTGAATTACCTCTGGAGTTAGGCTGGTGCCAAAAGTCATGATGCGGTGCTTAATATAATCCTTCCCATTAGTACCAGCATAGTAGCTGTTACCGAACCTTTGGACCACTTGCCCGGCTGCAAACCCGAGTTCATCTAAGTTTTCAAACTGCATCTCTTCGATCGGTGTGTTCCACGTAAAATCGATAAGCTCTGTAACTGATTTCAAGTTTCCTCCACCTCCTTCCGTCTTAACCAGGTTGTTATCATAAAGGTCCAAAAACCGCCTTATGGCGAGGTAGTCAATGGTCTCCTGCTGTAGACTAAATATACTGTCCGGCAGCAACTTGCCTAATTGTGTCATTCTTGACGCGCTGTTCTTGTAGAATAAGTTTGAATCAAGCGATTCACGTTTTAATGTTTTCTCCATGGAACTCCACACGTAAGGCGGACCAAAGGCGGTTGAAAGTAGATACGGCAAAGTGCTGATCTGTCGCAGTTTACGTGCGCCTGACTTTTCACTCAAGTTAGTATAATCCTCTATAACTTCCCCTATTTCATCATTTACTTCTTCACATATCTCTTGCAGCTTACTAGCTGTCGTAGGCAGGACATCATTAATTACGGCTCGCAAGTAAATATTGAGTTTGCTTGGATCCCCGGAAAAATAGGTCAGAGTCAGCCGAAACTCTTCATTTTCCCACTCCTCCGGGAGCAGCGCTTCAAAACCGGTAATGCTTTTAAGGTGTCTGGTTTTACTGGATTCTTTTTTCTTTATGAGGCTGGTGGGACTATCCCCCTCCATGAGGCTAAACATAGAATAGACCCACTCCTCCGCCAGTTCTGCATCACCGAATATCTCGTCATCCAGGGGAAGGACCAGCATGTTGCCGCGAATCACATCCTTGACATCTCCCCCAATGGAGTACTCCTTGCCTATAGGAGAAGCCACCGGGGCAAAGACCTCCTTCGTTAACACGCGGGCAACCTCGTTGGACATCTTAGCAAAAACACTGGCGCCCAAAGTCAGGTCCGAATAACAGTCAATACAGAGAGCAATGCTTTCAACCAGCTCCTGGTCCCTGCCGAATGATAAGGGTGCTTCCCAGGTAGTAGGCAGCCAATACAGTGCCTTGTTATATGCCGATACCACCATCCCCTCTTTTTGGCAAATACTACACAAACCCTTTTCCTTTTTCCCTCCCGCCTCTCCTTCCGCAAACTTAGCCACCCAAAAGTTGTCCAGAATTCTATCGGTGTCAACCGCAATGACTTGTCCGGGATGTAGCTTGCTGTTACCCAAGACCACCCCACCGTCTGCAAGCAAGCCCGGGCCAGCCAGGAAGTATGGGCTGCCATCATCGATGACTGCTAACACAACCAGCCCTAGTTTTTTGCCCGGAAACTCGATGCCGGACAATATGGAATGAATCGCCTCAGCTATCTGAGGCACCACCGCGTGTTCTATCCTAACTCCAACAGTCCTTTCAAGTCGCTTTAACAGGTAGTCGGTAATACTGTCCACGTTTTTGGCAAATTCATCAAATTGCTTTTCATATGCCAGGTATACAGGTACGGCATAGACGCCTTGAGCTTGCAGTGGACTGCCGCCACGTGGATAAACAAAAGGGAAAGCCAGAGCTTGGGTAGTATCAGGAACAAAAACCTGGTTCTTCTTGGTGGTAGCAACCCAGTTTCCACATTCGCGCACAGGATGCACAGCTATGTTAAGTGACTTTTCATTACTCTTATCTATTTCTACGATGATTACTCTGGATAAGAAATTTCTCGCCATACTATTTCCAATATCTGATACCAGTTTGAGAATGTCTGCGGCTTCAATACTTGAACCACGAATGACTTTACCCATCCGAATAAGATCATAAGAT
>JAAYAC010000124.1 GCA_012719535.1 Syntrophomonadaceae bacterium | reverse complement strand
TACCCGCTCCGGCTTGCACTGCGCACCCATGGCCCACCAGACCGTAGGCACCCTCAAAAAAGGAACCTGCCGTTTGAGTCCCGGGTTCTTAAATACAAGGGAAGACATTGATGCTGTTATTCAAGCAGTGTATGAACTGGCTAAGAATAATGCTTGATATGTACGGAGGTGAATCAACGTGGGGAGAATTGTTGATGCCAGGGGCCTTTCCTGCCCGCAGCCCGTGATTCTAACCAAGAAGGCCATGGATGAAAGCAAAGGCGGGGATATTACCACCATAGTCGACAATACCACCGCGCTGGAAAACGTGACCAAACTGGCGGGCAGCAAGGGTTATGAGTTCCAGGTAGAAAACAGATCAGGAGACTATTATATCAGTATGAGTAAGGCTGCCGAAACTGCCAGTGAAGAGACCATCTCAGTCCAAGAGGATGTAGCTATCCTGGTCACCAGCAACCTTTTCGGTCAAGGCGATGCAGAACTGGGCAGGGTCCTTATGAACAGCTTTGCCTACACCCTTACCCAGATGGCAAGTAAAGTAAAGCATATCATATTCATGAACAGCGGGGTATTCCTGACTACTGAGGGTTCGGAAATAGCCGCGCATCTCGCCGCCCTGGAGAACTCCGGGGTAGAGATACTCTCCTGCGGCACCTGCCTGGACTTCTACGGGCTTAAGGACAAGTTGGTGGTGGGCAAGGTTACCAACATGTATACCGCTATGGAAATCCTGACTGCCGCAGCCAAGTCGATTAATCTCTAGACGCGCACCGAAGGGTGAAAAGGGCCGGGCTCTAGTCCGGCCTTTTTTTCGCCATGGTTTAGGAATTCACATCGCCATTACCTTTACGACCAAAATAGTTGTCCCTACGCAAGTCAAGAACCGTCCCCACTTGCGCTATTTGCATCAAGAAACAGTACCTAAATCCCCCGGTAATGTCCACCGGACGTGACCAAAAGTGGGATACTGAACATAAATAAGCTCATTAACTTGTATTCTTTCCATCGTTTTTCACCTGTCCAAAGTAGTTTGTAGTTGACAAAACACAGCGCGGTACCATATGAATCACGATCCGGAGATAATTAAGCTCAAGCTTCCTGAGCCAATCCAGAAACCCAGTCTTACTTCGTTCACAGTGAAGAAGGAGCTCTACATCAACCTTCGCAGGTACATAGATGGTCCCCATCACTTTTGAAATACGGTTGTAAGCTATGGCTTGATCTTATCCCTGATGTCTGTCGGTTCAGTTTTTTTTATCACACGCAGCTCGTTCCCAACCTTCACTACATTTTGGGTTCAGTCGATTTCAGTGGCGCTCACGAAATGTCCCTCCATTTACCGCCCTGCCAAAACCCGTCTCGGCTGTAGTTCGAGTCTAGATTATAATAAAGTCTACAAATTCTGGGCTTCAACCATAAGCCCATGAACCTTCTCAATCGCCTGCCGAGCCTGGTCGAAACTGATATGAGGTTTCAAGGCCGTGATCTTTCGTGCCTTGTCTTCCCAGGATCCCTCTTCGTCTTCTTTCAATACGACGTATAGCGCAGTGGCCAGTCTCTCAAGTTCTGCTACCCCCAACCGCGACAGTTTATCTGTAACAAAATCAATTGCTCGTTCATAAGTAGATACAGTCCTAGAAAACCGCCGCACTAACAAGGTCGTTTTACGGTAGAACAACTGCGGGCTCCTTCCAGTTCAACCGCTTAATACACCGGGACTGGCCGGTTTCGGCATCATTGAGAGAATACATAGAACAACTCAATTAGCACGGGTGGTGTCAAGAACGATTCCAGGATATCTCTACGAATTGAATGCTCTACCACTGAGCCACGCAGGCTTAGCGATATGGGAGAGCCGTATGCGGGAAAATCACACATACGGTTTGGTGAGGGGGCGGGTGACGGTCCCGCCCTTCGACTCTGTACCCCATAAAGCCTTGCCGCGCAAGTCTTTATGAGTTTTTGGGGAAATTGGACATGTTTCCGTGGAATGTGGGAGAAAAACCCGAAAGATACATCTGCAGTTAAATACCGTCAAATGCTATAGCATATGCTATAATTATATGCTATGGAGGTATGTTGGAGGTATTTTCGTGAGTTTTGTCTTTGTCAATCAAAAAGTTGACCACTGTGCTCGTGAAAAAGTTGACCACCTGGGGTAAAAAAATAATACGAGTTATTCAGGGTTTGACTCACGGCGTCTTTTCAAAGTCTGTTTCAGCCGGAAGCTTTCTCCGTTCGT
>JAAYAC010000015.1 GCA_012719535.1 Syntrophomonadaceae bacterium | reverse complement strand
TTATTGGAGGTGGTAGCGATGACCCAAATCGAACAGTGGATAAGAGAAGAAGGGAGAAAGGAAGGAAGGATCGAAGGAAGGATCGAAGGAAAGATAGAGGGAAAGATGGAGGGAAAGATGGAGGGAAAGTTAGAAACAGCTAAGGCGGCTTTAAGAAAAGGGTTCTCGCCCGAGGACGTGGCGGAAATAACCGGTCTTCCTTTAGATAAGGTATTAGATCTCAAGCGTGAGATAGGTAATTAAGGAAGCAAGGGGAACGATGTTTTCGCTTCTTTATGCTGGTACCGGCAGTCTTGTAGAGAATCCCGGATAAAGGATTTGATTCTCTCGGCCAAGTTTAAATCGACATGTTCGGGCGGTTGGGGTGGACCGCCTTTTGTTTTTGGAAGGTGTCAGGTCAACCTTGCCCGCTTAAGCCTCAGGGCGTTACTGACCACCGAAACTGAACTTAAGGCCATGGCTCCTCCCGCCAGCACCGGGCTCAGAAGTCCCGCCGCTAGCGGAATCCCCACCGTGTTGTAGAGGAACGCCCAAAACAGGTACCCGGCTTCACCACCACCACGGATACCCTTGTCTTAAGCTAACGACTGCTGCTATCTTCGCCGCTCGGGACTTCCACCGTATAGCCAATGCCTATGCCGGCCGCACCAAATAAGAACGGATGCATTGTCACAATTCATCCCGGCCTCCAGTGTTCCTTTACCTCTCACAAATCAGATTCTTGTCACTTATGAACGAGATACCATAAACAGGACCTCTTCGGCGCGGTCGGAGTACTCTTCGTCAAAGGGTACAACCTCACCGTCCGCCAGCGCCACTCCGTATTCCACCCGCACGCTGTTCGCACGGGTCCAATCGAGAAAATCTCGGGCGGTGAAAAGATGAATGTTCGGGGTATCGTACCATTGGTAGGGAAGTTCCGCTGTCACCGGCATCCTGCCCGTGGAAGACAGTGAAGAAATGACCCTCCAGTGTCCAAAATTAGGGAAGCTGATCACCCCCGCACCTCCCACCCGGAGCATCTCCTCCAGTACGAAAAGCGGTTTCTTTACCGCCTGCAGAGTCTTCTCCAGGATAACATAATCGAAGAAGTGGTCGGGCAGACCGGGGAGGCCTTCGTCCAGGTCTGCCTGCAGGACAGGAACCCCTTTGGAGATGGATACGGCCACGCGTTCAAAATCGTTTTCAATTCCTATCCCCTGAACTTCTTTATTCCTTATGAGCCGGGCCAACAGTTCCCCATAGCCGCACCCCAGGTCCAATACGGACGCTCCTTCAGGGATAAGCTCATAGATGATTTCATGGTCCCAACGGTTTCTTATATTCTCCCTCACTGTTCCTCTCCTCCTTCCAGGAAGCATCGCACCAAATAGGATAACTTGTCGGTTTCCAGGAGAAAAGCGTCGTGACCGTAAGATGAATCAATGTTAACATAGCTCGCCAGCTTCCGGTTGCGGTATAAGGCCTGGGCCAGTTCCTTCGTCTGCTCCGGCCTATAAAGCCAGTCAGAAGAAAACGAAACCAAGAGCAGCCTGCTCTTAATCCTCTGGCAGGCTTGGTCAATATCCCCGCCTCCCCAGGCTGCGGCGTCATAGTAGTCCATGGCGCGCGTTATATACAAGTAACTGTTGGCATCGAACCTTTCGGCGAAGGCTTTCCCCTGATGGCGGAGATATCCCTCAACCTCGAAATCGACGCCCAGGTGAAACCCCGGTCCCTCCCCGTTGCAGAACCGGCGGCCGAATTTTCGGTTCATGGCCACCTCCGACAGGTAGGTGATGTGGGCTAACATGCGTGCAATCGCAACCCCCTGGTCGGGGGTGCTGCCATCATAATAATCTCCTTGCCGGTAATTGGGATCTGTCATAATAGCGTGCCGCCCCACCGCATTGAAGGCAAGCCCCTGGTCGCTGAGACGGGCCGCCGCAGCGCAGATAATAACTGAATCAACCCTATCAGGAAAAGCTAACGCCCACTCCAGGGCCTGTTGACCTCCCAGCGACCCTCCTGCCACCGCAAGCAGGCGTTGAATTCCCAGATAACTGACCAACCTCTCCTGCAGCCTGACCCAGTCCCCCACGGTGACTACCGGAAAACGCAGGCCATATGGACGATTGGTTTCCGGATCAATGGAAGCGGGCCCGGTGGTTCCATAACAGCCCCCCAGTATGTTGGAACAGATAACACAGTACTTCTCCGTATCGAAAGCCTTCCCCGGACCGACCATGGTATCCCACCAGCCAGGACGAGTTTTCAGCCAGGGACGCCCTAATTCTTCGGCATCAGCAGCCCAACCAGCCACATGGGCATCCCCGGAAAGAGCATGAACAATAAGGATGGCGTTGTCACGCTCTTCGTTCAGCTTTCCATAGAGTTCGTACTCCACGTCGACCGGCGCAATCGTCCTCCCGCAGTCCAGGGGCAAGGGATTTTGCTTATCGGCTAGCCGCACGCGCCGAGACCTGGTCCAACCTACGGACCGTGGAGACTCAGGGCCGTCCTGTTGTTTTGTCGCTCTTTCGGTAACTACGCTTAAAACATCACTCACTCACCAATTCACCTCTGCTCTTCTCCATACTAAAAAAACCTCTTCCGAGCGAAGAGGTACCAGCAACCTCATCTTTCGGAATCACTCCGCAGGAGTTAGCACCGTGCGTTTCGCCGGTTGCCGGGCTTCATCGGGCCAGTCCCTCCGCCACTCTGGATGAGATAAGTTATTTACTTTAACTATATTAAATATATGGGAATTATAATGTATATATTATACGCACCGACTTTGTCACCTGTCAATCATTTCTTCCTCGTCGAATCGATTAACCTTGCCACCCGTCAGGCTTCATCTACGGCCACAGGCTGCAGCAGGCTTTGTTATCATCCCCCGGCCGGTATGAAGCAGCCCCTTCGTTATTCGGATCCATGCCCTCAGTTCTTGAGGGTCGCAACATCCTGTTTCTCACCCTGCTTCCTGGCCCTCAACCTCGCGGTGACTTGCTGTGCCTTGTCGTAAGTAGGTCACCAGTTTAATACACTCCTCCTGCGAGGACGTGTTTAGGATAAACCCTTGAGTTTCTTAAGTGCTGCAGCCAGAGCCTCAGCTAACCGTTCGATGTCATCCTCAGTGTTCAGTATAGACAGGCTGACCCGTATGGACCCCTCCGCTTCCCCAGAGGATAGGCCGATAGCTTTAAGAACATGGCTGATCTTGACCTTCCTGGAACTGCACGCGGCCCCCGTGGAAACGAATATGTTCTCGGCCTCCAGGAAGTGCACCAGCACTTCGCCCCGTACCCCTGGGAAAGACAGGCTGACGATGTGAGGAGCCGCCTGGTCGAGGGGCGGGCCATTAACCCTGAATTTGACCCTGTTGGAATTGAGCCGCTCTATTAACCTGGTTTTGAGCCGCCGCATCTGCCCGGTATGTGACTCAAAATCAGCCGTGGCCATTTGGACGGCCAGGCCAAAACCCACGATTCCCGGCACGTTCTCGGTTCCGGACCTTATCCCTCTTTCCTGGCCTCCCCCGTGTAACAACGCTTCAAGTGGAGCCCCTCCTGCGACGTACAGGGCTCCCACCCCTTTGGGGCCGTGTATCTTGTGGGAACTTAAGCTTACCATATCAGCACCCGTCTGTTTTGGATGGACTATTATCTTCCCCAAAGCCTGTACACAGTCGGTATGGAAAATCAGGCCGGGGTTCACCTGTTTGCAGGCCTCAACCAACTCACTCACCGGTTGAACGGTCCCAATCTCGTTATTTACCGTCATGATGCTGACCAGGATTGTCTCCGGGGTTATCAAAGAAGCCAGCTCCTCTGGATCAACCCGTCCGGTGCTGTCCACGAGACAGAAGGCAATATCAAACCCCCGTTCACCCAGTCTTTTCAAAACCTCCAGAACTGAGGGGTGTTCAATGGGGCTGCTTACGATCCTGTTGCCGCGTCTCCGGTTGGCCATAGCAGCGCCGAATAAAGCCAGGTTGTTGGCTTCGGTCCCGCCTGAGGTAAAGATTATTTCCTCGTCCCGCACCCCCAACCCCCGGCTTATCTGCTTCCGGGCCTCGGTCACCAGCATCTCGGCCTCCAGGCCTTTTCGGTGGAGAGAAGACGGGTTCCCGAATTGCCTCACCATGGCCTCCCTGACCTTGTCAGCAATTTCGGGAATAACCGGGGTCGTAGCACTGTTGTCCAAATACACTTCCTTGATATCCACGACCACTGGCACTTCACTCCTTGCTTTTTCGGCCCCCGCATACCGGACACCCCAGGTTGCGCTGGACCGGAACCTCGTCAAATGCCCCGTGCAGGCCGTCGAAACAGAGCATCCTACCTACCAGGAGTTCCCCCACTCCGGTCAAGTACTTGATGGCTTCCAAGGCCTGCAGAACGCCGATGGTTCCGACCACCGGCCCCATTATTCCTTCGCGCTCACAACTGCCCGCACACTGTTCCGCATCATCCGGCAGGAAGCAACGCAGACAAGGACCTTTATCGGGTAGTACCGTCATCACTTGGCCGTAAAACCGGATAGCACCCCCATGAACAAAAGGTATGTTGATATCCAAACAAGCTTCGTTAATAACTAGCCTGGTCCTCAGATTGTCGGTACAGTCCAGTACGATGTCAAACCCCTGGCAGAGGTCCCTCGCCGTCCCATCATCCAAACGCTGAATGAATGTCTGTACATTGACTTCCGGGTTAATCCTGGCCAGTTTGGCCTCCACCGATTGGACCTTGAGCTGGTTGACATCATCGGTCCAGTGCAATACCTGCCGGTTAAGGTTGTGTTGGCTAACAAAATCATCGTCCACTACCCCAATGACGTCAACCCCGGCCGAGGCCAGGTACAGCATCGCCGGGGTGCCCAGCCCCCCTGCACCAACCACCAACACCTTCCCGTTATGCAGTCTCTCCTGCCCTTTGTCGCCCATCTCGTCCAGTATGATCTGCCGGCTGTAACGTTCAGGCCACTGGCTCACAGCACAACGCCCTCCTGTCCAAGTACTTGAGCTGATGCAACCATATAACAAGCCTATTGGATAGTATTTATCCGATGGTGAATCATGTTGTTCTAAAAATACAACCTGCCCATCTTCCGTACCCCTGGTAAAGCAGGCTAGACAATTTCTAACCATATTGCGGCAGCAGGTGGGCCCTCTTAAAAGAATGCCCATAGCCCTGGCTAATAGGACGGCCCAAGGAATATATGCGCCCGTGCATGCACGCCTGGCACTGCTCCGCTTCTTCCCCAATGCAGACCTTGGCAGGATATAATTCATACAGAGCGCGATACTTCGCCGGGGTAACATTAGGCATTACAACATTCGCCCCCAGCTCCAGGGCCTTTTCTCGCCCATCAGTCGGCCTGAGAGTAGCAAGGGCGGTGGTAGCGGGAATATGAGCATCACGGGTTACGATTCGGGTGAGAGCTATAACCTTGAAGGTCATCTCCACGGTCCCATTCGCGTTTCCGGCCAGGGGAGTTTCTTCATGGCATATATAAGGTCCCACTCCTACCATATCCAGGTCCAGCTCTTTGAATTTCAGTATATCCATGGCCAGGTCCTCAAGGGTTTGGCCGGGCAGTCCGATCATAACTCCGGACCCTACCTGGTAGCCGATTTCCTTTAGCCAGACGAGAATCTGCATACGCTCATCGTAGTCGGAATCAGGGTGAAGCCTACTGTACAACTCGCGGTTGGAGGTTTCAAAACGTATTAGAAATCTATCCGCCCCTGCCTCGTGCAGCCGCTCGTATTCTTCCCGGGATCGCTCTCCGATACTCAGGGTAATAGCTACATCTGCCTCTTGCTTTATTCTCCTAATTATGTCTACCAATTTACCCACCGTGTAGTACATATCCTCTCCCGACTGTAATACCACCGTTTTGTACCCCAATCTCTCTGCCACAGCCACAGTGGCCAGTATTTCTTCAGCGGACATACGATAGCGTTGTAGCTTACGGTTCCCCCTGCGGATGCCGCAGTAGTTGCAGTTCTTCCTGCAGTAGTTGGAAAACTCAATCAGGCCACGCAGGTGAACTTCGTCACCCACATACTTTTGCCTGACCGTATCCGCCCGGTCGTAAAGCCGGGCCAGTTCCTGCTCGTCTTTCAGGGCCAACAGGCAGACAATATCCTCCTTGGATAATTCTCGTTCTTGATCAATCTTCTTAAATATGTCTTTCAACAAACCTATCCCCCCCTTAAAGAACGACCGGAAGCCAGTCTTGCCGAAAACCGTACTCTACGGAAGCCAGGTGGCATCAATGTCCAGTGTCTCGACCGTCTCAATCGCCTCTCGCAGTAAGGGTTCCCAGTCGACTTTACTCTCGGCTTCAACTATGATGTCCAGTTTGGGTTTGGTGGCCGGGTGTTTGGGAACAAACATGGAACAGCAATCCTCGTAGGGCAATATAGAAATCCTGTAAGTCCTTATTTTCTTGGCGATTTCAACGATCTCGGTTTTGTCCAGCCCGGCCAGCGGCCTCAGCAGCAGCATCCGTATGGCACTGCCGATTACGCTCATACTTTCCAGGGTCTGGCTGGCCACCTGTCCCACGCTATCCCCGGTAATCAGGCACTGAATCCGTTGACCGGCTGCAATTTCTTCGGCGATACGAAACATCATTCGCCTTAATATTGTCACCCGGTATTTTTCAGGGCATCGTGCCATTATTGTCTCTTGGATGGGGGTAAAGTTGACGACGTGAAGCGTTATGCCTTGATTGTACCAGGCTAGCACCTTGCCCAGGTCAATTACCTTTTGCCTGGAACGCTCACTCGTAAAAGGAAAACTATGAAAATGAATAGCCGACAGCTTGATACCCCTTTTCATTGCCATCCAACCTGCTACCGGGCTGTCCAGTCCCCCGGACAGGAGCAGGAGCCCCTTGCCGCTTGCACCCACTGGCAGACCACCCGGGCCCGGTATGACATCAAAAAACACGTACGTTTCTCCGGCCCTGAGCTCGATGTATATCGTGACATCCGGGGCGTGGACATCTACCTGCAGGGCCGGGTACCTCCGAAGCAAGTACCCCCCCACTATCCTGCTTATTTCGGGCGAGGTGTAAGGAAAGGCCTTATGGGCCCGGCGGGTTTCCACTTTGAACGTCTTGATTTTCCCCCGCAGAAAGCCGACCAGGGCAGAACATGCAGTCATCACTTCCTCCATTTCAGAATTGACAATTATAACCGGGCTGATAGATACTATTCCGAATACTCTTGCCAGCCTGGTCAGCACCTCGTTCGGACCACCGTTGGTTTGAACCAGTATGCGCCCGGACCTCTTTACCACTGTGACGTTTTTCAGCCCCTGCAAAGCGATGCGGATGTTCTCGAGAAGGATGGATTCAAAGACCCATTTATTCGCTCCCTTGAGTCCTACTTCCCCATATCTTACCAGAACCGCGTCATACATGTCCTAACCCCGCCTTTTTCCCTTCTAACCCGTAAGTCTTTTCCCGGGAAGCGACTCTTAGTACAATCCGTAAACAAATACTCGCATGTACTTCCCGCAGCGTGTGCGTCCCCGGTTAATGCGCGCAGAATCAAGACCACATTATCTCGGGTTTCACTTAGACTACCGTATGTTTCGCCGGCTATTTCGACGGGGCCGAAAACCGGCCAAAGTCAAGTGGTATCCGCCTGATTGTACACCTTTCCAGTTCCGTGACGACGAGTCCGGCCCCATCTTTTGTACATGCCCCTCCCCCCTCCTGGATTTTTCGAAAATAAAAGCCCCTTCCGGCAAAGAGGCATTGGCAACCTCATCTTTCGAAATCATTCCGCAGGAGTTAGCACCGTGCATCAAGCCGGTTGCCGGGCTTCACAGGGCCAGTCCCTGTGACGCTCTGGATGAGTATCTGTATGTGACTAAACTCTATAAAAATCATAGGAATTGTAGATATGATAATTTAATGTTTTTTTACTGTCAACACCTTCTTAGTTTTCTGCATTATTTTCTTAATATCCCACCAGTTCTTGACAAGATATTTTCCCTTTGGTAATTTTAACGTATATGATTGTTCCTATCATATTAGTAGGATTTATATCTGCCCGCTGGTTCCTTGTCATTAATTCTCTATGAAAGGAGATTGCCATGAGCATTCGTCACCGCCTGCTTACTGGATCAATGATAATTCTGGTTTTTGTGGTTTTGGTGGGAGCCGTAGGATTAAACTCTTTGAGCAACGTGAACCACGAGGTTGAATCTCTTAGCAAGTACCATTTACCCAGTATTCAGATAACCGATAATCTTAAATCTCACATCGCAAATTTCCGGGTAGCGGAGCTCCAGTACATATATTCGCCCGACGCCCAAAGCCGCATGAAGTATATGGGTGAAATGAAATCCTGGCGCGAAAAAATAGAGAATGACCGCCAGGCATATGAGAACCTGATTAACAACGGGAAGAAAAAACGGCAGGTGGAGATATACGGGCAGTTCATTTTGGACTACGACCAGTATATTCAAATTCATATGCAGGTTATGAAGCTGGGAGAAGCAGGCAAGTTTTCTCAAGCACTGGCCTTAATCAGGGGTAATTCCCAACAAGCCTACCTGGCAGCTAATGCATCGTTAGATGAGTTGGTGGCTTTGAACAAACAACAGGTGGCTATCTCTCAAAGAAAGGCACAACGGATAAGTAAGCTCGCCAAGGTTTGGTTATTGGCGATCCTCGTTATAGCCCTTCTTAGTGTCGTCGTTACAGTAGTGTTGATGACTAGGTCCATTACCCGGCCTATTAACCGCTTGACCACGGCGGCCAGAAGTATATCGGGCGGCGACTTAACTGCAGCCTTGGAGCAATCGTCAAGTGATGAAATAGGCCTGCTCGCCGCCGCGTTTGATAATATGGTAGGCCATCTGCGCAACATTATTACCCAGGTACAGGAAATAACTAGCACTATTAGGCATTCGTCTGCCGTCCTGTCGGCAAAAGCGGTTGATTCAGCCCGGATTACCGACGACGTTAATTCTTTAATACACCAAATTGCGCTGGAGGCGGATAACCAGTCCAAGGAAATCAATAGCATCGCTCAGATGATCAATCAGGTATCTGGCGAGATCAACGATATCGCGAATGCCACGCAGGGGGTGGTTATGAACTCAATCAAGGCTTCCCAACTAACCCAGGCAGGGCAGCAGGCTATCGAAAAAGTTAAAAATCAGATGGCTGATATTAAGGAGGCTGTTGACATGATCTCGGCAGCTATTGATGACGTTAAGGAACACTCCAATCAAATCGGGCAGATAACTGCCGTCATAACCGGGATTGCCGAGCAGACCAATTTGTTAGCCCTCAATGTCGCTATTGAGGCGGCCCGGGCCGGGGAACACGGGAGGGGCTTTGCCGTAGTCTCAGAAGAAGTAAGAAAACTCGCAGAAGAGTCAGGCAAGGCGGCCAAAGAGATTACTATGCTAATTGACTCTATTAGCCGCGCCACTGACAACGCCATAATAGCTATGAGCGCGGGCACATCAAAAGTTGACCAAGGGGTCGGACTTACTGATACGGCTTTTGATTCTTTCCGGCTAATCACATCGGAAATCGAACAGACCAGTAGCCAGATAGGAAACGTTTCCGCATCCATACAACAACTTACCAGCCTTAGTTTTGAAATCGCAGGGATAGTAGATAGTATTGGCAAGTCATCGGCCCAGACGGCAGCAATTACCGAAGACGTGGCAAGCGGTACGAGGACTCATACGGGAATGGTGGCAGAACTTACGCATATCATTCTTAGCCTAAAGGATACCACTGCCCAACTAGAAGAATCGATACGGTTCTTCCACACGTAGTCTGAAACGCGGGCTTCTTTGCCTACTTTGGCGGCGAAAGAACATGGAAGGGATTGGAACAATGTACATTAATAAGCAGCCTGTAACGCAGGAAACTCGAAGGTATACATGTGAAGTAGAAGAACAACTTGAGCGTAATCAAGATTTGCTAGCTACTATGAATTGTCTTACGCGCCTCTCTCTCGAAGAGACAAATCTAGAAGATATCCTCAGGGCCGCACTCGACCTCATTGTCTCCATACCGTGGCTTTCAGTGCAATCGAAGGGCAGCATTTTCATCGTCGAGGACGAACCCGGCGTTCTGGTGATGAAAGCCCAAAGCGGGCTTGCCGCTCCACTTTTGGAAACGTGTGCACGAGTTCCCTTTGGGAGATGCCTCTGTGGGCGTGCAGCACTGGAACGCAAGATACAGTTCGCTGCCCACCTGGACGAACGTCATGAAACCCGGTATGAAGGTATCATTCCCCACGGCCACTATTGTGTCCCCATCCTGTACGCCGACAGGATACTGGGAGTGATAAACCTGTACGTGAGAGAAGGCCATGTCCGCCAAAACAACGAGGAAGAGTTCTTGACAGCCATCGCCGATATGCTCGCTGGCATTATCATCCGCAAACGGGGTGAGGAAGCGCTGAAGCAGAGCATTGCAAAGATGCGCCGAATCTTGGACGGCGTAGTTAATGCTCTGGCAGTTACCGCAGAAAAGAGGGATCCGTATACAGCCGGACACCAGCAGCGGGTAGCCCATTTGGCTTGTGCTATCGCTAGAGAAATAAGGCTCCCTGCGGACCAAATCGATGGAATAAGGGTGGCGGCAACCCTTCACGACATTGGTAAGATAGCGGTTCCTTCCGAGATTCTCACCAAACCGGGTCAACTTACCGAATTGGAATGGGGGCTGATCAGGTGTCACCCCCAAGCCGGGTATGAAATTCTAAAGAACATACCCTTTACGTGCCCTGTTGCCCGTATCGTTCTCCAGCACCACGAACGAATGAATGGCTCCGGGTATCCGTCCGGCCTCTCCGGCGAAGAAATCCTTTTGGAGGCAAGAATACTGGCGATTGCTGACGTGGTAGAAGCCATGGCCTCTCACCGGCCCTACAGGCCCGCTCTCGGAATAAAAGAAGCCCTCACTGAGATTTCCCAGAATAGCGGCGTTCTTTATGATTCTGATGCTGTTAATGCCTGCTTACACCTCTTTCAAAAGGACGACCTGACAACCCTGGCGCGATGTATGTCTTAAGAGATCCCCCAAAGGAAGCTTCATGTAAGTTTCTTTAATTTAGGGTGTATCACATTTTTAATCTGCCCTTACTATTTTTCTTGCCAGGGAAAGGGACAAAGGGAGTTATTGAAGATACCTCCACTTCTTCTCATATCTTTTGCATTGGTCCATGTCAGGGAATACTTGCCGGTGACTAGGAGTTGTTACCCACCCACGCAAATCTCCTCGCACCGCCTTAACCGCTGTTAATTACTGTTTTACCACTATCTTCACTTCCCGTTACTGGTGTTCGTAGTCAATAACATATCCCTACTTGAATAGAAGTGCCTGTCTAAACTTGAGTAAACCCATAAATATTGTTTTGCTTCCGCGGGTATACTAGTAACACAAAAGGGAGGTGCGATTATGTCTGATTCCAGTAGCGAGAGTCCGAGATGCTCCAAATGCGGGTGCGAACTGGAGGACAGCGAGGAACTTAGCTCCGAGGATTGCGAAAGTTGTCTGTGTGAAAGTTGTCGTTCGTGCAGTTGAGGCAATCCCGTATAAGTATTGGTAATGTTCATTCCAGTCACAACTTTTGCTGTTAGGGAGAACAGGGACTGCCGGTAGTTTTATAGGAGTGACAAAAAAATGCAGAGGCTATCTCTGCATTTTTTCATTTCAATGGCAGTTTTTCATTTGAGATTCTTTAAGGCTGCCCGACTTCTTCCGGTATGATGCCACAATACCTGTCCAGTTCTTCATAGGTACTCGGGAATTCCGGTTTGCTGCGAATCTCGAAGAAGGGAGTAGGAATCCTGGCTACCCCAACCTTGTGAGTAGCCTCCAGCCCTCTGCTACGCTTTCAAACTGTGACCGGGGAATGGCAAAAACCTCTTCGTCATCGTTGGTCATGGCCAAAATCAGTTCCCCTCCCCCAGGGATGATTACATTGCACTTTTGATTGCAATAGGAATAGACGAATTCGCTCCGCAGGCACATCGCCCTGTAAACCGAGATTCAATGGCCCCACCCTCAAGATAGAGAGCAGCCTCTCGATTATTTTACTAATAAACATACTATACCTTTTATGCCTTTTTCGGACTCCGGTCAACAATCTAAGGGTTCGGGACTAATCTTGTTCGGCTCAACTTGCATCAAGTGCTGGTAGTAGAATCCGGATGCGTACAAAGCAGCCGCCGGGTTGTGTACCAATACGCGATCCTTGGCTATTAATACAGTCACCGGGGCGTTTGAATGTTTGATAAACAAAGAGTCATGACCAACGCAAAGCCCGATCATGACGTTAAAATCAGTCTTCTCCCTGTTTAGGAGTTCTGCTTGAAGTAACGGGTTGCAGGCCGCTTCAAAGCAGCCGGGCTTAAGCTTGTGCTCTTCGGGAATCCCTAATTCGGTCTTATCTATGGCTCCCACTTTGCAGATCACCCCGCATACGTCAAAACCGTTGCGGGATAGCATTCGCCCAAAAAGGTTGGCCTCCCGGGCTAGTCCAACGCACGAGGCAATACCGATTTTGCGGTAGCCCATTTCCCTGGCAAACTCTATGGTCTCTTCTACTCGCGTCATTTTGCCGTAAGCCCGGGCTTCCGTTTGAGCCGCTACGCGAAGGACCCGGTTCGCTTCGACATCAGTACGATAGCGTTCACGTACTGAATCCAGTTCAACGATACCGGCGGCAGTGATGCATATCGACGGGAAGCTGGCATTCTTGCGGTAACAATTAGTGGTGGTGCATAGATGGCATTGCGGGGGTACATTTAAATCTGACATGCGTTAACTCTCCTCTCTAATAAAACTCACTTGCGCTTGGTTATGCTTCAATAGTGTACCCTGCTCTTCCTGGATTAGATTCCTTCCGCAGGCTGCATAATCCAGGTTCCCTCACCCAAGGAAGCTATAATATCTTCGTTCAGCAGGTCAATTAGGTAATTACGGAGGTTGTGAAAGCGTTCATCTCGATATAAGCTTTCCCGGGATCGCGGCCTGGGAAGCAAAACTGATATTTGTTCCTTAACTCTCCCGGAAGAAGCTCCCAGCAACACTACCCGGTCCGCCATCAGAATAGCCTCTTCCACATCATGGGTAACGAAAACAACTGTACGGCGTTGCTCGGCTTCTGTCCACAGGTGTAACAGGAGGTCTTGGAGCCGGGCGCGGGTTATGGGATCCAACGCGCCAAAGGGTTCATCCAGCAACAGTACCGGTGAACCAACAGCAAAGACCCGGGCGATGGCGGCCCGCTGGCGCATTCCTCCGGAAAGCTCCCCGGGATACTTTTTGTACGTCCCCCCTAAACCAACCAGATCAAGGTATTCACGCGCAATTGATCTTACTTCGTTGATATCCTTGGACTGGCCCAATACCTGTCCGAGAGCGAGGGTTATATTTTGCTCAGTGGTTAACCACGGGAAAAGGCTGTAATCTTGAAAGACCACTCCCCTGTCCAAACCGGGGCCCACAATTGGTTTTCCATCGAGCAGCACCCTCCCCCTTTGAGGCTGAGCCAACCCCGCCAAGAGCCGGAGCAAGGTACTCTTGCCAGAACCGCTGGCTCCCAGAATAGCCACAAACTCACCCGTACCAATTGTTAAATCCAGACCAGTCAGTACCGAGCCCGTTCCGTAATCAAAGTACACATTGTCCAACACCAGTTTCTCCATTCCGCTATCCCCCTCTCCGTCTCATCCTTCGGCAATTTCATGTTGTGTACAGGAACGTTTATTAGCCATTTTCAATCGGCTGGTTCGTTCTCTTTAGCCCTGGCTAACCTGGCCCGCATTGCATCGTGTCCAGCCTGGCAAAATATCATGCAGCGCCCGCACAAAGTCGCCCCGTACGTTCCTTCGTCGTGTTCGCTTAGCCTAAGACGCGCGTCTCTTTTTTCCCAAAGAACCTCAAACTTCTCTTCTGCCGTAATATCACCGGGTTTGGTAACTGCAACTGACGGGTTAAATGGCGCGCCCGGCCAGGCCTTAGTGGTCAAACCTCTAGCCACCCACCAGCATCGGTCACCGTCAATCTTCCCGTAAGTATAGGTTCGCTCACCAAGAGTAGCCTGCCACGCCTCTTTTCGAATGGCGCCCGCTGGGCAGTTCTTGATACATTGATAACATTTCTGACAGGGGTTTTCGGCCAGTGGGGGAGAAGCCTTTAAGGGAGCGTCGGTCAGTACGGCGACAAACCGTTGACGGGGGCCGAATTCCGGAGTCAGTACCAACCCGCTCCACCCAAACTGGCCCAGGCCCGCTGCCACCGCCGCATGCCGGAAAGAAAGAGGACCATAGTATTTTTTTGGCTCCCAGTAATGGCTGCCCCGGGCGGGAATAGGCAGCGCCTGCCAACCGTGCTTTTCCAGAAACATGGTCAGGCGGTAGGCAACAGCATCCAGTTCCCGGTTCAAATACGCATATCCGTAGACGTTATAGGAGTAATTGGTTATGCCGTTCTTTTGCGCTTCTAGAACCCCGTCGGGTATATGCAACGCCACAACCACGATACTTCTCACCTCAGGCAGCAGGTCTTTCGGCCGGTGAGGTGAGGTAAAATAACCATCCAGGTCCTTGGCATCCGCCACGCCGAAGAGATCGGCTCCCAGCGCCAACGCTTGTTCCCGCAACGAATCAGTTAAATCCTTCATCGGAGTACCTCCTATCTTTTATTGGTCCAGTGCAAGGAGCGGCGTTGAATAGCCTCAAAAAGCCCCATGACCAGGACTATAAAAGTGGACATGAAGATGAGACCGGCCAACACCCTGCCGTATTCAGAGAAATCCGCGTTAAGCTGGATGAAGTATCCCAAACCGGACTTGGCTCCGAACATCTCGGCTACCGTCAGCAGGATAAAAGCGAAGACAAGAGCAATCCCCGCTCCGTTGAATATCATGGGGGAGGCGGCCGGTAAAATTATTCGGGTCAGCATCTTCCACCCCTTAAGTTCAAGGGCACGCGCATTGTCCAGGTACCGGCCTTCCAGTAACACCACCCCATGAATGGTACCCATCAGAATAGGCCACAGAGAACCGATAAAGATTATGAACGTGGATGACAGCCAGAACGTAGGGAGAATAGCCAGGGCATAAGGTATATACAGCGTCGGGGGAATGGGGCTGATACCGTGGAATATCGGCATCAGGTTCTTACGCAAAGGTTCATACCTGCCTATCACCAACCCCATGCCCACACCGGTGGTCAGGGCCAGCAGATAGCTTGGCACTAATAGCCCCAGCGAGCTAATGAGTCCCTCCTTGAGTTGGGGAAGAGACTCGAGCAACGCCGGCCCAATCTTGGAAAACCCCGGGAATAGAATAGGATCCAGCCAGTGGAAGATATCCGTGGCCAATTCAAACAGCACCAGCAGCATCGCTATCATAACCAGGGTGCCCCGGTAGCTGTTTATGTTTCTCACTAACCCCCCCATCTTCGCCCCTTCTTTCCACTTACTAGTTCTGCTTATCAAACCTCTGCTTCAATTCCTTGTAAAACTCGTCGGACGCGTTTTGCTTCGCAAGCTGCTCCAATGCCTGCTTATACAAATCAGTGTTAATGTGCTGATTGATGTCCAGATCGGATTTGATGTACCCGATATCGTTCATTTGTTTCCACATCTGAACCACACCCTTGCGGTTTGGATCCACATTGATGATTTGGTGTGGCTCCAGAGTAAAGTCCCGGGCCAGTTTATCGTCAATCTTGAGGAAACGCTTGTTAACATCCACCGCCAGTTCCGGGTCGTCCTGCTTGATTTTCTCGGCCTGTATCAACGCCCTCAAGAAGGCCCGATAAGTTTCAGGATTCGCCTTGACGTCCTTCCCTCTGGCTACCACCCGGCAGCAGGGATGATTCGGAAACAGGTCATTGCTCCAACCTACAATAGCCAATCCCGATTCTTTAGATTTCAAGTAAATTGAGCTGGCTCCGATACCAGCGTCAACCTTTCCGGACTTGACGGCTTCCAGCACTGCCTGAGGGTTCTTCATTTCGATGATATTAACATCTTTACTGAGATCAAACCCCGCTTTCACCAGGGCTCCTCTCCACACAACGTCGGAGGTATAGAGACGAGGCGTGGCTATGGTCTTGCCTCTGAAATCCTGAATTGACTTAAATTGACCAGCCTTCTCGGGCAGAGCGATTATTGGGTGGCCACCCGACAGGTGCCCGCCAATGATTACGAAGTCGGCCCCCTTGCTGATAAATGTCAGCGGACCACCGGTGCCAAAAGAAATACCGACATCGATTTTACCGGTGTTCAAGGCATTCAGGCCATCGGCGGAACTGGTAAACGGGATCAGTTCAACATCAAGACCTTCTTTTTCGAAAAGGCCCTGGTCCTGGGCAATAAATGACAACAGGCTGCCACCGCCCGCGGAATAACCTACCTTCAATTTAGTAGCCGTTTGGGGCGCTTCGGACGGGGTACTGGTGGTTTGGGAGGATTTGACCCCGCAGCCGACCGCCACCAGTACCAGGGTAGCCAACGTTAGCACAACTAAAACGTTTCGCCAATTCTCTATCCTTCTCACGGAACATTCCTCCTGCTTTTATTCCCGAATTCTCGATTATCCTCCAGGCCGGGCTATGCTCCAGCCTGCCGAAAGACTACAGTAGCACCCGCCAGGTTGTTGGCCTGCTATTCTGGATGTTTGACGAGTAGGGCCTACCGGTACAAGCTTCGGCGGGAGTACGCCAGACGATTCTCGAAAGAATCGCCGCAGGGCCCCTTCCACTCAATCAATTGCCACAGAATCCCCAGACCATCGCGGGGCATAATCAGCAATTCCTCACGCTCGTCATCAGCAGTCTCGTTGACTCCTTTAATCCCCAACTTCACTAGGCGTTCCCGCGCCTCGCCAAGACTGTGCACGGATAATCCGATGTGGTGAACCCCCTCCCCCCTCTTAGCCAACACATCGGCGAACGGGCCGGGCCGGGTCGGTTGTTCGATGCTAATCAGGCGGTCCCCCAACCGGATGAACGCCATCCGCACTCCCAGTTTTTCTATATCGCGAGTGAACAGGACTTCTCCCCCCAGCAGTTGCGTAAAATGCCTTACCGCCAGCTCGAGCTCCTTTACTACAATCGAGATGTGATCAATGGTCTTGACTATAGACACGTTAATCAAGCCTCCTTAAAGGGTGTAGGCCGGTTGGCTCCATACTTCCGAGCGCAGATCCTTGACCCGGCGAGTCTTGTGCTCTTGCCGAGGCAATGCTCCCACCGGAATTGCCGTTACCTTCACGGTTATACCCAGCTTCTGTTTGATACGTTCCTGCGTTTGTCTTTCTATTACTGGAAACGCGGCGGGTGCAGCCTCTGCCTCCACCCGCAGGGCCACCTGATCTAGATGCTTTTCCCGGGTAATAACTATTTCATACTCACCCCCCAATTCTTTAATGTCCCGCAGCACGCTCTCGATGTCGCTGGGAAAGACGTTGACACCTTTAATGACCAGCATGTCATCTACCCTCCCGTAGATTCCCGTAAGCCTTAGATGAGTCCGCCCGCACCGGCAGGGCTCTCTGGTAATGGTAACTATGTCGCCGGTGCGGAATCGAATCATGGGACGAGCTCGTTTACGCAACGAGGTTAGTACCAACTCACCCGGTTTCCCTTCCGGCACCGGCTGGGTTCCCCCTACTTCAATGACCTCAGCCAGCACATGGTCTTCCGCCAGGTGCAGACCATCCTGCTCCGTGCAGGTACCGGCGCAAGCCCCAAAAATGTCGGATATACCATACTTATCAAAGACCTGAGCTCCCCAAAGTTCCTCAATGGCCCGCCGGGTGGCGGGAATGGAACCCCCCGGCTCACCTGAAACATAGATGCGCCGGATAGCGAAATCAGATCGTGGGTCCCACCCCTCCTGTTGAGCTACTTCTCCTAAATGCCAGGCATAGGTGGGCGTTGTGGAAAAGCAGGTTGGTTGAAATTGGCTGAAGATAGCCAGAAGCCTCTCTGCGGGCAGCGTCCCGGCGTGAATGGTTAAAGCCCCCAGCCGCTGAGCCCCGAGCACCACCGGCCCCCCGCAGAATAGGCTCATACTGATGGCGTGAACGTACCTGTCGGCTGGTCGCATTCCCGTAGACCAGTAGAGACGGGCTTCGTAATCCATCCACTCGTCGAAGTCCGTCCGGGTAAAGGGGGAAGCCGTGGGCACCCCGGTTGAGCCGCTGGATAGAGCAGTATACACTATCTCCGTCTCGGATACGGCTACCAGGTCACCCAGGGGCGGCTGCCTTTCTTGGCTCTCCCGTATTATTTGCTTATTTAGAAATGGAAACCGTTCCAGGTCTTCCAGATATCGTACCTGGTGAGGATGAATCCCCTTTTCATCCATTATCCTTCGATAGTACACGGACCCATGGTAGGCCCGTAACACGGTCTCGGACAATCTGGCAAGCTGGTAAGCGCGAAGCCTGTCTTGGCTCATGGTCTCGATCTCCGTGTCCCAGTAGGTATTTTCCATAGCTCATTTCTCCTTTCCCAATTAAGACCAGGCTCTGTCATGGGTAGAGTTACCCGCCCGTACCAAGAACAAAGGCCGGGGAGAGCGTTCCCTGCGGGTCCAATCTCCCTGGCCTCCAGTTATCTAGTCAGCCGGGTGCCTAGAAACTATGCATGACTAATCCCATGGGTTTTGTCATCTATAAGAAATTTTAGTAGTTACACCGGGCTTTTCTTACCCCTGCCAAGCCTTTAACCACAGCACGATCCGGCCCCACCACGCGGTTTGATTCGGTACAAATCCCTCATCAGTGACCTTTATTCTTACCCGCTGCTTACCGTTGGATACTTGGGCAACTGCCAAGTTATCCACCGGAATCCGCCGCCTAAAACTTGGGAGGTGTTGGCCCGCAGCACCCCCCGCCTCTTGCGGCGTTAGCGGCCTTATCTTCTTTCACAAACTTATCGATATCTTCACTGCTAACCTTCTTGATGTCGCCAACTACCCGAAAGCTGCCGGTGATCATTCCCATCCAGCACGCATAGGTCAGCACTCCTTCCTCATGCGGGGTAAACTGAATTACGTTTTCTCCCGGTGATAGCTGTTTCTCAACTCCCAGCTTGGGGATGGTTATCGGATTATTGCAGCCATTCAAAGACTTGGCGTCAACTATCCATCGAACCGGCATACCCTTCTGAAGCACCTGCACCCTGGGACTGTAGGATTGGTCCCCGACTACAGTTCGAACAACCTGCACTCCGTTTTGTACCTGCGCAATGGGAGCCGCGTCGGCTTTGGTAACGAACGAATCTAACCCGGACACCACGCCGGAGAGCGCCAACCCTCTTGACACCATTACCAGCCCCAGCACACTTACTAGAACCGCACTGGCTTTCAGCATCCCTCGAGTAAACCGCTGGCTGAGCAGGGAATTCAAGGCCCCAAAGCCAAAGAGCAGGGGAACGGTCCCCAGTCCAAAGACAAGCATGGCACCAGCCCCAGCCAGGAAGCTTCCCGTGCCCAGGGCGTAAAGCTGCATCGCCTGAAGAGGCCCGCACGGCATTAGGCCGTTGGCAAGGCCAATATAAAGAGGTCGCTGCCCGCTCTGCAGACGCAATAGTACCGTACCCAGAAAACGAGGCATATGCAAGGGTATATGGCGGGTCCAACTAAACAGCCCCAGCATGTTAAGCCCGATCACCAGCATTAATATCCCCGCTATAACGGCTACCGTTCCCCGGGCAGTGCCGGAAAAACTGACCGTGGCGCCCAGCATACCCGCCAGCCCGCCAATCAGAGTATAAGATATTACCCTACCAAGATTGTACGAAAAGCTGGCCCGCCACCCGGAGTTCGAAGCCCCCACTGAGGTCGGCTCTTGGTTACAGGTGGTCTGAGAAAGAACGATTCCCCCGCACATGGCAAGACAATGGACCGAGGTCAAAAGTCCTGCCAAAAACAGTAGCCCCAAACCCATGGATTGATTCACCTGGGGAAAGAAATTCAATCCTACGGTATTCTTGAGCACCAGGTACAAAGCGATTACTACTACCAGAAAACCCAGAAAACCCCGAATGTCGTTTCCCGGCCGGAGCGAGGAGCCGGCAACCACCTGGTAGTCGAGGTCTTCGATGATTTCTTTGAGTTGAGACAATGATACCTGCCGTTTGTCAAATTCCACCTCAACCATTGACCGGGGATAACTGGACTTCACCCGGCGCACCCCGGGAATCCTGCGTAACGCCCTTTCAATTCTGGTCTCGCAGTTACTACAGGTCATACCCCTGAGGTTCAGCACCTGCTTTATGACATGCTTCCGCATCAATTAATGCCCTCCCCACATAGGAACCTGCAAGCCAGTTCCTTTTCAGGTCAACCTTACCCGCTTAAGCCTCAAGGCGTTACTGACCACCGAAACTGAACTTAAGGCCATGGCTCCTCCCGCTAACACCGGGCTCAGAAGTCCCGCCGCCGCTAGCGGAATCCCCACCGTGTTGTAGACAAACGCCCAAAACAGGTTCTGTTTGATGTTGCGCATCGTGGCTTTACTGAGACGAATGGCCGTAACTATGGCCCGCAGGTCTCCTCGCATGAGTGTAATATCAGCCGCTTCCATGGCTACATCAGTGCCCGTGCCCATAGCTATGCCCACATCGGCCATGGCCAGAGCCGGGGCATCGTTAATCCCATCCCCCACCATGGCGACAATACGTCCTTCATCGCGCAGCCTTTGTACCTCCCGCGCTTTATCCTCCGGCAGCACTTCCGCCAGCACGTTATCAATCCCTACCTGCTCAGCGATAGCCGCTGCAGTTCGCCGGTTGTCTCCGGTTATCATCCATACATCGATGCCGAGGTTTCTTAGTTCCCGTATGGCTTCAGCCGAGTGTTCCTTCACAGAGTCCGCAACTGCGATGGCGGCCGCAACCACCTGGTCTACCGCCATGAGCACAGTGGTCTTTCCTTCTGCTTCCATTTCATCTACCATTGGCAGAAGGGGTTTCAGGTCCACGCCTTCCTCCTGCAAAAACCTGCGGGTACCAATTAGAATCTTCTTTCCCTCCAGGACGGCTCTCACCCCTTTGCCGGGAACAGCGGTAAATTCCGCGGGTTCTGCCACGGTCAACCCGGGCACGCGTTCCAGGGCTCCCCGGACAATGGCCTGGGCCACCGGGTGTTCCGATTGTTTCTCAACCTGCGCCGCCCAGTTCAATAATTGGTTTTTCTGGTTCGCATACCGTTCGGCGGTTATCATATCTGCAACCTGCAATTCGCCCGTAGTAATGGTACCCGTCTTATCCAACACCACCGTATTTATCCGGTGAGTCCTTTCCAGGTGCTCTCCTCCGCGAATCAAAATTCCGTTTTCCGCCCCCCGACCGGTGCCTACCATAATAGAAGTGGGGGTGGCCAAGCCCATGGCGCATGGGCAGGCAATAACCAATACTGCGGTGGCGTTGAGCAACGCCCGGGAGAAATTGCCGGCATCGATACCCCAGTACCAGACGGCAAAAGTTGCGGCCGCTATCGCCACCACCACCGGGACAAAGTAGCCTGCCACCACATCAGCCAGCCTCTGAATAGGCGCCTTCGATCCCTGAGCCTCCTCGACCACTCTGATAATCTGGGCCAGTACAGTATCACGCCCTACCCGGGTGGCTTTCACCTTAAGAACCCCAAATTTGTTGACCGTCGCTCCGGATACCGAATCCCCGGTTTGCTTGTCCACGGGTACACTTTCCCCGGTCAGCATCGATTCATCCACGGCGGAGTACCCCTCCACAACCTTTCCGTCCACCGGAATTCGCTCGCCGGGACGTACTATCACCGTGTCTCCCACCGCAACTTCGGTGACCGGAACCTCCAGCTCCTCTCCGCCACGGATGACCCGAGCGGTTTTGGGCTGTAAGCCAATCAGCTTCCGAATGGCCTCAGAGGTTCTGCCCTTGGCAAGGGATTCCAGGTACTTGCCCAGCAATATTAAGGTAATTAAAAGGGCGCTGACCTCAAAATACAGGTGAGGGTGTCGGGTAAAGTACGCCGCCCCCACGCTGTACAGGTAAGCGGCGCTAGTCCCCAAGACAACCAGCACGTCCATATTGGCGCTACCGTTGCGCAGGGCAGTGTATGCTCCCCGGTAAAAAGGAAACCCGGCTATAAACTGTATGGGAGTGGCCAGCAGCAGTTGGGTAGTAAACGAGGTCAGCCATCCGGGAACGGCCATACCAAATAGATGGCCGAACATCACTATGATAAAAGGAAAAGATAACACCGCGGAAAATACCAGTAATCTCTTTCTTTGCCGCAGTTCCCCCGGCTCATCCTCTTCCCCGGTATCCGGCCGCGTGGAGGAAAGCGGGCGAGCACCGTATCCAACCCGGGTCACCGCCCCGACCAGGTCCTCGATGCCCAACTGGGCCGGCTGGTATTCTACGGTAGCTATTTCGGTGGCCAGATTGACGTTCACCTTTTCCACTCCGGGCAACTTACTCAAGCCCTTTTCCACCCGGGCCGCACAGGCGGCACAGCTCATGCCCTCGATCTTAAGTTCAGCTTTTTCCGAAGGTACCGAGTATCCCAACTTTTCTATCCGTCCGACCAGGTCGGAAACCTGTACCTCCCCGGGGTTGAAATCCACCGATGCCTGTTCCAGGGCCAAGTTGACCTGGGCCTGGCTAACCCCGGGCACTCGGCTCAATACCTTCTCAATGCGGGCAGCGCACGCCGCGCAACTCATTCCCTTTACTTTCATAGTAACCCGTTGCATTCCTCGATCTCCCTTGCGCTGTATTTTTACTTGAATCTAGCTTAACCCAAGTTGATCTGGGTTATTAGGTTCAGGAGCCGGGCTTCCATTTCCCAGTGCCCGAACGTTATCATGCCCGTGTCCGCCATACCTCCACTTTGTTCAGACCGGGGACCCTCCACCTTATGCATATGCCAGCGACGAATTAAAGGAAAGGTCAGAGCCGGCCGGAGAGCGGGCAGGAACTGAGGACCGAAGCCCGCCCCCCTGCGGCATCTTAAGGATTGTGCATGGTATTGATCATCGACTCTTGTGAAGTGGTCCCCTCAGGGATAGACGGACCTTCACCACCGGAAGGTCTTTCCCGTATCCATTCTACCACTGCCATCACTACCAGCCCAACCCCGACGATAATAGCGATAACCGGCCAGGCACCACTGTAGCATCCAAAAGCATATCCTCCCTGGTAGGCCCAGGATTTCAAACCCGCCAGGCCCAGGTTATAACCTCCAACCAGTATCAAAGCTCCTCCCAAGACGCCCAGAACCCACTGCCACTCCTTGCTTCGGTCCGGGGAACCTAGCACATATAACAGAACTCCGATCAAGATTAGACCTGTCAGTAGCATCCGGGCTAACCTCCTTCAACGTTTTCTACCCGGGGGCGCCTTATCCCCCTGCTCAAGACGTTATAAAGTTACATCATCGGCATAGCCGAGGGAGCGACTTGAACCAACTCCGGACTCACCATACCGAATATCATGGCAATGTGTGCTACAACCAGAAAGACGGTTAAGAATATGAAGTGAAGCTTCATTCTATCCATGTCGGATCGCCCCCGGCCCAGCACGCCCAGTTCTATCAGGGCAATACTTACCAGCGGGATTACGCCACTCAGGTAAAAGCCCACCGCTACTACGTCAACCCAGCCCCGCCACTCGATACCGGGTACAACGTTAGTTATTAGATTGAGGAAAATACCCAGGAAATATATCCCCGCTACAACTCCCAGCCATTTATTGACGGTACGCAGGGTTCCCGTATTCTGGTGGGTATGCACCACAAAAAACTCAGTTGCCACCAGAGCTTCAGCCAGGATTACCGGAATCGCCATATAGATGATCAGGTTCCAGGGCTGATTGGTCATCAGAAGTTCCATATAATGAGTAATAGACACAATAAATTACCTCCCCTTGGTTTTTTTCCTAAAGACTTTGGCTTGCCCTATTCTTGCGTTTACCTGGCCATACCCCCTTCCAAATTCATTGTTGTGGCCAAAACAGCCAGTTCAAACCCTGTCATTTCACACAACACCGGGGCATTTGCCTCAGTACTATGACAAATAGTAAGCTTAATTATCCTAAATTCCATCGGAATTATCGTAATTACGGCAAAGCACTCTACTTATAGTCAACTCTTTTTACATTGAAACCTTCACACCCAGTCTAATAGGCTCATCCGCATGAGGTCACAGCAAGGACAAACGCCCCGACCACATGCAAAATTCAAAAATCTCTTACGGCTCTTGAAATAACTCGGTACTCAAGTATCTTTCACCGGTATCCGGCAGTATAGCTACAACCAGTTTCCCCTTGTTTTCCGGTCTCCTGGCTACTTGTAGGGCAGCGAAGGCAGCCGCTCCGGAAGAAATACCCACCAGCAGCCCCTCTTCCCGGGCGAGACGACGGGCGGTTGCTATCGCCTCTTCATTTTTTACCTTAAATATTTCATCAATCACCTGGAGATTCAGTACATCCGGGACAAACCCGGCACCAATCCCCTGAATCTTGTGCGGGCCGGGCTTTCCTCCCGACAGAACCGGGGAATCAAATGGTTCCACTGCTACCGTTCTAAAATTCGGTTTCCGCCTTTTTATCACTTCACTGATACCGGTAATAGTGCCACCGGTACCGACCCCACCTACCACAATATCAACTTTACCGTCAGTATCCTCCCATATCTCTTCCGCAGTGGTAACCCGATGAATTGCGGGGTTGGCCGGGTTCTTAAACTGCTGGGGAACAAAGGAGTTAGGTATTTCCGCCGCCAGTTCTTCCGCTCTGGCTACGGCGCCCTTCATCCCTTCGGCCCCCGGGGTCAGTACCAGTTCCGCCCCATAGGCCTTCAGCAGGTTGCGGCGCTCAATGCTCATAGTATCCGGCATAGTAAGAATCAAGCGGTACCCACGGGCAGCCGCGACGAAAGCCAGAGCGATTCCAGTGTTACCACTGGTAGGTTCAATAATGACGGTATCCTTTGAAATTAACCCTTTCTCTTCTGCATCCTTGATCATGCTGTAGCCAATCCGGTCTTTTACACTTCCAGCGGGATTAAAAGATTCCAGCTTAACCACCACGTCCGCCCCCAACCCGGCCGCCACCCGCTGCAATCTCAGCAGAGGAGTCCTCCCAATCAGATCAGTAAGATTATTAGCTATTTTGGCCATTTTGCATTCCTCCTAATGATATGTTTTGGTACCTAAATTACCAGTTGCGCTCGGCGCGTTTCACCTCCCACCACTTTACAGAACCACAGACTCTTACAGTGTAATGCCCAATAAGGAAAGTTTGCCCTTCCTCTAGCCCGAAATACTTCCCGCGATATTCTATTTCAGCCTTTCCTTTTCCAGCTTCTCAATCTGAATGACGTGTCCGTCTTGTACAATGATACTGACTATGCCGTACTTGAGGCTGTGTATGGCCTCGATGATCTTGTTCTTGACCTCTTCCGGAAAAGCTTCTTGTTTCGGGTTTGCCTTTTTTACAGTTCTCAAAGTATCACCTCCTCAAACTATTGCAAGTTACCATTTACTCCCCCCAAAAACCGTGAGCTTTTAAATTATTTTTGTTAGTAGAATAGGATTATCTTTCCGTCCCCGTGTCGAGCTCCTGACAGAATTCCCTGGTCGCTTTCACAAAGACACTACAGGTCGATTTTAGTTTCCCATAAGCTCGTGGCACATAACGAAGCCGGGGGCCTCTCCGTTAACGAGCCCCGGCAAGTAAAGAATCCCCTGCATTATTTACCCCTGCACTTGAAAGTCAACGTATTTTTCCACGTTTATCAACCTGCCTTATGAGTCAGGCTGCGTTTCTTGAAGACTATGGGAATACCCGTGGCTTTGGCCTGCCGCTTAACACTGTACATCAAGGCGTGGTTCAGAAAGTCACAAAAGAGAATTATAACATCTACGTTCTTGGGGATTATCCGGGTATGAAACGATTTGTTCCGGCCGCTCCAGTGGATTATTCTTTTTGCACCTTTTTCAAGCAGTGCCCTGGGTATGTTACCAAGCCGGTCGGCACCGATTACCAAGACTGTCATAATACTTCACTTCCCTTTTTAATCAAATATTCTGGTGCGTTTGTTGAAACGCTGAATATGACTGCCTCAGCCCTTAGACGTAGCAGACCCAAACCATATTGTCCAGTATTCCTATCAACTTTATCGTATATAAAGTTGAGTTTGGTGTCAACTGTTTTTTTGTGTTCCCGGAAGTTGTCACCACATCCTGAAGTTAAAGCAAACAACCCCCGGTGCCGTACATATCGATGGAACCGGGGGTTGCTAGCCTGCTCCGGATACCTGTGATAACATTTAACAGAACCGGAAAGAAAGCCCCAAGAAAGATAATGTAGTTTCAACCAGTCGCACAAAAAAAGAGGCCAAGTCAAATGACTTAGCCTCCAGTTGTTCCGGTCAGCTCATTCCCTAGTATTACTATCGGTTATGGTTCTTTTTAGGCTGTCGCGTTTTTATTGTCAATACGAAATATACAGAGCCAGAGTAAAATTCATGTTTATCTATACACATAATGAATAGTCAGTCTTGGGAAAGCCTTGCTACTTCAAGGGCCTGGGTCAAATCGGCCTGCAGGTCCTCGAAATCCTCGAGGCCCACCGAAAGGCGGACCAGTTCACGGGTCAGCCCTAATTTGCGGCGGGTTTCTTCGGGGATGGCGGCGTGGGACATAGTTGCTGGCAGGGAGACGATGCTCTCCACGGCTCCCAGGCTGGATGCAATTACCGGCAAGTGCAGGCTATTGATTAACCGCCGGGCCTGCTCTTGGTTTTGCAGTCGGAAAGACAGGACTCCGCCCGCTCCTTCAGCTTGAGAAAAATGAAGCTCCCTCCCCGGGTGTCCGGGTAAGCCAGGGTAGAAGACTTCCACTACTTCCGGTTGACCGGAGAGCCACTCCGCCAGCAGAACGGCAGTTTGCTGCTGCTGTTCCATCCGCACCTTCAGTGTTTTGATTCCTCGCAAAATCAACCAGCAGTCATGGGGAGCCAGGACAGCCCCGATAGAATTCTGAATAAAGCGGATTTCCTTCGCCAAGCGCTCCTTCCCGGTTACCACCAGACCAGCCAGGCAATCGCTGTGCCCTCCCAGGTACTTCGTGGCGCTGTGCACCACAATGTCGATACCCAATTCGAGTGGCCGCTGCAGGTAAGGAGTCATCAATGTGTTATCGGCAATGGTGACAATATTGTGTTCCCGGGCCAGGTTCGCAGCCGCGCGGAGATCAGTAATCTTCATCAGGGGGTTGGAAGGTGTCTCCAGAAACAAAGCCCGGGTCTCCGGCCTGATGGCGTTCTTGATGTTGTTTATATCAGAAGTGTCGACGAATTCAACCTTGAACCCGAAACGCGGCAAGAGGCGGTGAACGAAACGGAAGGTTCCCCCATAGATATCCTGGGCCACGAGTATGTGGTCGCCGGCAGAGAATATGAAAAAGGCGGCGGCAATGGCCGCCATTCCGGAACCGAAAGCGAACCCGTACTTCCCTCCTTCCAGTTCAGCAATGGTCTCTTCCAGAACAGCGCGGGTGGGATTCCCCGCTCTGGTATATTCCCACTTACCAACGGTATCTACGTCAGGTTGGGCAAAGATTACGCTCTGATAAATAGGGGCGCTGACCGCCCCGGTAGCTTCGTCAACTTCATGACCGGAATGAATAAGCTTGGTTCCCTTCCCCAATTCTACTCCCCCTTCTCTACCATGGTCGCAGGGCCTGGCTCAGGTCGGCCTCCAAATCGCAGGCATCCTCAAGCCCCACCGAAAGCCTCAGCAGACACTCGTTTATTCCCAGACGCCTCCGCACCTCCGTCGGGACATCCGCATGGGTCTGGGTTTCGGGGTAGGTGATCAGGGATTCCACCCCCCCCAGGCTCTCCGCAAAAGAGATGATCTTCAGTTTCTCCAGCACCTGGGCAACCATCTCTTTTGATTTTACTTCAAAAGAAAGCATGGCCCCGAATCCCCGGGCCTGCTTCTTGCAGAGCTCATGTCCCGGGTGGCCGGGTAAACCAGGAAAATAGACTTTTTTCACCCCCGGATGCTGGTCCAGGAACCGGGCCAGGTGAAGTGCCGAAGCCTGCGCCCATTCCAACCGGGCCGCCAGGGTTTTTAACCCCCGCAGGAGCAGCCAGCAATCCAGTGGGCCCGGAACTGCCCCGGCCACATTCTGGATGAAGGCCAGTTTTTCGCCCAGTTCCTCACTTCCACAGACCACCAGGCCAGCTACTACGTCGTTATGGCCGCCAATGTATTTGGTTGCACTGTAAACGACCAGGTCAGCGCCCATCTCCAGGGGACGCTGCAAGTAAGAGGTGAAAAACGTATTGTCGACAATAACCAGAATTCCGTACCGTTTGGCAATACCTATGATTGCCTCCAGGTCAATTATCTTCATGAGAGGGTTAGTAGGGGTTTCTACAAAAATAGCCCTGGTCGTAGGGGTAATATTACCAGTCAGGGCGTCCAAATCCGTGAGGTCAGTAAGAGAAAATTTGAGGCCGTTTGCAGCGCCCAGGGTGGCAAAAAGGCGATAGGTGCCGCCATATGTGTCATCGCAAACCAGAAGATGGTCCCCTGGCCGGAACAGCTGCATGACGGCAGCGACGGCAGCCATCCCGGAGGCAAAGGCCAGCCCGCGCTTGCCTCCCTCCAGGCTACACATACTCTCTTCCAACGCCTGCCTGGTCGGGTTCCCCGAACGGCTGTAGTCATAACCTGTACTCTGACCCAGGCCCGGATGGCGGAACGTTGCGGTTTGGTAAATCGGCATGCTTATTGCACCGGTTTCCCTATCCCGGCCGACTCCCACCTGAACCAATTGAGTTGCCAGTTTCATCTACTTCACTCCTTATGAATCATATTTCTTATGATCATGAACGAGATACCATAAACAGGACCTCTTCGGCGCGGCCGGAGTACTCTTCGTCCAAGGGTACAACCTCACCGTCCACCAGCGCCACTCCGTATTCCACCCGCACGCTGTTCGCACGGGTCCCGCAGTCCAGGGGCAGGGGATTTTACTTATCGGCAAGCCGTACGCGCCGCGACCTGGTCCAACCTACGGACCGTGGAGACTCAGGGCCGTCCTGTTGTTTTGTCGCTCTTTCGGTAACTACGCTTAAAACATCACTCACTCACCAATTCACCTCTGCTCTTCTCCATACTAAAAAACCTCTTCTGAGCGAAGAGGTACCAGCAACCTCATCTTTCGGAATCACTCCGCAGGAGTTAGCACCGTGCGTTTCGCCGGTTGCCGGGCTTCATCGGACCAGTCCCTCCGCCACTCTGGATGAGAATCCTTTATATTACTATTTCTATCAACATGATAGGAATTAGGAGCAGAATAGTCTCATATTCCTGTAGTGTCAACACCTTTTTTGTATTCTGCCGTTACTTTCTTAAGCTTACTCCTCTTTCTAAAGGATGACCTGACAGCCTTTTCACGATGTTATGTTGACTATTCAGCTTGCCCGAAGCAATCATTCTTTTCATGACCATTTCCGCCACCGCACCGGTGATGGAAGTACACTGCGCGATGATGTGTTCCGGGCTTCCAAACTCGTGCTTCTTGGTCAATACCCGGCAGCAGGCACTGCGATACTTTTCTTTAAACTCGTCATGCAATTGCTTGGCCACTCGAACATGTCCGGTTTCCGCCTTCGGCTGAGTACGCCCGAATTTGAGGCCGAGTGCCATAACACCGCCGGAGAGCGCCCCGCAGGCACAGCCGGCCGTACCCATTCCTACCGGAAACCCTGACGCCATCCGCACCGCCTCGGGCGGCACCGGCCTGCCAAGGTAGTCGTTGACTACGGTAAACACCGCTTGTGAACACAGGTAGTCTCCTTTACGATATAGCGCCTCGGCGCGTTCTTTCACCACTTCAATCGGCTTGTCAAGCTTATCTACCTTCTTGGAGTACATCCCCATGGGTTGGGTATGCACCTTCACTATCCATACCAGGTTAGCCTTGTTCTTAGCATTGTAGTCCTCCAGATAGGGAATTATGCTGGAAGACGTTGGCATCAAATGGACAGATCGGTCAAGCCTTTGCAAGATCCTTTATAAGATAAGTGTACATAATCGGGGCAAAAAGCTGGTCTGGCCATTAAAACCAGACTGTTATATCCGTGTATACCCGCTGGTCCGACCGCTTAGCTGCTTTCACTGTGTATATCATCTCACTGCCTTGTTCAAAGCTTGGTCCAGATCATAGATTAAGTCCTCCACATCCTCTATTCCAATTGAAAGCCTCACCTGATCCGGAGTAACGCCGGCCTGCGCCAGTTCATCCCCGGACAACTGGGAATGAGTAGTGCTGGCCGGGTGTATAGCCAGAGATTTGGCGTCACCTACGTTGGCCAGTAGTGAAAAAAGCTCGAGATTGTCAATAAATTTCTTACCTTCTTCAGCACCACCCTTTACGCCAAACGAGAATATGGAGCCAGCGCCTTTGGGCAGGTATTTTTCGACCAGGTGATAGTACTTGTTACTCCTTAGTCCCGGATAACTGACCCAGGAAACAAGCGGGTGACCCTGCAGGAACTCGGCAATTCTAATTGCGTTAGCTACATGCCTTTCCATTCTAAGGGAAAGTGTCTCTAAACCCTGCAAGAAGAGGAAAGCATTGAACGGGCTCATGGCCGCCCCGGTATCTCTCAGGAGTTGCACCCTGGCCTTGATAATGTAAGCAAGTGGTCCCGCCGCTTCGACATATTTTAGGCCATGGTAGCTGGGGTCAGGCTCCGTTAAGCCAGGAAACCTTCCGCTTCCCTCCCAGTCGAATTTACCAGAGTCTACTATAACACCTCCAAGTGACGTACCATGGCCGCCTATGAACTTGGTGGCGGAGTGAACGACTATATCCGCCCCGAATTCTATCGGCCTAATAAGATAAGGCGTTGCAAATGTATTATCAATTATCAGCGGTATTCCGTTTTCGTGACCGATGTTTGCCACCGCTTCGATGTCTACAAGGTTCGCGAGCGGATTGCCAATGGTTTCTATGAATAGGGCTTTCGTCTTGTCGGTTATGGCTCTTCTAAAGTTTTCCGGGTCATCAGGGTCGACGAAAACCGTCTTCACGCCCAGTTTGGGAAGGGTTACGGAGAAAAGATTGTAGGTACCGCCATACAGGGTGCTTGCCGAAACTATCTCGTCCCCCGCGCCAGCGATATTCAGTATGGCGTAAGTGATAGCAGCAGAGCCGGATGCTGTAGCCAGTCCTCCCACCCCGCCCTCGAGTGCCGCCATTCTATTTTCAAAAACCTCATTGGTAGGATTTGTCATCCGGGTGTAGATATTCCCGGCCTCTGTCAGAGCAAACAGATTGGCTGCATGTTCCGTATTTCTAAATACATAAGATGTAGTCTGGTAGATTGGAACCGCCCTGGCTCCTGTCGTCGGATCGGGTACTTGACCCGCATGCACCTGTAATGTATCAAACTTTAGTCTCCTTTCTCCCATTCAAACCTCTCCTTTCCAAATGCTACCTCACCCATATTTTTTACTTTTGTCCTTATTACCCCAAAAGATCTCCCCAGTAAACCTATGTAATTAATGTACATTACAGGTGTGCAATTATTTGACTTGCAGGAGAAACTTGCAGTATATCCAGCGAGCCAGGTGCCGGGCGCATCCGTTCTGTCACACGGCAATTGACACCGGGTGCCCGAAGGTGTTATTCCACGTTCGGCCGGAACCTTCTAAGGCTCTTGAAATAGCGCGGTACTCAAGTACCGTTCACCTGTATCCGGCAATATAGCTACAATCAGCTTACCTTTGTTTTCCGGCCTCTTAGCCACCTCCAGGGCGGCAAAAACCGCGGCTCCGGAAGAAATCCCCGCTAGAATCCCTTCTTCCCGGGTAAGACGGCGAGCGGTCGCGAAGGCCTCCTCATTTCTTACCTTGAAAATCTCGTCAACTAACCGGAGATTCAATACATCTGGAACAAACCCGGCACCAATGCCCTGTAGCTGGTGGGGACCCGGTTGCCCTCCCGACAGTACCGGGGAATCAAACGGTTCAACTGCCACTACTTGGAAGCCGGGCTTCCGCTTCTTAATAACCTCACCGATTCCGGTGATGGTACCGCCCGTACCGACTCCGCCTACAACAATGTCAACCTTGCCGTCGGTATCCTCCCATATTTCCTCAGCGGTTGTAGCCCGATGTACGGCGGGATTGGCAGGATTCTTGAACTGTTGGGGAATGAACGCGTTGGGAATCTCCTTCGCCAGTTGTTCTGCCTTCTCGACAGCCCCTCTCATCCCTTCCAAGCCCGGGGTCAGCACCAGTTCCGCGCCATAGGCTTTCAACAGGTTACGTCGCTCGATGCTCATGGTGTCTGGCATAGTAAGTATCAGGCGGTATCCCCGGGCCGCACAAACAAAAGCAAGGGCGATGCCGGTGTTACCACTGGTAGGTTCAATAATGACCGTATCCTTCGAAATCAAACCTTTATCTTCCGCATCCTTGATCATGCTAAAACCAATCCGGTCCTTTATGCTTCCCGCCGGGTTAAAGAACTCCAGCTTTACCACCACTTCAGCTTCTATGTCGGCAGCAACCCGCTGCAATCTTAACAAAGGCGTCCTGCCAATCAAGTCGGTTAAGCTGTCAGCAATCCTCGCCACTATCCCTTAAACCTCCCCAAAAGTTTTGACAAAACAACCAACTGTCCAATACTTTCTTTCCACAAAAAAACCTCTTCCGAGCGAAGAGGCAAGCCAACCTCATCTTCCGGAATTGCTCCGCAGGAGTTAGCACCGTGCAAACCGCCGGTTGCCGGGCTTCATCGGGCCAGTCCCTCCGCCACTCTTGATGAGAATCCATTATTCAGTTTTAACTACACTAAAATACATCGGAATAATGATGTTACCATTATATAAATCGGCTAGCTCCCCTGTCAACACTTCTTCTTTTCCTTTTGCCAGTCAGCTATTGCGTCAATGGTCCCCCCGCCGACCACAGCATCTCCATCGTACAAAACCACGGCCTGCCCAGGGGTTATGGCCCTCTGGGGCACAAGAAAGTCCACCCTCAGCTTATCCTGTCCCAATGGGGTGGCCACGGCGTCCACCCGAGGGGCTGAATACCTTATCTTGCCCGTCACCCTGACGGGGCCATCGGGCGGAAAACCGGACACATAGTTGACATCAACGGCAATCAGGGCACTCTGGAACAATTCCTCCTTTTGCCCTACCCAAACAGTGTTGGTTTCTGCATCAATCCGGGTGACATAGACCGGGTACCCGAGAGCTAGACCTAAACCCTTACGCTGGCCTATAGTATAGTGGTGAATTCCTTTATGGGGTCCGAGGTACTCTCCGTGGGAACCGCGGAAGCAGCCCGTCAGCTTCGCCCCCCCGTGGTGTTCTTCCACGAACTGGCTATACCTCCCTGAGGAGACAAAGCATATTTCCTGACTTTCAGGCTTTTCCGCCACTGGCAGGCCGGCTTCCTTGGCTATTTTGCGGACGTCCTGTTTCAGGTATTTGCCCAGTGGGAATAAGGTGTGCTGAAGCTGGTATTGGTTCATGTTATATAGGAAATAGGTTTGATCCTTAGTCCTGTCGCGTGCAGTCAGGAGCTTGAATTGGCCATCAGTCTTATCGCGTTCTATGCGAGCGTAATGGCCGGTAGCTATATATTCCGCCCCGTAGGCCAGGGCTTTCTGCAACAGGGATTCAAACTTGATATACCTGTTGCAGGCAATGCACGGGTTGGGGGTTCGGCCTTCGAGGTACTCTTTACAAAAGTAGTCTATAACCTTAGCCCTGAACTCGTCCCGAAAATTGAGTACATAATGAGGTATGCCCAGGCTCCAGGCCACCCGCCGCGCGTCATCGACGGCAGACAGGCTGCAGCACGCTTTGGTATCATCTTCCGGCCGGGGCCAGATCTGCATGGTAATTCCTATTACTTCGTAGCCTTCTTGTTGGAGCAGAAAGGCGGCCACCGAACTGTCTACCCCGCCGCTCATAGCTACAATAACTTTCTTGTCCGGCATGATATCATCCTTTACATTCACCAACGACTGGGGGTGACTCCCAGCTACCAAGAGGTACTGGCATTAGAGTAACTTCAAATTTCATAAATATCAAGCTTGACCCCTTGAAGCCTCTTTGTGCATGTAATCCTCGATAGCCCGGTGCAAGGCATCGGCGGCCAGGTTGGAGCAATGCATTTTGGGAGCAGGCAGGCCATCGAGGGCCTCGGCCACTGCCTTGTTGGTTACCTTCATAGCTTCTTCCAGAGTTTTACCTTTAACCATCTCGGTAACCATACTGCTGGTGGCGATAGCTGCCCCACACCCAAATGTCCTAAACTTGACATCCTCGATGCGGTTTTCCACCACTTTGATCTCTATGCGCATAATGTCGCCGCAGACCGGATTACCCACTTCTCCGACGCCGTCGGCATCCTTAATTTCACCCACGTTGCGGGGATTAAGGAAGTGTTCCATTACTTTCTCTGAATACATCTATCGTTCACCCGCTTTCATGTATAAAGGAGACATTTGTCTCAGTCTTTCCACGATTCCCGGAAGTGTATTCAAGACATAATCCACATCCTCGTCGCTGTTACCTTTCCCCAGAGTGAGCCGGAGAGAACCGTGGGCAATCTCGTGGGGCAGACCGAGGGCCAGGAGGACATGAGATGGCTCGAGTGACCCCGATGTACAGGCCGACCCGCTTGAAGCCATGACACCCGCCTGATCCAGCATCAAGAGTATCGATTCCCCTTCGACAAACTCGAAGCACAGGCTCACATGCCCCGGTATACGGTTTACCGGATGCCCGGTAAGCCTCGAGTGAGGAATAGCATTCAGGAGGCCCTGGGCTAACCGTCCGCCCAGTTCCCTAAGTCTTTTTCCGGTTTCATCCACCCTGGCCTGCGCCAATTCCGCTGCCTTGCCAAATCCTACGATACCAGGAATATTTTCGGTTCCCGGTCGGTGTTTCCGTTCCTGCCCGCCTCCGTGGAGATAGCTTTCGACCTTGATACCTTTCTTGAGATAAAGGCACCCCGTCCCCTTGGGTCCATATAACTTGTGACTGGAAGCCGATAACATGTCCACCCCCAGGTCCACAACATCCACGGGGATTCGCCCCACGGTCTGAACAGCATCGCAGTGAAAGGCCGCTCCGGCTTCATGGGTTATGGTGGCCAGCTCTTTAATCGGTTCAATAGTACCTACCTCATTGTTGGCGTGCATTATGGAAACCAGGAGGGTAGTCGGTTTCAGCACCGCCTTGAGGGTTTCCGGTTCAACCACACCGTTGCCGTCAACGGGGAGGAAAGTGACCTCGAATCCGTTTCTGCTGAGGTACTTACATGTATCGTAAACGGCATGGTGTTCGATGGCCGAAGTGATAATGTGGTTGCCCTTATGGCGATTGGCTGTCGCGTAGCCGATTATCGCCTGGTTATCTGCCTCTGTCCCGCCACTGGTAAAAATTATCTCATCCGGGGACGCGTTGAGCAGAGATGCCACCTGCTCTCGAGCCTTCTCCATCCCCTGGCGGGCGGCTCGCCCCGCCGAGTAGATGCTGGAAGGATTACCAAACCTATCGGTTAAGTAGGGTACCATAGCCTCAAAAACCTCCGGATCAACCGGAGTAGTCGCGCTGTGATCCATGTAAACCTGTCTCACTTCAAAACCTCCATCACTAAATGTAGTACATGTAGCGGTTCTGCGTGGAGATTCTTCTGGACTCCTGAACCAAGTCCTCCAGGGAAAAGGAATCCAGCACCTCCGCGATAGAATCCCTCACCTTGGACCATATCAGGCGGGTTACGCAATATTCCGCACGCTCGCATTCTTCCGGGTAATCCTCACTGACGCAGTCAACCGGCGCAATCGGACCCTCCAGGGTACGAATAATCTCACCAACCGTAATGTCTTTTGGTTCTTTGGCCAGCACATACCCCCCCTGGGGCCCGCGTACACTCTTGACCAATCCCGCCTTCTTCAGGGGCACCATAAGCTGCTCAAGGTAGCGGTCTGAAAGACCCTGGCGCTCCGCAATACTGTGTACAGCTATCGGGCCTTCGTTTTGATGAATAGCCATGTCGAGCATAGCCCTAAGCCCATACCTGCCCTTAGTAGACATCTTCATGTCTCCATCCACCTTTGCTTTTACCTTTATCCTAGCACTGCGCTAGGGTTTCGGTCAAGCGAAAACCGAACAGGCAACTAAAGTTTCGGCACGGCCTCAGGAAGCGTACTCTATCATTCGCTCCAGGGCCAGGGCAGCCTTAGCCCGAATTTCCTCGGGAACGGTTACCCTTGTTTCCAATTTCTCCAGAGAGTAGCGAACCTTATCCAGAGTAATACTTTTCATATTGGGGCAGATTAGTTCTTCCGAAGCCAGGATAAAGGTTTTGTCCGGATTATTTTTCTGTAGGGAATATAGAATCCCGCATTCCGTTCCAATAATAAAACTCTTCCCCTCCGATTGCGTTGCATAATCAAGTATTCCCTTGGTGCTTCCCGCGTAGTCAGCCAGGTCTACAATTTCCGGGTGGCATTCCGGGTGTACCAGTACCTGTGCATGTGGGAACTGCTCTTTCAATCGCAGTAAATGCTCCTTTTCAATATTGGCATGGGTTGGGCAACTCGCCGAAAAGAGGTCTATGGACCTGCCCAACTTCTTGGCCAGGTATGAGCCCAGGTACTGGTCAGGTATAAAGAATATCCCTGCGTTCTCCGGTAGCCTGTTTATAATCTTTACTGCATTGGACGAGGTACAGCAAACATCGCTTACGGCTTTAATTTCCGCCGGAGTATTAACATAGCACACCACGATACTTTCGGGATGTTTCTTCTTGTATGCCAACACATCGTTAACCGTTATGGTATTGGCCATCGGACAGGTCGCTGCCGGTTCCGGGGTTAAAACTATCTTACCGGGGCATAGTATGGCCGCCGTCTCGGCCATAAAATCCACCCCAGCAACCAAAATAACGTCATACGGGCTTTCCTTGGCGGCAATAGCCATAGCATAAGAATCCCCCACAAAATCGGCCAGAGCTTGTACCTCTTCCCGCTGGTAGTAGTGAGCGATAATATAAGCCGATTTCTCCTTTTTCAAACGAAGAATATCTTGTGTCAGAAGTTCATCCCGTGGGCTAATCAAACTTTCACCTTCTCTCTACAACAAAATCCGGTTCCATCCCGGGCAAACTACTCTACTTGACCGTCACTTAGCTCTTAGTGTTTATATAAAGTATAATATTATTCCTAGTAGTTTTGTCAACTTTTAAACGTGACAGCGGGACGGTTCTCCTGTCACGCTTTCGTTTTGCAGAGCGAGAAAAGCGTGACAAGAAAACCGTTCCCTGTTACGATGGGGAAACCCGTTCCGGGTGGGTATATATGTTGAACCGGTTACCCCGGGCAAAACCTATGATGGTCACTCCGGCCTCGTGAGCGATTTCTACCGCCAGAGCTGTAGGAGCTGAGCGGGAAACCAGGATGCTGATGCCCATTTTGGCCGTCTTTATCAGTATTTCAGACGATACCCGCCCAGTGGTCAGCAGTAGCTTGTCGTGCAGGGGGATGCCTTCAAGGAAGCATTTCCCCGCTATTTTGTCCGTGGCATTGTGCCTGCCTATATCCTCCCTGAAAACGAGTATCTGCCTGTTATCACATAGGGCGGTACCGTGTACCCCGCCAGTCTTTAAAAACAGTTCGGACCTGTGCTGGGCTTCCTTCATCAGGGACAAAACCTCCACCCCGGAAACCCGCAACCCGGTATCAGGGACCTTGCTCCGCCTGACATCGGTGAGGTGATAGAAGGAAGTCCCTTTACCACAACCAGTGGTAATATAGCGCTTTAAAAACGTGCTTTCAGCAATTACACTGGTGGCGCTTGTCAATACGCGAACCATCCCCTTGTCATAATCGGCTTTCACTTCCCGGAGATCTTCCTTTTTCCTTATGAATCCTTCTGAAACCAGAAAACCGACCGCCAGGTCTTCAAGGTATTCAGGAGTACAGAGGAGGGTGACTATTTCCTTTTCGTTAAGATAAATGGTTAAGGGTATCTCCTCTACTAGCAGGTCGCGAAAACCCTCCCTGACCCCGCCTTTATCACGATAAATGTCAACCTCTTTAACCCGTTTATCCATTACTTTCACCTACTTTCTAGGGTCAGGCTTGAAATTCTTGAAATTCTTGTGCACGCTGGTGCATAACTGGTCGCCGCCAACCCGACATCCTTGATAGGGTTCTCGTATCTCCAGACAAGCTGAAAACGGGAACTGCATTAATTTTACAGCGGGTGCAGGGAGTAGGAACTGGCCCATAAACACCTATAGTGTGGTAGGGACGGTTTCGAGGGTAAATTTACCTACCACCATGCGCAGGTGGCGTTGGAACACCCGGCCCTGGCGGTCAGCGATCCAGGGGTGAATTTACCTACCGCCATGCGCAGGTCCAAATCGATAATACCGTCCGAGCCCTCATAGCCTGGCGAAACACCGGCCACAGCCTGGCTACTTGCCTTAACATATCCCAGGAACCGAACCCGAGGTCTACCAGGAAGCCACAATTCCGACCAGCATCAGTAGTAACCCCACTAAAAAGGTCCTGCCGGGAGGCGTGCCCGGCGGCTGTGGCCAAGCGGGCTTCATATTACCCGGCTTCAAGCCCAGTGATCGATGGAGTTCATGATCTTTTTGACGTAAGCCCGGGTTTCCTTGTACGGAGGAATATCCCCGTATTTGCGTACCGCTCCGCTGCCCGCATTATAGGCAGCCAGAGCCATAGGCAGGTTGCCGTCAAACTCGTCGAGCTTCTGCCTCAGGTAACGAACACCGGCCATGATGTTTTCTTCGGCGTCAAACGGGTCCGTAACCCCCAGGCTTCTGGCTGTGGCCGGCATAAGTTGCATCAGCCCCATGGCCCCACAAGAAGACACCGCACGGGGATTGAACGAAGACTCATGCTTGATGACCGCCCTTATGATGCGTTCGTCCACCCCGTACGTCTCACTGGCCTTCTTGATTATCTCACCGAATGATTGTTTGCCGCCGCCACTTGGTGTATCATTGACGGTTCGGGTTTCTTTCTTAATCCAGGTTTTTTCCGATGCAGACTTCCCGGTAATGAATTCAAGCAGGTTAAGCCAGGACCACTCTTTCAATATGTTAAGGAAAAGGTTGCTCACAGTATTCTTCCCCCCGATCTGCGTGAACCAGTCACCCGGGACCCCGGAAACCGTAGTTGCCCAACCACTACTCCCCATTCAAAATCTTACCACTCTTAGGGCGATGATGTACCCTAATAACACCTGTCAACATCAGAAAAATGCCCGCTTGTAGGA
>JAAYAC010000123.1 GCA_012719535.1 Syntrophomonadaceae bacterium | reverse complement strand
TGGAATTTAAGCCGCCATGCAGGAGCTCACCGAGAACCGGGGTAGACTCTACGATCCCAGGGTTATAGAGGCTCTCCAGGCAATTGTGGACCAACTGGATCTGGGGTGATTAGGTACCTACATGTTAAAGCCCGGCTCCCTTGAGGGGCCAGGCTTTAACATTTCTCGAGTAACTACTTGCCTAAACCTTGAACCGGCTGACGGACTCCTTTAAATCCCCAGCCAGCTGGTTGAGGTGGCTGGTAAGGTTGGCAATGGTTTGAACTGATGCGGACTGTTCTTCCACCGCGGCGGTTATTTCCTCCGTGGTTGCGGCTGATTGTTCAGTGGAGGCAGAGATATTTTCCACCGATTTTACCACCTCGTCACTGGATGCCACCATTTGCTCCACGGCCGCCGATACTTCCTGTACCGAGCTGTCTATGTTGCGCGCCGAGGATTCTATCAACTTAAACAGTTTTTGGGTGGTTTTAACCGCCTCTTCCTGCTGCCGGATATGGACGGCCATTTGGTTGGTCTCCGCTACAGCATTGTTAGTGCTGGCCTGAACCTCCTTGATGATGCTGGCAATGTTCTGCGTTGCCGTACCAACTTCTTCAGCGAGTTTCCTGACTTCTTCCGCGACCACGGCAAAACCACGCCCGTACTCACCGGCTCGTGCCGCTTCAATGGCGGCGTTCAGGGCCAGCAGGTTTGTCTGGTCGGCGATGGAGGTTATCACCTCGACAATTTCCCCAATCTGCTTGGATTTGTTATCCAGGTCGGTGATAACTGCATTGGCTGCCTGGGTGGATTGCAGGGTTTTCTGCATCAGTTGGCTCTGGTTGTTGATGGAAGCCATGCCTTCATCGACAATGCTCTGAAACGAGCTGGACAGGGAACTGACCGTTTCGGTGTTTTTCCCTATAGCTCCGAGAGCATCGGCCATCTGCCGGATGATCTCACTGGTCTTCTGGGCGTCTTCTGCTTCGGCCGCTGCGGCTTTGGCCATCTCCTCGACGCTACGGCTGACTTGCTCGGCGGCCAGGCCGGTATCACGGGTTGCCGAATCCAACTGGCTGGAGAAGGCCGTCACCTGATCCGCACGTTCCGATATATCCAGGACCAGGTTTTTCAGGTTTGTAACCATGGTATTGAAAGAACCGGCCAGCCGGCCAATCTCGTCCTGGGTGGTGACTTTGGCTTCACGTGTTAGGTCACCCTGGGCAATCTCGCCGGTAAGCTCGGTCAGGCTCTGGAGGGGTTTGATCAGGGCACCGGTGAGAAAGTACAAAAACAAGGCTGTCGCCAGGATTATGGCCATACCGAAGTAAGCCGGCGTATTGCCGCCGGGGAGTACCGAAGCAGGCCGGGTAACAAACTGCAATGGATATACTGTTCTCACCGTTGTGCTAGTATCGGCGTGACCGTTATTCCGTAACTGAAACTGAAACCGTCGGTGCTGGCAGTTGTGTCAAATGTCAATTACATCCAGAACGTGATATACTATAAACAAGCGACCAGGCATGAAAGTAGAAAGAAGAGATAGCCAGGGGAGGAGTTACCAGTGAAGAGGATTAGTGACAACGTCCGGTGCCTGGGCAACCGGCATTTTAACTTCTTTGTGGTGGGGAAAACCGAGGCGGCCGTAATCGAATGCGGGGTCACCGGGGCGGTGATAAACTTTCGCCAGCAGTGGGAGGAGATGTTTCCTAAACCTAAAATCCGTTACCTGGTAGGAATGCACGCGCATTATGACCACATTTGTGGAATCCCTTCCTTGCGGAAGCTTTTTCCCGGAGCAGCGGTAGCTGCGAGTGCCCAGGCCCAAAAGGTGATGGCCCGGCCGCGTATCCTGGCCGGGTTTTTCCAACAGGACGCCAGGACGGTGGAGGTTTTGCTAAACGAGGGATACCTGAGCGAACCTGTCGCCGTGCCGGAAGTGGAGAGAATTGAGGTGGACTACCTGTTAAGTGACGGGGAAGTATTTAATCTGGGCGATGGGATAAAACTGGAAATAATAGCAGCGCCTGGTCACAGTCCCTGCAGCCTGGCGGCTTACCTGGCGGGGGACCAGGTGATGTTTCTGTCGGATGCGGGGGGGTTCCAAATATCCGATACCGAGATCTTCCCCATATTTTTTCAGGGGTACGACCTGTATATGGAGACGATCAAAAGGTTGATGGGTTACCCTACAGCCGTACTCGGCATTCCTCACGAGAGAATCTGGACCGGGGAGGGTGTCAGGAGCTTCTACCGGCGGGCCTTGCACGCTGCTGAGGAAGCCTTTGTGCATATCCGCGGGCTGACCGAGGCGGGTGTGGCAGGCGAAGAAATCAGGGAAATACTGTTCACGCACTACTACCGGGGTAACCTGCGCATCTATACCCAGGAGAACATTCGTACCTGCATTGACCTGCTGGTGAGGCGGGTGCAGGAGTGTCTGTAACCAAACCGTCTTGCATAAGAGATGATTTTTCGATAGATTTAGGATAGTTCGCGGCGTAATGTCTGCGAATAATAGTAAGATAAAGCATTGAAGACACGCGTTCAACGAGGAGGACGGAGGACATGGAACCTGGACGAGAGCTCCCCAGTATATATGATCCGGGCAAGGTCGAAAGCAAGTGGTACAGTAAATGGGAAGAGAACGGGTATTTCAAGCCAACGCTTGATCCACAACGCCAACCGTTTTCTATGGTGATCCCGCCTCCCAATGTTACCGGCTCACTTCACCTGGGACACGCTTTAAACAATACCCTTCAGGATATTCTGGCCCGGTGGAGGCGCATGCAGGGCTACGATACCCTGTGGCTACCGGGAACCGACCATGCTGGCATTGCCACCCAGGCCCGGGTGGAGGAGAACCTGGCCAGGGAGGGCTTAACCAAGTACGACTTGGGACGGGAGCAGTTTCTGGAGAGGGTATGGGATTGGAAGAACACTTACGGTAGCCGAATCATTACCCAGTTGAAGATGCTGGGCTGTTCCTGTGATTGGTCCCGGGAACGGTTTACCATGGACGAGGGGTGTTCCGCAGCGGTAAGAGAAGTGTTCGTTCGCCTGTATGAGAAGGGACTCATTTACCGCGGCGACTATATAATCAACTGGTGCCCCAAATGCCATACCACCATTTCCGATATCGAGGTCGAGCACACTGAAACCCGGGGCAACCTGTGGTACATCAAGTACCCGGTAGAAGGTATGGGCGAGGCGATAGTGGTGGCTACCACCCGTCCCGAGACTATGCTGGGAGATACCGGGGTGGCGGTTCACCCTGCCGATGAGCGGTACCGGCACCTGGTTGGCAAGCGTGCTATACTGCCCATACTCGGCCGCCGTATCCCCATCTTTGCCGACGAATACGTGGACCGGGAGTTCGGTACCGGGGCAGTGAAGGTGACCCCGGCCCACGACCCTAATGACTTTGAGATGGGCCTGCGGCATAACCTGGAGCAGGTTAAGGTTATTGATGAAGATGCACGTATGACCGGGGCCGCCGGGCCTTACCGCGGGATGGACCGCTATGAGTGCAGGAAGAAGCTGGTGGAAGATCTGCGAGAGCAGGGATTCCTGCTCAGGGTGGAGGAACACGAACATGCAGTGGGACACTGCTACCGCTGTGACACGGTCATCGAGCCGACGGTGTCCAAGCAATGGTTTGTCCGCATGAAGCCTTTGGCCGAGCCGGCTATTCAGGCGGTGGTGGAGGGCAAGATTCGGTTTGTTCCGCCGCGTTTCACCAGGATTTATCTAAACTGGATGGAAAACATTCGGGACTGGTGCATTTCCCGCCAGTTATGGTGGGGGCACCGTATACCGGTCTGGTATTGCCAGGATTGCGGACATGAGAACTGTGCCCAAGAGGTTCCCTCAACCTGTTCCCGGTGCGGTGCGAACAACTTGGTACAGGATCCGGACGTGCTGGACACCTGGTTCAGCTCGGCCTTGTGGCCTTTTTCGACCATGGGATGGCCGGAAACGACCCGGGACCTTCAGCGTTTCTACCCCACCAGTGTGTTGGTCACCGGGCGTGACATCATCTTTTTCTGGGGGGCAAGGATGATCTTCTCTGGCCTGGAGTTCTTGAAAGAGGTGCCTTTTTACGATGTGCTTATCCACGGACTCATCCTGGACGGACTAGGCCGGAAGATGAGCAAGTCCCTGGGCAACGGCATTGACCCTATAGAAGTAATTGAGAAATTCGGTGCCGATACGCTGCGATTTTCGCTGATAACCGGTTCGACTCCCGGTAATGATATCCGCTTTAATTGGGATAAGGTAGAAAACACACGTAACTTTGCCAATAAGATCTGGAATGCAGCCCGGTTCGTAATGATGAACCTCAAAGACTACGAACCTATCAGCGTTGGCGAAGAGGATTTCACCCTGGCCGATCGTTGGATACTATCGCGTTTGCAGCAAAAAATCGAGGAGGTAACCGAACTTCTGGAAAAGTATGACCTGGGAGAAGCGGCCCGTACCGTGTATGATTTCATCTGGGACGAATTCTGCGACTGGTACATCGAGCTGGTCAAACCGCGGTTGTATGGCCGCGGGCAGGAAAGGGATCGGAGGGTGGCGCAGAATGTTCTTCGCCAGGTGCTGTTGGTGCAAATGCGGTTGTTGCACCCCTTTATGCCCTTCGTAACCGAGGAGATCTACCAGCACTTACCGGATATAGAGGCCAGCATAATGGTTGACCGGTGGCCGGAAAAGGACGAAAGGCTCATCTGGCTGGAGGCGGTAGAAGAGATGAAGGATATCATGGCGGTTATCCGGGCGGTCCGCAACCTGAGGAGTGAGTTCAACATTGCGCCCGGCGCCAAGATTAAGACCGTTGTCTACGCCTCGCAACCGCGGAAGGCGAAGGTCCTGGAGATGGGTGCCGGGTACATCCGGCAAATGGCTGGAGTAGAGGAACTTACTGTTACCTCTTCCCCGCCTCGGCACGGGGAGCAAGTGGTGAGTGCCAGCCTGGGGGATGTCGAGATCTTTGTTCCGCTGGAGGGCGTAGTTGACAAGGGCAAGGAAATTGCACGGTTACAGAAGGAGTTGGCCAAGGTGGAAACAGAACTGAAGAAGATCAACAGTAAACTTGACAATCAGGAGTTTCTTAGCAAGGCTCCCCTCGCGGTTATCGACAAGGAAAGGGGCCGAAAGCGGGAAATGGACCTGAAGAGGGAAGGTTTGGCGCGACGGCTACTAGTATTGAGCGGGAAATAGCAGAATATCTTTTGCACATTGCCGGTCCGGGAATCAACCTGGGACTGGAGAGAATAGAGAGACTTCTCCAGGGATGGGGCAATCCCCACAAACGGCTCAAGGCGGTTCATGTCACTGGAACGAACGGGAAGGGTTCAACTTCGTTGATTATAGCTACGGTGCTGCAAAAAGCTGGGTACAAAGTGGGGAGCTTTACGTCTCCCCATCTTCATTCCTACCGGGAACGTATAACCATCAATGGGGAGCCCATACCCGGGGAGGTATTACTGGCTTACCTCCGGAGGATAAAAGTTATTGCAGAGGCCATGGAGCGGGGAGGGCTGGAAAGGCCTACCGAGTTTGAGGTTCTGACGGCGGTGGCCTTCAGGTATTTTGCCGACCAGGGGGTCGAGGTGGGGATACTGGAAG
>JAAYAC010000122.1 GCA_012719535.1 Syntrophomonadaceae bacterium | reverse complement strand
GCGCCAAAGGGGGCATGTATGACGGCATCGACGTAGTAGTAGGGGATAACCGTTAGGTTGGGCATGCGTCGAATCTCGGCCTGGGTTACGATTTCCTCAACAGTGACGATAACATGCTGCGAAGCCCGCGCCAGCACATCGGTATTACCATACAACCCGAAGTATTGTACATTTCCGATCTCGTCAGCCCGCGAAGCATGAATGAGCGCTACCTCCGGATTGGAGGCCGGCACCAGTGCCAGCGGTTCACCGGTGTAGGGGTCATTCACTACCTTTATCTTGGGATTGTACTTGATTATGTCTGAGCCCAGCTGCGATTTGGTCGGCATGCTGGGCAAACCCAGGGCCCCGGCCTGCCACCGCATGGCCGCTCCGAATTTGCTGTAGTCTTCCACTTAGATGGGCTTCGGTATCCCCTTTTCTACTGCCCGCCGAAAGACCTTATCTTCACCCTCAATGCCTCCCCAGTTATATCCCATTTCCAGTCTTCTTACCAATCCAGCCCCGATCAAAGCGGATGACATTCCAATTTGACTGGTTATGACGAGGTCAATGTATTTGATTCTGTCTCTCTGTCGCACCATCTCCCAAATCAGGGAGGCCGGAGCCGCACTCACAGTCATTCCCACATAGGTTCCCTCGTGGACAAACCTGGAAATAGCTTCCTGTGCGGTCGTTATTTTATTGACGGGAGGTTTGCTCCTACCCTTTGGGGGAGTAACCGACTGAAACTTCATAATACATCCCTCCTATCTCAATAAATTGATAACTAGCTTCATAAATCAATAGCCAGAACTTATCCAGCAGCTGTACTGGCCGGGCAGTTAACCCAGAACGTTCTTGGCAATGATGGTGCGCTGAATCTGCGAAGTCCCTTCAAATATCTGTAATATCTTGGCGTCCCGCATCATTTTCTCTACCGGGTAGTCGCGGCAGAAACCGTACCCGCCCAGAACCTGAACCGCATCAGTGGTGACTTTCATAGCCATGTCTGCCGCATAGCACTTGCAGATGGCTGACAGGTGGGCTGCCATCTGGTGGTTATCCAACTGCCAGGCAGCCTTTTGCCATAAAAGGCGTGCCGCTTCTATCTCCATGGCCATATCCGCCAGGATAAACTGAATAGCCTGAAAATCGGCAATAGGTCGCCCAAATGCCAAGCGCTGTTTGGCATAGTCGCGGGCAACCTCGAAGGCACCATTGGCTACCCCGACCGAGGCAGCAGCAATAAAGGGCCGCGAGGCATTGAAAGCGGTCATGGCCAGCTTGAAGCCGTCGCCTTCCTCGCCAATCCTGAACTTCTTGTGCACCTTGACATTGTCCAGTATTAATTCAGAGGTATCCGAACACCGCATCCCCATCTTGTGCTCACTCTTGCCAATGGAAATGCCTTCCCAGTTCCGGTCCAGCATGAAGAAACACTGTCCCCGGTGCTTTTTGCTCTTGTCCAGCGTGGCCAGTACGGTATACTTGCTGGCGTGCCGGGCATTGGTTATGAAGCATTTGGTACCGTTAAGGATGTAATAATCACCGTCTTTTTTGGCAGTGGTTGATATATTGGCAACGTCCGAACCGGCGCCAGGCTCAGTTACGGCATAGGCGGCCAGTTGTCCTTCACTGCATATACCGGGGAACCACCATTCTTGCTGCTCTTCTGTTCCACCGTAAATAACAGGTTCCGAAGCCAGCATGTTTACCAGCGGAGTGATAGCGATGCCCAGGCAGCCTTTGCAGATCTCCTCTACCACCATACACAGGGTCACGTGGCCAAAGGACATCCCATTGTATTTTTCCGGGGCGTTCATACAGGCGATACCCAGGTCTTGCATCTTCCTGACCTCCGGCCAAGGAAATTCTTCTGACTCGTCATAGTCATGCCTGACCGGGACAATCTCGTTTTCGGTGAACTTCCTTACCGTCCGCTGCAAAGACAACTGGTCTTCATTGTAGTCAAATCCCAGACTCAACCGACTCCCTCCTTCCAACTACCTGTTTTCCGAATGTTTACAACTTGGCTCCCTGTACTAACCCCCCTTTCATCGACTTGTCTTTTAATTAAGCAATTCTTGTGCCATGTCTGTAAATCATGGGTAATCCCAGAAATACCGCGGTTTGTTCCCTTGGGGAGGCGACAGAGTTTTTGACGGTTTGGCCGGCTGGCGGAAGGGGGAGGCCCAACTGAAGACGCCTCAAGACAGGTTAGAACCCTACTCACTGCCTCTTTGGCTAAAAAGCCAAACCCGAGCGGCTAAAATGGCCAGGTTCCTGTCGACAATAACTTCAACGCGCCGATGGACGGAGATACGCAGAATGTGGGTGTATCAAGGGGACGGTTCCGGTGAGACACATCTGCCCTAACAATAATAGGCGCAGGATAATCAATTATAAAATGGCTAGATCCCATTATTCTGCAGTTCTTGTGCAGGTGGTGACACACGACGGGGTCATGAGGGTTTCCATGTATCTACGGTCAGGGCAGGTGGGGTACCTGAAGGCTATAACCCAAACTGATGCTGCCGATATGTCCGCGTGAACGCCAACATGGAAAAAGGAGTGGGGCAGGCCAGTCCCGAGTTTGGTAAGCGGCTGGCCGGTGCCCTGGGAGGCTGGTGGAAAAACCGAGAACGGTCGGTTTCCATGCAATCTTACCGGTCGAGTGGCGGGGGTGGAACAGATTTGTATACCTAATGCATATAATAGCAAGGACTTATTGGTTGGTAGCGGCTATTTCTAAGACTTTGTTGACGGATGGGGAGCAGATTTGATGTTGTGCTTCTGATTCGTAAGAAGAAAACAAAACTCCTGCCAAAAGTGCTTCCCGAAGTTATCAGAAGCAAATTTTGTCAGATAACCAGCGTTTCGGAGTATCGAAAAGCTGGCATTTTGGTTGTGCGCCCGGCACGGGCGCACATCAAGTAGGAGGAGGCGGCTAACCCCCGTCCTCCCACCTATGAAAAAATGCAAGACCCCTTTAAACAATTATTTTTGTTAGGCAGGAAAGGAGTATCCCTAGCCATCCCAGGTAGCTTGCGTTGGTAGTCTTCCATAGCCCGCGGCAGGTTCAGTCAAGGGTCTTTTCCCTTGACGGGTTCTGCCGCGGGCTATATCATTGTTACCCGCAAGCTACCTTATCCGGCCCTGGTAACGAAAATGGTGCAAATACATCGTCGGTTTCCATCTCCCCAACTCGTTCAAGGAGGTTGGACAAATCTTCTCGCATTGGGTACTTTACAGCCCTTTTAGCCAGGGTACGCAGCTTCCTCTCCAACAGGTCTCTGCGGATGTCTTTATACTCTTCTTGTTTGGTCAATACCGCCCATATAATGGTGAGTAGTTTTCGTGCTGTGGCTACAATCGCAATCTTATGGCCTTTTTTGGCCTTGAGTCTTAGGTAAAACGATTGGAGGTCACTGGTACTGCGAATTCCCCGTTGGGCACATTGAACCAGGATCCACCGAAGAGTGCTCCGTCCAGCCTTGGTGATGGACCCAGTGTACCTGGTTTTACCGGATTGATGCACACTTGGTACCAGCCCCGCATAGCAGGTCAGCTTCTTCGGGGTGGGGAATCTCTTGATGTCGCCAATTTCGGCCAGTATGGTTAAAGCGCTCAGAACGTTAATACCGGGAATACCCATTAACAGGCGAACGTTTGGGTCATCTTTGGCTTTGTCGTGGATTTCCCCTTCAAGTTCATCAATTTCTCGTTGGACGTGATCCAGTAACTTCAGGCAAGAAATCATGACTATTTGGTCGGTTCTGGGCAAACTAATCTCCTCCAGGAACAGCCTCCCCTTTTTCCCAAATAGATCTGTGCAGGGCGGGTTTAATCCGTTCCGGGTCAGAGCGGCATGGATTTTATTCTTCAACATAGTTCGAATCTTGGCCAACCGAATACGGTGATGTAGTAACACACGTAGCTCATATTCGTTTTTGGCTGGCACCCATGTCATCGGAATAAAATCCGCCGCTAAAAGCTGAGCAAGGATTTGGGCATCCAAGGCATCAGTCTTTACCCGAGCTTCGGCAATGGCACGGGTTTTTAACGGATTAGCCACTACTACTTGTCCAGGATATATTGATAGAATATCATAGATCCAAAAGGCGTTACTGGTAGCTTCCATCACTATGCGGGTATCCTGGTCGAGCGTTTTGCCAAACTCCTCCCAGGCCTCGCGGGTGTTAGATTGTCTTTGTCAATCAAAAAGTTCACCACTGTGCTCGTGAAAAAGTTGACCACCTGAAGTAAAAAAATAATACGAGCTATTCATAGTTTGACTCACGGCGTCTTTTCAGGGTCTGCTTGAGTCGGTAACTTTCTCCGTTCGTAATCAGGATGTGAGCATTATGGGTAATCCGGGCCAAAAGAGCCGCGGTCATTTTCTCATCACCGAAGATCTGGTTCCACTTCGGGAACTCCAGATTAGTAGTGATAATCATCATCACGAACAGATAAACATTCTGCCTCTTGCATTTCAGTATTATCTCGGCTTCTCCCCAGTCAACCTTGGCATGACTGCCCAGTTCGAATTCTAACGGAATGAATACCTCCTGCTTTTCACCTCCAAGCCTGGTTTTGATAAGTCTAACGTAGCGCCTGATGGTAGAGTAAGCGCTGGTATAACCGTACTCCTCACACAGGCGTTCGTATATCCTCAAAGCGGTGTGCCGCTGTTTTGAGGGACGCTTCAT
>JAAYAC010000121.1 GCA_012719535.1 Syntrophomonadaceae bacterium | reverse complement strand
GTCCTGGAAAAAGGGCACATAAAGACTATGCGCGATTTTTCCGGCTTAGCTTTCCGGGTGGCCAGAGAAGTGATAGGGTGTTCGTCACCCCTGCTCCGATTTCTTATCGGGGAGCGGGGTTTGCCCCTAAGTACGCTACTCGTGTCTCCTCCCCGGTGTGGCAAGACTACCCTGTTGCGGGATTTGACCAGGAGCTTTGCCAACAGCCTTAATGTCGCCCTGGTAGACGAACGGTCCGAGGTAGCCGCTTGTTACCGGGGGGTCCCGCAACTCGATGTAGGAATGCGTACCGATGTCCTGGACGGCTGCCCTAAAGCTTCGGGCATGATAATGGCGGTGCGGGCCCTGGCACCCCAGTTGGTGGTCGCAGATGAGATCGGTCGCCCGGCAGACATAGAAGCCATAAACGAGTGTGTTAACGCCGGGGTGGCCGTTATCACCACGGTTCACGCCCATACCCTGGAGGAACTCTACCGGCGCCCGCTGATGGCAGACCTGATGAACTCCGGGGCCTTTCAGTTGGCAGTTCTGCTTTCCCGCCGCCATGGCCCGGGAACGGTTGAGGCAATACACCGGCTTAACCCCTGCGCGGAACCACAACGCCGACCCCAAGGTAGCAAGCTGGCCGGAATACAATAACCGCTTGGTGGCCGGGAACAAGCGAACAGGTTTACCTGCAACTCCTCAAGGAAAGGAAGTGGTGGGAGATGTTGCTCAAGCTAACAGGAGCTGCCCTGACTATAGGGGCTTGCGGCTTTTATGGCCTGGCAGGAGCAAGAAGGTTTAACGACCGGATCCGGCACTTAAAGTCGGTACGATTTGCATTAACCATCCTGGAAAGAGAGGTTACCTATATACATAACCCGTTGCCCCTGGCGTTGGAAAAGGTGGTGGCACTGGCTGAGCCCCCGGCCCGGCAGTTGTTTGCCGAAACCAGCAGGTGCTTGAGTTTGAAAGGGGACTACACGGCGGAAGAATCCTGGCGACAAGGGGTTGCTGCCCTGGGCTCTGCGTCGGCATTGCTTCCCGAGGACCTGGAACTGCTTAATTCTTTCGCTCCCCGCCTCGGAATGTCCGACGTAGATGAACAGATAAAGTGTTTTCAGATGCTGGTAGAAGAGCTCAAGCTGCAGGAGGCCAAAGCTGCCCAGGTTGCAGACTCGGGCAGGAGAATTTGGAGTTACGGGGGGTTTTTACTGGGAGCCCTGATAGTATTACTGGTGATTTAGCATGGAGAACAGTCTTCCGCCAGCCTGTTATGCCGGAGGATACCGGCCGTTGAAGGTTGAGTACAGGAATTGTAAGAGGTGACGGTTACATGAACACAGATATAATTTTCAAAATTGCCGGCATCGGTATACTGATTTCGGTGTTGAGTATAGTTCTCAAGCAAGCCCAGAAGGAGGAACAGGCGCAGATGCTCACCCTGGCGGGGGTGGTGGTTGTGCTGATAATCCTGGTGCAGTTGATGAATCAGTTGTTCACCGTAGTCAGAACGGTGTTTAACTTATAAATCGATATACAGGGCGCACAACCGGGTTCAGGCAACAATTAGAGGCGAAGTTGTCGCCTGCTGCGCCTGTACCCGAATACCAACCGAGAAAACTACTCAAGTGGGTGAATACATGGACATAGCCAGGCTGGTCGGAATGGCTCTGGTCACTACGGTGTTGCTCATGATACTTCGTCAGGAGAAGCCACAAATGGCAGTTGTTCTGAGCATTGCCTTCAGCGTGGTGGTGTTTCTCATGCTGGTGGGCAAGCTATCCTCCGTAGTGGAAGTTATTACCGAGCTGTCGCGTAAAGCCGAAATCAATTTCTTTTTCCTTTCCACTATTCTCAAGATACTGGGTATAGCCTATTTGACCGAGTTTGCGGCGGCCATTTGCCGCGATGCCGGAGAACAAGCCGTGGCCCAGAAACTGGAGTTTGCCGCCAAGGTGATTATTGCCGTGCTGGCTTTACCCATACTGGTAGCCATTCTGGAATCCTTGATGCAAATGATGCCCGGATAGGCGGTGTGGTATATGAGGTTGCAGATAAGATGGCTCGTTTCCGGTCTTGTTCTGGTACTCGTTCTCCTGTTGCCGTTGCCAGGCGCCATGGCAGCAACATCTTCCCGGGATCCCGATGCCATATACGAATCAACCATGAGCAGCTTGAAGCTGAGCGAACTTGAGAAGTTCAAGCAACAGATAGACGGGGAGCTTTCCCCTTACCTGAATACCACGTCGCTGGGTCAGTGGTTCAACGACTTTATCCGGGGAAAGTGGAAGTTTGATACCGGGGAAATCACGGGTAATCTGCTGAGGTTTTTTGTCAAGGAAGTGGCGGCCAATCTGCATCTGCTGGGAAAACTAATCGTCCTGGCAGTTATAGCCTCCCTGCTGGTGAACCTGCAGTCATCATTCGGCGGTGAAGGGGTAGCCGGTATATCCTACCTGGTATGTTTTCTGGCCTTACTTGCCATAGCCCTGGGGTCGTTTCATTACGTGCTGGGGATCGGATACCGGACGGTTGAGGCAATGAGCGATTTCATGGCGGGAGTGCTACCTCAGATGATGATCCTGGTAGCCGGCATGGGGGGCATAAACACCTCGGCCATGATGTTTCCTTTGCTGATGACGGCAACGACCACGCGGGCCAACGCGATACAGCACGTGGTTTTTCCCCTCATCATACTCTCCGCCGTCTTGAGTTTGCTGGACCTGGCTTCCAATACCGTAAAGGTGGAAAGGTTGGGTAACCTCATCAGGAGCCTGGTGGGTGTATTCCTGGGCCTTTTTATGACCATGTTCATCGGCCTGCTCAGCCTAAAGGCGGTGTATGGTTCAGTCCTGGATAAGGTGACCCTGAAAACTACGCAGTTCGCGGCCAGCCTGTTTCCGGTGGTGGGTAAGCTGTTTTCTGACGCGGTGGAGTTCACCGTAGGGTACATGGTTATCCTGAAGCAAGCCTTATCCCTGTTCGGCCTGGTCATCATCTTTGGTATCTGCATCTTTCCGGTGCTAAAGATAGGGGCCATCGTCCTAATCTACAGAGTATGTGGAGCCCTGGTAGAACCGCTGGGCGACTCCCGTACAGCCCAGGCTTTGGAGGTGATGGGAAAACACCTGGTACTGGTTCTAGCCTCGGTGGCCTCCGTAGCCTTGATGTTCTTCATCATGATTACCATCGTGGCCAGCTCAGCCAATCCCGTGTTCAGGTGAGGTGAAAGGCTTGGAGATCCTGATACACATGGTCAAGAGCATAGTAGCAATAGTCCTTTTAGCCAGCTTCATGGAAATGCTGCTTCCGGCAAGTGGTCTTCGACCATTCGCAAGGTTCGCCATCGGTCTCTTTATAGTCATTGCTGTTCTCAACCCGGTCCTCAAGCTGGTGCACAAAAGCCAGGATATAAGGGTGGACGCCTGGGAGATGAAGTGGCAAGAAGACATGGCCAGGGAAGTATTAAATGAAGGCCAGCGTCTCAACGAGCGTATTTTGCAGGAGACCAACGCAGTGGTGAAAAGCAAAGTCGAGGGACAAGTAACAGCCATGGCGGGCTTGGTTCCCGGGGTTGGGGCTTTGGAAACCCGCGTTGACCTTGATAAGCATGGCAGAATTCGTAAGTTGTTACTGGTGGTTAACACCGAATCAGGGGAAACCGTGCCCCGGCACGGAGACATAAGAGTATTCTCCGGTGGGGATGACGGTGGAGGCCGGGAAGATAAGGCGGCAATCGAGGCCAAACTGGTCAACCTGATTAAGAACCTGTACGGCTTGGATGAGAGTATGGTCCAGGTTAAATTCGAGGGGGGTTAGAATGTTAGTGAAATGGGTCAGGGACAAAACAGAAAAAATCACATCTTTTCAACCCCGACTGCTGGAACGGGTGAATGTTAAGCAGGGATGGATACTGGCCTTGCTGGCAGTGGTAGGGGTTACCCTGCTTCTGTGGCCGGTTTCTGTAACGCCGGAAGCAGGGGTGGAGGAGGCCCCCGTACAGGGGGAACCGGTTGCGGGTGACTCTGTCCGGGCGGCCATGGAGGCTGAACTCTCCGGTATCCTATCCCGGATGAATGGCGTGGGCAGGGTCAATGTAAGTCTCACCCTGGCTTCGGGCGGCGTCAGGACCTATGCTCTTAATAATAGGGAGGAGAGCCGGGAAGTCGAAGAGGGGACCAGCAAGACCAGGGAGATTAACAGGACATCTGATATTGCAGTTTCAGGAAACCAGTCTCCGATACTGATTGAACAGAGAGCGCCAATCGTAACGGGAGTGCTGGTAGTGGCCGATGGCGCGGTAAACCCGCTGGTGAGAGAGCAGTTGACTGACGCGGTGGTCACTTTACTGGGTGTTCCCGCTCACAAGGTCCGGGTCCTGCCCCGCGAGCCGTACTGAAGACTGGCACAGGCCCTTATGTTTCCCAAAGTTTTTTTCAGACTTGCCTCGGGAAAGGTGGTTGATAGGGATGGTGATTAATCTGAGGAAATCCCTGATTTGCGCGGGAGGAGCGGTGTTGCTCATAGCCCTTGTTTACTTGTTGGGGAGCAAGTGGCTGGCCAGCAGCTCGCCGCGGGAAAACAGGGAACCGGTGATACCAAGAGCGCCACTTGCGGACAGGATAGCTCAAGTCAAGTACAGCCGGGCTTTTTTTTCTGAGTACCGCCTCGAACGCGAGCGTATCAGAAGCGAGCAGGTGGATTTGTTGCGGGAGATGATAAACAATCCGAATGTGGACGGAAAGGCCAAGGAATCAGCCGCGGCCCGTTTAGTCAAGATAACGGAGGCTATAGACCGGGAGGTAAAAGCCGAGACTCTGGTGAAGGCTACAGGGTACCAGGATTGCGTAGTTATCAGCCAGTCTGGTATCACCATGGTGGTCGTTCCTTTTAAGGCTGCCAGTCTTCCTCTCGGCCGGGAAGAGGAACTCAAGAAACAAGTGGCCCAGGTAGTAGGTTGCCAGGCGGACGAGGTCTGTATAATCGTTCGTAAATCCGAAGGATAATGTATACTTGGGTAGAGGTGTTGAATTTGACCTCTCTGAACCATATAATATGATTAGCCTTATATGGCATCGGCTGGCCAAAGGCGGCATAGCAGGTATCTGGCACGCAAGCTTTAAATACTCAGGTCCGTAAGGCCTGAGTTAATTTTTAGCCCATAATCAATTGCCAAAGAAGGTACCCGGGGAGGAATAAAGTTGAAGAAGCTCAAGATAACCGACACGAGTTTGAGAGACGGACACCAGAGCTTATGGGCGACCAGAATGACTACCGAAGACATGATACCCGTTCTGGAGCAGCTCGATAATGTCGGGTACCACTCCCTGGAGGTCTGGGGAGGGGCTACCTTCGACGTCTGCCTGCGCTACCTGAATGAGGATCCTTGGGAACGCCTGCGGATTATTCGCAGATATGTAAAGAAAACCAAACTGCAGATGCTGTTGCGCGGCCAGTCACTGGTAGGCTACAGCCACTACCCCGATGATGTGGTGAAGAAATTTGTGGAGAGAGCTGCTGCCAATGGAATTGACATCTTTCGGATTTTTGACGCCCTGAACGATATTCGGAACCTCGAGGTTCCGATACAAGCTGTCCGCCAGGCGGGTAAGCATGTGCAAGCCTGCGTGGTTTATACCGTTAGTCCCGTCCATACTGTGGATCACTTTGTGGAAACCGCGTTCAAACTCAAGGATATGGGGGCGGACTCCATTTGCATCAAAGACATGGCCGGGTTGCTTGGCCCTTACCAGTCCTATGAGCTGGTAAAGCTGCTGAAAGAAAAGGTGCAACTTCCTATCCAGCTGCATACCCACTACATCGGGGGTCTGGCCGGCGGGGCCTGTCTCAAAGCGGCCGAAGCCGGGGTTGACGTAGTGGACGCGGCCAGTGTGCCCATGGCTTTCGGTTCTTCACAGCCTCCGGTGGAAACCATTGTTAGGGCTTTACAGGGCACGGAATGGGACACCGGGTTGAACCTGCACGAACTCTTCGAGATTGCCAGCCATTTCGAGGAAATCCGCAAACAAAAGGGCTTTGAGCGCGGGGTGACTCGTATCGCAGATATGAAGGTGTTTGAGCACCAGGTGCCGGGAGGTATGATATCTAACCTGGTCTCGCAACTGGAAGAACAAAAAGCATTGGACAGGCTGAACGAGGTTCTGGAAGAGATTCCCCGGGTAAGAAAGGACCTGGGATTTCCGCCTCTGGTAACTCCTACCAGCCAAATTGTGGGTATTCAGGCCGTGCTGAATATCCTTATGGGCGAGAGGTACAAGCTGTGCCCGGGAGAGGTTAAGGACTATGTACGAGGTTTCTACGGCAGATCACCGGTTCCTATCGACGAAGAGGTAAGAAAGAGAATTATCGGTGACGAGCAAGTTATCACCGTGCGACCGGCCGATTTGCTGGAACCCGGCTGGGAAAGGGCGCGACAGGAAGTGGGGCACCTTGCCGAAAGCGAGGAGGACATTTTGAGCTATGCTCTGTTCCCCCAGGTGGCGCTCAAGTTCTTTGCCTACCGTAAAGACGGCGGGATGGAGAAGTCGGCGTCCCAGGAACGAAGAATCGAGGAAGCAAAAGAATCCCCGGCTGCGGAACCATCGCGACCGTTACCGAAGATTGCCAAAAGAACAAGCAACAAGGGGGCTCAAGAGGTGAACATTGACGAAATCCGGGAGCTAATGCTGCTGTTTGACGATACCAGTATTGCAGAAATGGAGCTGGAAAGCCAGGATTTCAAGCTTAACCTGCGCAAGGTGGCCCGTACCGGCAGTTTAACCACGAGTGAACCCGGAACGAAAGACAAGCGTGGCAGTCAGGAAACACAGGCAGAAAAGGACGAAGCCAATGGCATGACTGATGAAGACCTGATAGCAGTGGTAAGCCCTATGGTGGGGACTTTTTACAGGGCACCGGCTCCCGATGCTCCACCTTTCGTGGAAATCGGAGACAGGGTAGAGCAGGGGCAAACTTTGTGTATAGTGGAAGCCATGAAGCTGATGAACGAGATCAAGTCTGAAATGAGCGGGCGTGTTGTTGACATCCTGGTTGAGAACGCCCAACCTGTCGAATACGGACAGACCATGTTTCTGATCGTGAAGGAGTAGGTGATGAGATGTTCTCCAAGGTTCTGGTGGCAAATCGTGGTGAAATTGCGGTCAGAATCATTCGGGCGTGCCGGGAACTGGGTATAAGTACGGTAGCTGTTTACTCGGAGGCGGATAGAGACTCTCTTCACGTTCGCTTGGCGGATGAATCGGTTTGCATAGGTGGTGCCAGCGCCAACCGCAGTTACCTGAACATACCGAATATTATCGCTGCCGCTAACATAACCAACGCCGACGCCATTCATCCCGGGTACGGGTTTCTGGCGGAAAACGCCTATTTTGCCCAGATGTGCGAAACATGTGACATAAAGTTTATCGGGCCCAACTCCCGGGCTATCAACTGTATGGGCGACAAGATCGAGGCACGGGAACTGGTCAAAAATGTAGGAGTACCAGTAGTGCCCGGCAGTGAAGGTGCAGTGCACGATGTCAAGGAGGCCCTGCGGCTGGCCGGAGATATCGGATATCCGGTTTTGATCAAGGCGGCTGCAGGAGGCGGGGGACGCGGCATGCGGCTGGCCCACAGCCGTAAAGATATTGAAGAGGCGCTGGCTGCAGCGCGAACGGAGGCGGAAGCGGCCTTTGGTAACGGGTCGTTGTACATCGAGAAGTATATTGAAGAACCCCGCCACATAGAAATGCAGCTACTGGGGGATGAGCACGGCAATATCATCTACCTGGGGGAAAGGGATTGCTCCATACAGAGGCGCAATCAGAAGCTGCTGGAGGAGGCTCCTTCCGTATTCATCGACGAAGAAACGCGGCGCCGCATGGGGGAGATGGCAGTGCTGGCGGCCCGAGCCGCCGGATACTTCAGTGCCGGGACGGTAGAGTTCCTGGTGGACAAGAACCGCGACTTTTATTTTATTGAAATGAATACCCGGATTCAGGTGGAGCACCCGGTGACGGAGATGGTGACCGGGATTGATCTGGTTAAGGGGCAGATACTCGTAGCTGCCGGACAGCCTCTGCCATACACCCAGGAGGACATCAAGATAAACGGATGGGCACTGGAGTGCCGGATTAACGCCGAAGATCCGAAACTTGATTTCCGTCCTTCGCCTGGTCTTGTTACTAATTACCTGCCCCCGGGAGGCCCCGGGATTAGAATTGACTCGGCCCTTTACCCTGGCTATTCCATACCTCCTTACTACGATTCCCTGGTAGCCAAGGTTATTGCGTGGGGGAAGGATCGTCCCGAGGCCATAAGCCGAATGGATCGTGCCCTGCGCGAGTTTGTTATTGAAGGCATTAAAACTACCATTCCCTATCACCGCAGGATATTGAACAATGCCTTTTTCCAGAAGGGTGAGGTATACACCAATTTCATTCAAAGACGCATAAACAGCTTGAATAACTAGTAGAATACCAATTAAGGTTGTAATTACCGCTGGAATTGCGTAAAATGAAGACATTAGGAGGTGAGAATGGTGGAAAACAAGGTTATAACTGAAAGAATTGACGATTCCAATGACCTTGGTTCGATCCGGATTGCCGATGAAGTAGTCTCTATTATTGCCGGCCTGGCCGCAGTCGAGGTGGAAGGGGTCGCAGCCATGAGCGGTGGCTGGGGAACAGGCATAGTTGAAATGCTGGGCAGAAAGAACCTCGGCAAAGGGGTCAAGGTGGAGGTCGGAGAAAAGGAAGCAGCTATAGATGTATTCCTGCTGGTGGAGTTCGGTTTCCCGATTCCCAAGGTAGCGCAAACCGTCCAGGAACAGGTGAAATCGGCAGTGGAAACCATGACGGGTTTAAGAGTTACCAGCATAAACGTCCATGTGGTAGGGGTATCCATGAAAAAGGCAGAGAAGGAAGAAATGATCGAGGTATAAGCGCCCCTAATAAGACGGGAGCAGTCCAACCCCCTGCCATAAACAGGGGGTTATTCGTATTTTGAAACCGGTAAAGGGGGACAAGTATTATGCCAGCTGCCTGGCGCTTGGTGGTATTATTGTATAACCTGTTCCTTATTGTGATTTCGACTGGTGTGGTAGGCCTGGCCCTGGGTTACAGCGAACCGTTGCAGTGGTTGGGTCGTGCCCTGGCTACCTCCCACGATCGGTTGATAACCGGGGCAGTGGCGGGTTTTTTCGCTCTGCTGGGCGTTTATTTGCTGGCAGCGAGCCTTAAGCCGGACAAGCCCCGGGTAATGGTGGTTCGGGACGGCCCTCTGGGGGAAGTCTGTATGACAGTCCCGGCGGTCAAGCAGATCATACTCAAGGCGGCCCGTACCGTGGAGGGTCTCAGGGATATCAAGCCGGTAGTCAATTACACCCGAACCGGAGTAGGTGTTTTTTTACACGTAATGATTAACCCGGACTACAACGTGCCGGAAATGATGGAAACCCTGCAAACCCGGGTGGGCAAGTACCTGGAAGATGTAGGTGGCCTTAAGGTAGAGGAGATAAAGGTTCTGGTGGATGATATAGCCGCCCAGGGCCCGCGAGTCAGGTAGGGAGGACCTGTTATGTGGGAAAAATTCTTATTGCATATCCTGGAACACCACCGGGGCAAGTTGCTCGGGATTGGCCTGGGGTTGATAGCTGGCATCCTGGTTGTCTCCTATGGATTCTGGAAAGCCCTGTTTATTATTATATGTATAGCGCTGGGGTACCTGGTGGGTAAGAACATCGATGAACGTACTGATTGGGACGACTGGGTTCAGCGGGTTTTCAAGAACAGGTAGCGGAAAGGGGACTGTTGTTGAGCAGGCGGTTAGCTAGGGAAATAGCTTTTAAGGTTCTGTTTCAGGTTGACCTGGCCGGAGCCCGACCGGAATCATCACTGGGGTACCTCTTGGAAGAGATGCCCCTCCAGGAGAAGTATTGTAGCTTTGCTCGGGAACTAGTCCATGGTACGCTGGCCGAGCTGGGTGCCATTGACAGGCGTATCAGCAAATACTCGCCCGAATGGAACATTGAGCGGATGCCCACCGTAGACCGAAACCTCATGCGCCTGGCAGTTTACGAGATACTGTACACCGATATTGACCCGGCTATCGCCATCGATGAAGCGGTGGAACTGGCGAAGACATATGGCGACGAAAACTCCAAGGGCTTCATTAATGCCATACTGGACAGGATTTCGGGAGAGAAAGATGATGAAATCGGTGCTCGGGATTGATACCAGCGCTTATACCACTTCCCTGGCCATGGTGGATGAGAAGGGAGAACTCGTAGCTGACCTGCGCAAGGTACTGAAGGTCGAAGAGGGAAAAAGGGGGTTGCGACAGTCGGAGGCGCTATTTTCCCATGTGCGAAACCTTCCTTTTTTATTTGCCGAGCTTGAGAAATACTTCTCTAAGTATACCGTGGGGGCGGTAGCCGTCAGTACGTGTCCCAGGAACGTAACCGGCAGTTACATGCCGGTGTTTCTGGCGGGCGAAAGCATGGGTCGCTCCCTGAGTAGCGTGGTGGGGGTGCCGCTTTACACCTTCAGTCACCAGGAAGGTCATATCATGGCTGGACAGTACGGAAACGATAGTACTTTACCAGAACGCTACCTGGCGGTTCATTTTTCCGGCGGTACGTCGGAGGTGCTACTGGTACAACCCGGTACTGTTCACTATTACGATATCGCGGTTCTGGCCGCCACCACCGATCTGCATGCCGGACAACTGGTGGATCGGGTCGGGGTAAGCATGGGACTGCCTTTTCCAGCGGGTAAGTACCTGGAGGAACTCGCCCTGGCGATGGGCAAGGAACAGAAGCCGGTGGTTGCGATTCCAGCCGCCGTAAGGGGAAGGCGGTTTTCTTTTTCTGGGGCCGAGACCCTGGCCACTCGCTACCTGAGGCAGGGAGTACCACGCGAAGAAGTGGCGTTTGCGCTCTTGCGCTGTATTGCCAATACCCTCGAAAAAGTGGTAAGGGACCAGGCCGGGCTGCAGGCGGTCCGGGATGTGGTCCTGGTAGGCGGGGTTATGGCCAACGGGTTGATTAAACAACGGTTACGAGAGAGGCTGGAGCACCCGGCGGTGGGGCTCAGATTGCACTTTGCGCTGCCTCGTCTCAGCACTGACAATGCTGTGGGAATAGCCCTTATGGGGCGGGAAAAATGGCTGACCAACATGCAACTGGAAGAGGTGTAGGTAATGGAAACAAAAATACTCTATGGTAAGAACCTGGCGGAAAAGATTTTGAGCGGGGTAAGGAAGGAGGTAAAGGAGCTCAAGGGAAAGGGGGTTAACCCTTGCTTGATGACGGTTCAAGTAGGAGAGGATGCTGCGTCGAGGGTTTATCTTAATTCGCAACAGCGCCAGGCCGAAACGGTGGGCATCAATTGCGAGTTGCTGCAGCTGTCGGCCTTCACTACACAGGCCAGGCTTATGCGGACCCTGGACAATATTAATGAAGACCCGGCAATCAACGGAATCATACTGCACATGCCCCTTCCCTCCGCCCTTGAAGCCAGAGCTGCACAGTGGCGAATATCGCACGAAAAGGATATTGAAGGAGTAACCCCTTACAACCTGGGCAGGTTGTTCCTGGGCGCACCCCTGCTGGCACCTTGTACGGCGCTGGCGGCAGTAGAGCTCATCAAGTCGACTGGAGTAAACCTGGCCGGAAAGGAAGTTACCATTATCGGGAGCAGTGATATTGTCGGCAAACCGTGTGCCATCATGTTGCTGAAAGAAAACGCTACCGTTACCGTCTGCCACATAGGCACTTACGAGCGCGGATACCTGGAAGAGCATGTGCGCCGGGCCGAGATCCTGGTAGTGGCGATAGGCCGGCCCAATACTATCAGGGGAGAGTGGATTAAGGAAGGTGCCATTGTCATCGATGTAGGTATAAACGCGGTGGGCGACAAGATCGTTGGTGACGTGGAGTTCGAGGAGGCCTGCAAGCGGGCGGCCTTCATAAGCCCGGTTCCCGGGGGTGCAGGAGCGGTGACCGTTGCTTTCCTCTTGCAGAACCTGGTCAAGGCGACTAAATGGCAGTTAGCCAAGCGGGCGAGTGGTCTGGAGCAGGTGATGTAGATGGATACCCGGTTGATAAACGGCTCCGAGATAGCCAGCGAGATCAAGGCCCGGCTGGGCAGGGAGGTGGAAGCCCTTGGGTTCCCACCCCGGCTGGCTGTTATCCTGGTGGGTGACAATGAGGAAAGCCTGCACTATGTGGGTATGAAACAAAAGGCGGTGGCCGCTATCGGAGGTGAATGTGAAGTACTCCGGGTTGCGGCGGCTATAGGTGTTGCCGACCTCTGCGCAAAAGTGGCGGTGTTAAACCGGGATGTGAGGACACACGGCATACTGGTACAGCTGCCTCTCCCCGACCAACTTGTTCATGAACAGGAAACGGTACTTGCTGCCCTTGCCCCCGGCAAGGATGTGGACGGTTTTCACCCCTTCAACCGGGGACAGCTGCTGGTTTCACAGGCACAGTTCATAAGCTGCGCGGCGTTGGCTACCCTGGAGATGCTGGACAGGCACATCCGGGTTGATGGTAAGCATGCGGTACTTATTGGTGATTCATTCGACCTAATTCAACCGCTGGGATTGTTATTACTGGCCCGGGGCTGCCAGGTGGAAATTATTCCTTCTCCTGTAGAGTGGCAGGAGGCGGCCCGCCGTGGCGACATCCTGGTCGTAGAAAAAGGCGAACCGCGAATGGTAACCGGTGATGTGATTAAACCGGGCTCATTTGTCATCGACGCCGGCTTTCATTGGGAGTCGGGTAAGGTGTGTGGAAATGTGGATAAAGCTTCCGTGACCGGGCATGCGGGGTGGCTGGCCCCGGTTCCGGGGGGGATGGGTCCTATCCTCATTGCCAAGCTCCTGGAAAACCTGGTTCAAGCAGCGAAAAGCTCCGAACAGACCGTAGCCCCTTATGGCCCTGCGCCGGGGGCGCCGCGCCAGGGGTGAGGTTTGGGTATGGATAGGGGCAAGATACTCTCGGTCAGTGAGTTGACCGCCCATATTCGGGGGATTCTGGAGAGGGATCGGTTACTGGCCGGAGTCTGGGTAAAAGGCGAGATATCGGATTTCAAGCATTACCAGAAATCCGGCCACCTCTATTTCAGCCTGAAGGAAGGGGGGGCGGTCATCGGTTGTGTCATGTTTCGCAGCCGGGCCCGGGAACTCAGGTTTGCCCCGGAGAACGGAATGAAGGTACTGGCGCGCGGGTACATTTCTGTTTTTGAGAAAAGTGGTCGTTACCAGCTGTATGTTGAAGAATTGGAACCTGATGGTCTGGGGGCGTTGTTCCTGCAGTTGTGCCAGCTGCGCGACAGGCTCGAGCGCGAAGGGCTTTTTGCCGCGGACAGGAAGAGGCCCCTGCCCTCCTTCGTTCGGAAGGTGGGACTTGTTACCTCCCAGGACGGGGCGGCTTTCCGCGACATCTTGAGGATAATCAGGCAGCGGCGCCCGGGAACGGAGGTCGTCATCGCTCACAGTGCGGTACAGGGAGAGACGGCCCCAGCGGAAGTTGCCGGGGCGATTAAGGCCCTGAATGAATATACTGACGTTGATGTCATCATCGTAGGTCGCGGCGGTGGCTCTTTCGAGGACCTGTGGGCTTTTAACACGGAAGAAGTAGTACGAGCCGTTTACAACTCCAAGATTCCGGTAATATCTGCAGTAGGCCATGAAGTTGATTACTGTCTGTGCGACATGGCGGCTGATGTGCGGGCGGCTACCCCCACCCAGGCCGCACAGCTCGCAGTTCCAGACATGAACATTCTGTACCGCGATCTACAGGTTGTGAAAGAGCGGCTGCAGAAGGCGCTGGAGAGGTACATAACCCGCAAGTGGCAGGAACTGGACTATCTGAAAGGAAAAAGAATATGGTCAGACCCCGGGAGTGTTATTCTGGACAGGCAAAGGCATCTGGCAGATCTCAGGGGCAGGTTTGTAAGGGCCTGTACCGCGGTGTTGACCGCGAAAGCCTACCGGTTGGGGAGCGCCGCCCGGCAACTGGATGCCCTGGGGCCTGTCAAGGTCTTGCGGCGGGGTTACGCCCTGGTGCGCAAGCTAGAGGCAGGAAAAATTGTAAAAAATGTAGAAGAGGTTTACATCGGGGAGACGCTGGAGGTAATACTCGGCCAGGGGCTGATGCGAGTGACAGTTGAGGAAAAGGAGCCTGGTGAAGAATGGAAAGTATGAGTTTTGAGAAGGCCATGGCCAGATTGGAGGAGATCGTATCCCGGCTCGAGGAAGGCAACCTGGACCTGGAGGAGACTCTGCAGATGTTTGAAGAAGGTATCCATCTTTTCCGTAGTTGCGAAAGCCAGTTAAAAGAAGCCGAGGGACGGGTGTTGAAGCTTACCAGGAACCTGAACTCGGGTTGGGAACTCAGCCTCCTGGAAGACTAGGAAGGAGAAACGGGGCGATGGCGGTTTGTGGGGATTTTGTGCGGCAACTACAGGAGAGGCAGGCGTATATCGACCGTCACCTGGTCCGTTTCATGCCGCCTGCGGGTAGTTATCCGCCGGTAATACACCAGGCCATGCATTATGCCGTCTTCAATGGCGGCAAGCGTTTAAGGCCCACCCTGGTTCTGGAGGCGGCCAGGGCAGTGGGCGGGGAAGTTGAAAAAGCTTTGCCGACCGCGTGTGCTATCGAAATGATACACTGTTACTCCCTGGTGCATGATGATCTTCCGGCTATGGATGATGATGACTTACGGCGAGGCAAGCCGACCTGTCACAAGGTATTTGGGGAAGCCAACGCCATCCTGACGGGGGATGCCCTTCTCACCCTGGCGTTTGAAGTATTGGCTGGCAGTGCGAGTATTCCGGGGCTTGAACCTGTCCAGGTAATGAAGGTTATCCACGAAGTAGCGGTAGCAGCAGGCAGTCAGGGCATGATCGGCGGGCAGGTACTCGACCTGGAAGCGGAAGGAGCCGAAATAAGCCTGGAACTACTGAAAGATATACACAGCCGCAAAACCGGAGCGCTCTTTCGTGCCTGCCTGCGGAGCGGGTCGATGTTGTTCGGGGTTGAGGACGAACGCCTGAAGGCCCTGACCCGTTACGCCGAAAGTTTTGGGCTCGGGTTCCAGGTTACCGATGACATCCTCGACGTGGAAGGCGATGAACAGGTTATCGGGAAGCCCGTGGGAAGCGATAGGAAAAACGAGAAAGCTACCTACCCGTATTTGCTGGGATTGGATGAAGCCAGGCGGGTAGCCCGCACTTGTATCCAGGAGGCGGTGGAAAGCCTGGCACCGTTCGGGCCGGAAGCTGATTTTCTGCGTAACCTGGCTCATTATGTGCTGGAAAGACAGAGTTAGAGCCGCACGCGAGTAATGAATAACCCAGAGATGGCAGTGTTTGATACACCGGCATGCAGCTAGAAGCCCCTCCGCAGCGTGGTGCAGGGAGGGGTAGTTCACGAGTATTGAAGTGCAACCTTATGCCGAGGAGGCTGAAAAAGAGTGCAAACTCTTCTGGAACGGGTCAGCTCTCCGTCTGACCTTAAGCAACTTACCATGGCTCAGCTAAGACAGCTTGCGGGGGAAATTCGTGATATATTGGTAACCGTGGTGGCTGAGAACGGCGGGCACCTGGCCGCCAACCTGGGGGTGGTGGAGTTGACCCTGGCTTTACACTATGTGCTGGAAAGCCCCCGGGACAAGATAGTATGGGATGTTGGTCATCAGAGTTATGTACATAAGATGTTGACCGGCCGAATAAAACAGATTGCGTCCCTGCGAACTTATGGTGGGTTGAGCGGATTCCCCAAATCTGAGGAAAGTGAGCACGACGCATTTGATACCGGTCATAGCAGTACATCTATTTCCGCAGGTTTAGGTATGGCACTGGCCCGGGACCTTATGGGAGATGATTTCCGGGTGGTAGCCGTCATAGGAGATGGAGCCCTGACCGGTGGCATGGCTTTTGAGGCGCTCAACCATGCCGGCCATACGAAAACCGATCTAACAGTCATCTTGAACGATAACGAAATGTCTATTTCGCGGAACGTGGGGGCCCTGTCCACCTATCTTAGCAACTTGCGAGCTGATCCGGCCTATTTCCGGCGCAAGGAAGAGATCGAAGGAGTGTTGGAAAGGATACCCGGAATAGGGCCCAATATCCGTAAAGCCGCCGTCAAGGTAAAGGACACGCTCAAATACCTGGTAGTGCCGGGGATGTTTTTCGAGGAGTTGGGTTTTACCTATATCGGTCCTATTGATGGTCATAACCTGGAAGACCTGGTTTCAGTATTCAGGAAGACCAAGCAGATGAAGGGCCCGGTGTTGCTCCATGTTATTACCCAGAAGGGGCGGGGATACGAGCCGGCTTGCAACCACCCCGACGAATTCCATGGCATAGGACCTTTTGACGTTGAAACGGGGGTGCCGGTGCAGTCGAAACTCAAGACCTATACCCAGGTTTTCGGAGATTTTATGGTGGAAAGAGGGTCCCGGGATCACAGGATGGTCGCTATAACTGCGGCGATGGCCAGCGGGACCGGGCTGTCCAGATTTGCCGAGCGTTTCCCGGAAAGGTTCTTCGACGTGGGCATCTGCGAGCAGCATGCCGTAACTATGGCGGCCGGTATGGCTCGTATGGGCCTGCGGCCGGTGGTCGCCATTTATTCTACTTTTCTACAGCGAGCTTATGACCAGATTGTGCATGATGTTTGTTTACAAAACCTTCCGGTGGTGTTTGCCATCGACCGGGCCGGGTTGGTTGGGGAGGATGGTCCCACCCATCACGGGGTATTTGATCTCTCTTATCTTCGCCATATTCCTAATCTTACCGTCATGGCGGCGGCGGACGAAAATGAACTGGCCGACATGTTGGATTCAGCCATGGATTATGAGGGTCCGGTAGCGATCCGTTACCCCCGGGGTAGTGGAGAGGGCGTACCGGTGAGCGACCGGAGAAGGGTTATTCCCCGGGGTCAGGCCCGGGTGCTCAGAGAAGGTAAAGATATACTGTTTCTGGCGGTTGGGCGCGGGGTGGGCTTGGCGCGGCGTGCAGCCACCATGCTGGAAGACAGGGGCATTTTAGCTACTCTGGTCGACGCCCGGTTTATCAAGCCGCTGGACGAGCAACTACTATCTGAACTGCTCAGAAGGTTCAAAAAGGTGGTAACCGTTGAAGAAAATGCCCTTCAAGGAGGGTTTGGAGGAGCAATTCTTGAATTGATTTCAGACCTGGGCACCGGTAACCAGGTACTGCGCATTGGCGTTCCGGACAGGTTTGTAGAACATGGGAACACCAACATTCTGCTGGAAAGTCTGAGGATGGATGCTCGTTCGCTGGTGCAAAGGGTTGTGGAAAGATGGCCGGGAATGGGCAGGCCGGAAGGCTGGAGGCTGCTCAAGTTTGGAGAAAAATAGGCTGGATGTGGTGCTTTGCCACCGGGGGCTGATGCCCAGCAGGGAAAAAGCCAGAGCTATGATCCTGGCGGGAAAGATACTGGTTAATGGCCAGAAAATAGACAAGCCAGGCACCAGAGTACCCGTGGATGCGAACATTGTCATTCTGGATGGGAGTATGCCCTACGTAAGCCGGGGCGGGCTGAAACTTGAAGGTGCTATCAGGGATTTTGGTATCTCCTTCCGCGGCAAGTCCGTGCTGGATGTAGGAGCCTCTACCGGTGGTTTCACCGACTGTGCACTACAACACGGGGCCGTCAGAGTGGTGGCTCTGGATGTGGGGTACGGGCAGCTTGACTGGAAACTGCGCAATGATGAACGTGTGATAGTCCACGAGAGAACCAATATCAGGCATTTTACTCCTCAGAACCTGGGTGCACAGGTCGACATTGCTACCATTGACGTATCATTTATCTCACTGGACAAAGTCCTGCCGGGTGTTTTCCCGCTGGTTAAAGAAGGCGGGGAGGTCCTGGCTCTAGTGAAGCCCCAGTTTGAGGCTGGCCGGGATAAGGTGGGTAAAAAGGGGGTTGTGAAAGACCCCGAGGTCCATGGCCAGGTGCTCTTCCGGGTGATTGAGACGGCAGCGGCCGTCGGTTTTTCACTTCAGGGCGTAACCTATTCCCCCTTAAAAGGCCCGGAAGGCAATATCGAGTATTTCATTCACCTGAAAAAGCACCCGGCAGCTCCGGGCAGGCATATCCCAAGTATTGCCGAGATAGTAAGTGAGGCCCACCATAAATTGGGGGGGATCCCGTGATAGTAGGTATTGTACTGAATTCCCAGAAGCAACGCTCCGTGCTCTTGGCCCGGGAACTCCTGGACAAGTTGAAGCAACTAGATATCCAAGTATGGACGGAGTACGAAAACCACGAACATCGCAACCGGCACCAGGCTGACCTGGTCATCGTACTGGGGGGAGACGGCACTATCCTGAGGGCGGCTCGTGAATACAGCCCCCGCGGTATACCCTTGCTGGGGGTCAATCTGGGGAAAATTGGGTTTCTGGCTGAACTCCAGTCCGGCGAGGTGGATGCTTACCTTCGACGTCTGGTATCCGGTGATTTCCACATAGAAGAGCGGTTGATGCTGCAGGTTAAGGTCAAGAAAAAAGCTCAACCGGCAGCCTCTTACCTGGCTTTGAACGACGCAGTGATCAGGTCGGAAGCTGTACGGATAGTGGAGTTGAGCATCAATATCGACAACCAACCTCTGGGTAAATGCCGGGGGGATGGTATCATTTGCGCTACACCCACCGGATCTACGGGTTATTCTTTGGCCGCCGGTGGACCCGTGTTGCTGCCTGACGTAAGTAGCCTGGTTATTACTCCTATATGTTCCTACAACCTGGCCAACAGACCCCTGGTGGTCGATGCTGGCCAGCGCATCTCGGTTTCGCTGGACAACTATAGAACAGCGGTGCTGGCGATAGACGGGCAATTGGAGGTGCCCCTGATGCCGGGTGACTTGGTCGAGTATACTGGAGCGGCGGTCAAGACCCGGTTGGTCAGGTTTAAGACGAAAACAGGTTGGCAGGTATTAGGCACCAGGTTGTATCAGGGTGGGGAATAGATGGAAAGAAGCTGGTTCCGGCCAAGAAACGCGGTTGGTTTTTCCCATACCCTGATCGGGATGATTGCCGGAGAGGGCGATACGGTAGTGGACGCCACCTGTGGCAACGGCAGAGACACGCTATTCCTGGCCCGGCTGGTGGGCCCGCGAGGCAAGGTGTATGCCTTTGACATTCAGGAACAGGCCATCAACAATACCAGGAGGCTGCTACAGGAACACGACTGCTTGGAGCAGACGGTGGTAATCCTGGATGACCACCGGTACATGGGTCGCTACATCAAGGGTACGGTTAGGGCGGCCATGTTCAACCTGGGTTACCTGCCGGGTGGGAGCAGGGAGATAATAACTATTACCTAAACTACGGTAGCTGCCCTCACGGGTTTGCTGCCCCTGTTGGCCGTGGGCGGGCTCATTACCGTGGTTGGTTACACCGGTCACCCGGGGGGAAAAAAGGAGGTCGAGCAGGTCTTGGAGTATGTCTCTACCCTTGACCAGACCCGGTTTTGCGTGGTTAGAGTCGAGTTTTTGAACCAGGCCAATGAACCTCCACAGTTGATAGCCATTGAAAAGCTGAGGGGTGATGCCATTGAAGGCAAGGCGGCACTTCGCCATAGTGGAGACGGTCTCGAACCAGAGAATTGAAACCCAGGAGGAACTCTGCGAGGAATTGCGCAAGAAAGGGTTTGACGTGACGCAGGCCACGATATCCCGCGATATCAAGGAGTTGAAGCTGGTCAAGATTCCCGACCGACAGGGCTACCGCTACGCTCTCCCCGAAAAGAGCGGGCACCGGTACTCGTATGATCGTATGAAGCGCCTGTTTGCGGATGCCGTAGTTTCTGTGGAACACAACGAATATATGATTGTTATCAAGACCCTGCCGGGAACCGCCCATGCTGTGGCCTCTACCATTGACAATTCGGAACTTGAAGGAATCCTGGGTACGGTAGCCGGAGACGATACAATTTTAGTGGTGCTGAAGGCCTGGAAATACCTTCCCGAGGTATTCAACCAGTTTAGTGAGCTTATTGCCGTTAAGTGAGGTAATGGCCGATGTTGAGGGAGATTCATATTCAGAATCTGATCCTGGTAAACGAGCTACGGCTGGAACTGCAGGAAGGGCTCAACGTTTTAACCGGAGAGACTGGGGCCGGCAAATCCATAATTATCGATGCCCTGGGTCTCTTGATGGGAGGTCGGGTGAGCGCTGACATGGTCCGTGAGGCCAACCGGAAAGCCGTGGTTGAAGGAGTTTTCTTCATTGCTGATGCCGGGGTGAAACAGTATCTGGAAGAAAATGGCCTGGCCGACGTGGACGACGACCTGCTGATCCTGCGCCGGGAGATCGGTGAGAGCGGGCGAAGCATTAACCGGATTAACGGGAGAACAGTCACCCTGCAACTGTTGAAGGAACTGGGAGAACGCTTGGTGGATATCCATTTGCAGCATGATAACCAGCTGTTGCTACATCCCAGGATGTACATCCACTACATGGACAGCTTCAACCCGGATGTATTCCCGGTGCTTGAACAGGTGCGCCAGACCTATGACCGCTGGCAGGAAAGACAGCGTGAACTTGACAGTCTGCTGGCGGGGGAACGCCGGCGTACCAGGGATCTTGACCTGATCCGGTTTCAAATACAGGAGATCGAGTCACTGGAGCTGGTTCCCGGGGAGGAGGAGGAACTTGTCCAAAGGCGCGATCGTATACGGGATGCGGGAGAACTTGGTGAGGGAGCCCGCCACATCTACGAACTGGTTTACGGGAGTGAACAGCAAGCCAGCGCCTATGACTTGGTCGCCCAGGCCCTGCAAACGGCCCATGCCTTGAAAAGGGATGACTTCTTCTCCAGCCTGGTAACCCCCCTGGAGGAGTGTTTGTATACTCTGGAGGATATCGGGGGGCAGGTTGCGGAGTTCAAGAGCCGACTTGAGTTTGAACCCCGGGCACTGGAAGAAATTGAGGGGCGCCTGGAGGCTCTCAGCCGGTTGAAACGAAAATACGGTGATAGTATTCCGGAGATATTGAGATTTCTCGATGAGGCGCGCCAGGAGCAAGCGAGGCTGGAAAGTAGTGAGCAGCGGGTCACGGAACTGCAAGAAGAGGTAGAGGACCTGCGGGTGCGATACCACGAGCTTTGCGCCCAGCTCTCCGAGTACCGGCGCCAGGCGAAAGAACTACTGGAGGTCAGGGTGCATCAGGAATTATCCCAACTGGGGATGCCCGGGGTCAGGTTTGAGGTCAGCATCACTCCCCGTGAAAACACCGGCCGGGACGGCATGGATCAAGTTACTTTTCTCTTTTCCGCCAACCCCGGCGAGGAACCACGCCCTCTGGCACGGGTAGCCTCCGGAGGGGAAGTCTCTAGGCTGGTACTGGCTTTAAAAAAAGTGCTGGCCGAGGTCTACGAGGTTCCAACCCTCATTTTCGACGAGATTGATGTCGGGGTGGGAGGAAGTGCCTTGAATGCCATGGCGAAGAAGCTGTATGAGATAGCCTGCCATCACCAGGTAATACTGGTAACCCATTCCCCTCAGGTGGCCAGCTTTGCGGATTGCCACTATCTCCTCGAGAAAGCCGTGGAGGGAGGCACCACGGTCACCTATGCCCGAAAGCTTACCGAGGCAGAAAGGGTGAAAGAGATTGCCCGCATGTTGTCCGGAGAGGCCTCTTCACGCGTCTCCCTAGAGCATTCCCGGGAGATACTCGCGACCACTGCCGAGTTAAAAAATCAGTTGAAGACGGGCGGCATAGAAACAACTGCAAACGGATAAATTAAGCCTACCGAGAATTACGGTAGGAGTGAAACCAGGTGCGCAGCAGTTTTCATCAGGGGTTGGGAATACTATTAGCCGCAACAGTTATTGTCTTGAGTCTCTCCACTCCTGTAAGGAGTATCCTCTGCTTACCCGATTCGCAGAAGATGGTGGTGGGCGAAAAAACCTCCCTCTCGCTAACTCTTCCCAAGAAACTGGCAGAACGTATGGAAGTCAGTGTCCTATCCTCGCCCAGTGTATTTTCGTCACCTGCAGACCAGCCGGTAGTGGTTAACAGAGACGATTCGGGATATGACATCCGCGCGCTCAAGCCGGGCCGGGCGGATGTTCAGCTCAAACTATTGGGTTACATCCCTCTAAAGTCAATCGCAGTGGAATCCGTCCCTCCCAGGAGAGTGGTGGTAGGCGGGCATTCGATCGGGGTTTTACTTAAGTCCAGGGGCATAATGGTAGTGGGATATGCTCCGGTGATAAGCGCGAACGGCGAAAAATCTTACCCGGCCAAGCAACAGGGCATCGAGATTGGAGACCTCATCCTCAAGGTTAACGGGCGTACGGTCTACACCGAGAACGAGCTGGCCGGTATCATCGACGGGGCGGGTAGAAAGAGGACTCCAGTCGAGGTCACTCTGAAAAAAGAACGAGAAATAAGAACCATGAAGATGCTTCCAACCTTTTGCCCGGAAACCCAGCGGTACCGTATCGGGCTCTATGTGCGTGATGGGGTGGCCGGCGTTGGTACGCTCAGTTTCTGGGAACCGCAAACTGGCCGGTATGCGGCCCTGGGCCATATCATTGTCGATGCCGATACCAAAAAGGGTATAGATGTACGCAGGGGCCGGATTGTCAGTGCTCTTATCCAAACCATTCGCCCGGCCCGACCAGGCCGTCCAGGCGAAAAAATAGGTATCTTTGACCCGGAAGGGGTTGTAACCGGAACTATCACCAGGAACACTTTCTCCGGGATTTACGGGAAGTTCGAACAAAAGGTGGACAACTTGCTTTACCCGTACCCCCTGGAAGTTGCTTATGCCCACCAGGTGCAAAAGGGAAAGGCCCAGATACTTACAGTCATCAACGGAAGCCAGATCGAAAGCTTCGATATAGAGGTTGATAAGGTTTACCCGCACCGCCAGAATGGCAAGGGAATGATCATTCATGTCACGGATCCCCGGCTCTTATCGGTTACCGGGGGGATAATACAGGGTATGAGTGGCAGCCCTATCATCCAGAACGGGAAGATCATCGGGGTTGTAACCCACGTTTTCCTCAATGATCCGGAACGAGGCTACGGCATTTTTATGGATAGTATGTTGCGCGAGATGGACGAGGTGGAAAATTATCCAAGTAAATACCGACAAATTGCGAGTTAGCGAAATATGGGATATTCCCATAAATTGCCATACAAAGAGATGACATATTTATTAACTGGTGCAAAGTATGCCTTATACTGGTAATATTTTTGTCGCATATGTAATATCTTGGGTGATTTTGTTCAAGTAGCGAAAAAGGATATTCTATGGGGACGTCGAAAACGAATTATAACCAAGATTGATTGGGTAATTATGCCAGAAGAGGGGGGGACATTCATAATTATGACAGGAGTGGGAGATCCGATAAATATCCTGGTTGCAGATGATAACAAGGAGTTCTGTGGAATCTTAAGGGACTTTTTCTCCGGGAATGCTGATTTCAACGTTGTGGACATCTGTTCTAACGGCCTGGAGGTCCTGGAGAGCCTGGACAAGAAAGACGTAGATGTATTGATACTGGACCTGATCATGCCCTATATGGACGGTATTGGAGTACTGGAAAAAATGGCGGATATGAGAGGGGAGCAACGCCCCAAGGTTATAATATTGACCGCTTTTGGTCAGGAAAATATAACCCAGAAGGCGGTACAGTTGGGTGCCGACTACTACATACTAAAGCCGTTTAACCTTCAAGTGCTGGGGGACCGTGTGAGACAGGTGGTCAGGAACAAGTCGGGCTCCGAGCCCCGGCCGATACCGGTGACCAAACGGGACCTGGAGGTGGAGGTGACGCGCATTATTCATGAGATCGGCGTCCCGGCCCATGTAAAGGGTTACCAGTATCTGCGAGATGCTATAATGCTGGTGGTAGAGGAAATCAATTACTTGGGAGCTGTGACCAAGGAGCTTTACCCGGCTATCGCTGACAAATACGACACCACGCCGAGCCGCGTAGAACGGGCTATCAGGCATGCTATTGAGTTGGCCTGGGACCGGGGGGACATTGATAAGATTAATAAGTTTTTCGGTTACACCATTAACGGTGACAGGGGAAAACCAACCAACTCCGAGTTCATTGCTATCATAGCTGACCGTCTCAGGTTGCAGGCCAAGGTAAGCTAAAGTGGCAGACTGGATATCTGAATAGCTTGACGGGTTACTGTCATTTGTGAACTCATTTTCGCTGACACCACCAATTATTGATTTTCCGGAACCAATAACTTGGGGGTGTTTTATTTTTTCTGTCCCAGCTTGCGAAGGAAGCCCTTTACTATTCGGGCGATGTGCAAAAGCCCCCGCCCGGGGGCAGCCGTATTTCAGGGAACCTTGAACTTGCTCCCTGATTGATTTATCATAGTCGTTAAGTGCTGAAACCACCAGAGCACAAACGGGGCGGTTTTCGTATGAATTAGGTCTGACCCGGCCAGACAGGCTTGGTTTGGACAGCCTCTGGTGAAGGTGGTATCATGTAAAACAGAATGAGCAGCAATATATGGGGCCGAAACCAACCGGCCCGCACCCCGTTAGCACGTAACCAGAAGGTGGTATATTGAGTATCAAGGGCAGGGCCCGATTGGATAAAAGAACCAAGAACCTGGTTAAAAGATTGCGGAAAAACGACATAGCCTTTATTGATCATGACGATATCGATGAAGTGGCAGCCATGGGCCTGATCGAAGCCCGGCCCCAGGCAGTCGTTAATGCCGATATCTCGATTACCGGCAAGTATCCCACGCGCGGGGTACTCAATATACTTAGAGCCGGTATTACGGTCATCGACGAGGTTGGGCGGGACATATTTGATCAGGTGAAGGAAAATAGCGTGGTGGAGATTCGGAACGGGTGTATTTATCGTGACCATCGCCTGGTGGGAAAAGGCAAGGTGCTGACTGAAGCCGATGTGGAGGCCAAGTTACGGCAAGCCCGCGAAAACTTCAAGGATGAGCTGGATCGTTTTGTAGAGAACACCCTGGAGTATGCCAAAAAGGAAAAGGGTATCTTGCTAGACTATATTGAACTTCCCCACCTGAAAACCAGGATCAAGGGCAGGCATGCCCTGATTGTGGTCCGGGGTAAAAACTATAAAGAAGACTTAAAAACCATCAGCACGTATATTGAAGAGGAAAAGCCGGTTCTGATCGGGGTGGACGGTGGGGCGGACGCCCTGCTGGAATTCGGTTTTCGCCCCCACATAATCGTGGGCGATATGGATAGTGTGTCGGATGAGGCTCTGCGGAGCGGAGCGGAAATAGTGGTGCATGCTTATCCCGATGGACGGGCACCAGGTCTGAAACGGGTTCAGGACATGCAACTGCCGGCCAAGGTGGTGCCGATGCCCGGGACCAGCGAAGACGTAGCCATGCTTTTGGCTTTCGAGAAAGGTGCCGACCTCTTGGTGGCAGTGGGTACCCACTCCAACATGGTTGATTTCCTTGAGAAGGGCCGCAAGGGAATGGCCAGTACCTTCCTGGTAAGGCTAAGGGTAGGGTCCATTCTCGTAGATGCCAAGGGGGTCAGCCAGTTATATCGTCAAAACATGAGGGCCAAGTATCTTGTGCAGCTACTGCTGGCTGCCTGTATCCCCATCATCATTCTCCTTTGGGTATCACCTTCGACGAGGCCGTTTTTGAGGTTGATAAGCCTGCAGATGAAGTTGTTATTGAACTGGTAACAGGGATTCACCGGGCCAGGAGGCGCAATATCTGCTGGGAGTGACTGGTATGATAGACCTGAGGTATCATATTGCCACCCTTATCGCCATATTCTTAGCCTTGGGGGTAGGAATACTAACCGGGAGTACGGTGGTCGGCAGCGATGTGTTGGTCGACCAGCAAAAAAAAATTATCGACCAGCTGGAGCGGCAGTTCGAAATACTGCGAGAACGAGAAGAGGAACTGGCGGCCCAGAACCGGTTCATGACCGAAGTGGTTAACCAGTACGAAGATTTCAACCGCGCAGTGTTGCCGCCCCTTGTTAGAAACCGCCTGGCCGGTTACCGTATTGCCATAGTAGTTACTGGGGGTGAGGCTGTGCCTGCCGGTTTGCTCAGCTCCCTTTCGTTGGCCGGGGCCCAAGTGACATCGACCACGGTGATTCTACCGGGTATCAGTCTCACCGACCGGGCGCTCAGGGCGAAGCTGTGTGAGGCCTATGGCCTGAAGCGGGAGATCCCCCCCGAGGAGTTGCGTTCGGTGGTGTCCCGCAGCATAGGCAGCATATTGATGAACGACGATACCACTGGGGCCAGGGACCTCTTACAGAAGAACAACCTGGTTAAATTCAACGGTGATTACCAGTCGCCGGTGGATGCGATTGTGGTACTGGGCGGGACCAACAGCCCGGCCTACTATTTCCCCGAGACCATTGACGCGCCTATCATCCGGTATTTCACCGAGATGCAGAAAAGCGTGTATGGGGTCGAGGTCACTCAGGTTGAACAATCTTACATGGGGATATACCAGCGATACAAGATAACCACCGTGGATGATATTAATATCATCCCTGGGCAGGTGGCTCTCATTCTGGCCATGGGAGGCGAATCGGGCGACTACGGGGTTAAACCCACAGCCAAGAAATTTATGCCATCTCTGCCTCCGGAGTACCTTGGGGGAGTGTAAACGTGAAGACGGTAACCGTAGTTATTCCGGCCTACAACGAGGAGGAACGCATCGGTGCCACTCTGAGGGCCGTTATGCAAAGAGGGTTTGCCGGTGAAATAATCGTGGTTGACGATGGCTCCAGCGACAATACGGCCATGATTGCCAGGGACGCAGGAGCCAGGGTGATACAATTGGAACGCAACCTGGGAAAGGGGGAGGCTCTTAACCGGGCAGCCGCCTGTGTGAGCAGTGATGTTGTGGTATTTCTGGATGCCGACCTGGGAGATTCAGCCGGCCAGGGGGAGCTGCTGGTAAAGCCGGTTCTCGAAGGATTGGCCGATGTTGCGGTGGCCCGGTTCCCGCGGCCCAAGAAGAAGGGCGGGTTCGGCCTGGTTAAGAAACTGGCGGCCTGGGGTATAAGACAGGCGGGAATGGAAGTCAAGGAACCGCTTAGCGGGCAGCGGGCCATGTCCCGGGAGGTATTGCGAGATGTGCTGCCGTTTCATGGCGGCTTTGGTATCGAGGTCGGTATGTCCATCAGAGCTTTGCGGCATGGTTACCGCATCATCGAGGTTGACACCTCCATGTCGCATGCGGAGACAGGGCGCAACATCAAGGGCTTTCTTCACCGGGGGCGGCAATTCTTGGACGTACTGAAGGTGATTATTGTAGAAGCAAGGGGTGGCGGGGGTTGAGTCTTCTCGTGCCGATCGGGCTGACGGCAGGATTGGCTATAGTATTTGAATTACTGATTCTTCGCTTCATACTGTCCCTGTTGAGAAACACCGGGGTAGTCCGGCAGAATTACCGGGGAGTTTACATACCTGTCGCGGTCGGGATCACCTTCCCCATGACCGTGCTACTTACCCAGACTGTTCTGCAGTTGGCAGGTCGCACCATGGGGGAACAATTTACCGTCTTTTTGCTGGGAATCGCCTTTATCTCGTTGCTGGGTCTGCTCGACGACCTGCTGGGTTCGCGTGATGCGCTGGGTTTCCGGGGGCACTTCAGTCGTTTGCTGAGAGGTGAACTTACTACCGGCGGCCTGAAAGCGCTCGGTGGTGGTTTTGTCGCCCTGTACATGGCTGTGCAGTTTTCTCCCTCCTGGCGTGACCTGCTGGTAAATGTCCTGCTCCTGGCCTTGTTTACCAATCTTATCAACCTGCTTGACCTGCGCCCCGGCCGGGCTGTAAAAGGTTTTCTTCTCATATTCCTGGTCATTCCCACCGTGGCCAGGGTGCAATTCCAGATATATGTTCCCCTGGTTGCCGCCACGCTAGCCTATTTCCCTTTTGACTTGAAAGCCAAAGTTATGATGGGAGATGCCGGGTCCAACGTGTTGGGACTTACCCTGGGCACCATGTGCGTGCTCGGCATGGACCTTCCTTTCCGTCTGGGGACCCTAGCTTTTCTTATCCTGGTGCACCTGTTTACCGAAAAGTACTCTCTAACCGAGATAATTGACAGATTTGCCGTCCTGCGTTACCTGGACAACCTGGGAAGGGGTGACAAAACCAGTGGTAAATAGGGAACGATTGGTGGCTGAGTTTATCGAACTGGTGGGGATTGATTCCGAATCCGGGCAGGAGGGAAGAATCAGGGATGCCATCCGTGGAAAGCTTACAGCGCTGGGACTGGAAGTTTACGAAGATGAAGCAGGGCGGGTGCTGAACGGAGAGTCGGGTAACCTGGTGGCCAGGTTGGAGGGGAGCGTGCCCAAACCCCCGATAATGTTCTGTGCTCATATGGATACGGTTAAGCCCGGCCAAGATGTTAAGGCGGTCATAAAGGGGGAAACCATTTTTTCTGCGGGGGACACTATACTGGGAGCTGACGACAAGGCGGGTATTGCGGCTATATTGGAAGCCTTGCGGGTAATCAAGGAGGACAAACTGGCTTACCCCCCCGTTGAAGTAGTATTTACCGTCGGCGAGGAACAGGGCCTGATGGGCTCGAAACACTTGGACTTCAGCCGGATTCAATCTCGCCTGGGTTACGTCCTCGACAGTGCAGGGGAACCGGGAAGCATCATAACCCGGGCCCCGCGACAGAATGAAATCGAGTTTACGGTTTGGGGAAAAGCTGCCCATGCCGGCATTAACCCGGAGGAAGGGGTAAACGCCATCCACGCCGCCGCCCGGGCGCTGGCGGGAATGCGTACCGGTCGTATCGACGAGGAGACCACCTGTAACCTGGGTATTATCGAAGGGGGCAGGGCTCGTAACATTGTAGCTGATTTTTGCCTTATCAGGGGTGAAGCCCGTAGCCTTTCTCCGGAAGGTCTGGAAAGGATAACGTCGGAAATGGTTGAGCGTTTTCAGGCGGCGGTAGCGGAATACGGCGCCCGCGGTGAAGTGCACGTGCAGCTGCTGTACCCGGAGATGAACCTTTCTCACGAAGAACCGGTGGTATCCCTGGCATGCCGGGCGGTGAGGAATCTGGGTAAAACGCCGCAGCTGGTGAAGACCGGCGGGGGTAGTGACGCCAGTATCTTCAACGGGCAGGATATCCGTTGCGCCAATCTGGGAATAGGGATGCAGGCAGTGCACACGGTAGATGAGCATATCAGCATCAGGGATCTGGTGGACAGTGCCCGGCTGGTGGTAGAGATTCTTAAGGAAGCGGGGAGATAGTCTTGATAAGCATCAAGCGCGGCAGGGTAGTCAGTATTACCTCGGTGCGCCCAGGAATCACAGAACTAACGGTTGACGTGGGCGGTAAGGTGGCCCGGGCCATCAACTATGATGACCTTACCGGCGGGGTCCGGGTGGGGGAAGAGGTCCTACTAAACACCACAGCCGTAGCCCTGGGTCTGGGTAGCGGTGGGGTACATTTTGTTATCGCCTCGCTGGAGGGAAGAGAAAAGGAACTGGCAGGGAAAGGCCACATCATGAAGTTGCGTTATACCCCGTTGCAGACCAGGGTTCTCAGCGTCGAGGAGGAGGATAGCCCGTATCGGGATATCATGACCGGTGCGGACAGCCTGGAAGGCATTCCGGTGCTGGTAGGTACTCTTCATTCCATGCTGGCTCCCATTTGCGCGGTCCTCAAGGAGCGGGCGGGAAGCCGGATCATTTATCTCATGACCGACGGGGCCAGTCTTCCCCTGGCTTTCAGCCGGACTGTTAGCGAGCTCAAAACCAAAGGGCTGTTGGACGGGACCGTCACCTGTGGCAACGCCTTCGGGGGAGACCTGGAAGCGGTTAACGTTTACTCGGGGATGCTGGCGGCGCGCCATGTGATGCAGGCAGAGGTTATCGTAGCCTTAATGGGACCCGGGATTGTGGGTACCGGCTCCAGGTGGGGCTTCACCGGAGTGGAGCAGGGTGATATCCTTAACGCCGTTGCAACCTTGGGCGGGAATCCCATTGCTATTCCCCGCATAAGTTTTGCGGATCGCCGGGCCAGGCATCACGGCATCAGCCACCATACCCTGACCGTTTTGTCCAGGGTGTGCAAGATACCCTGTACCGTTCCTCTTCCGGCACTGGAGGAGGCCAAGCTGCGTGAGTTGCTGGCCCAGTTGACCGAATTCAATCTATGGCCGCGCTACCGGTTCGTGCTGGAGGACGGCAGCCCGGTGAAGGCTTGCCTGGACCGCCATCACCTGCGGGTCACTACCATGGGCCGGGGAATAGACGAAGATGAGGAGTTCTTCCTTACCTGCGGGGCGTGTGCGGAGGTGGCCCGCAAATTGACGCGGGGTGAGGAACTCCACGTAATCAATGCAGGTTGAGCCGGCAGAAGTCGCCGAGCTTCTGGTGTTGGGGAAGCCTGGCCAACTCTTCTTTGAGTTCCTTAATCTTTCCGATTACAACCAGACCGTTATTTACGTAAATTCTTATCATACAATCACCCCCCATATAGATTGTTATTCATTTCCAGACAATTTATGTGGCGAAAGCAAGGCAGTTTTGTCGGGGTGGGTAAAGCAGGAGGCGGGTTCAAGTGGCGGTTGCGGAAAAAACCTTGCACAGCGAACGGATCTTTTCCGGTAAAATCCTAAACCTGAGAGTGGATACCGTAGCCCTTCCCGGTGGGCAGTCCGCTACGCGGGAAATAGTTGAACACCCGGGTGCGGTAGGTATTATCGCCGTAGATGAGGATGAAACGGTATACCTGGTACGCCAGTACCGCAAGCCCGTAGAGGAGGCTCTCCTGGAAATTCCGGCTGGCAAGCTGGAACCGGAAGAGGACCCGCTGGAGTGTGCCCGGCGGGAGCTTCTCGAAGAGACCGGTTTGATAGCCGAAAGCCTGGAAGAGGTGTTGGCTTACTACACTACTCCCGGTTTCACCAGCGAGAGGCTACATATTTTTGTTGCCAGGCAGCTTAAACCGGGGAAGTCTAACCCGGACCAGGATGAGTTTCTGGAACTGGTTAAGATGCCGCTTGATGAAGCCTACCAGAAAATCGCCGGTGGAGACATCAAGGACGGTAAGAGCATAATAGCGATTCAGCATTTGGTTCTGCAAAGAGCAGGGGCTCGAGACTGATATGATGTCCGGCGCTAAAGTTAGAGGTAGGCACGGGCCTTTACCAGGGTACGACTCCAGTACTGGTGGGGGAGGGGATGGGTTGGACCCCTTGCAGGGACTGTATGCTGACCTGCATGTTCACATCGGGCAGGCCATGGGCAGGGCGATCAAGATCACTGCTTCCCGCGACCTGACCTTGGAAAACCTGCTCAACCGGACGGCCTCGCGCAAGGGGCTGGACATAATCGGGGTGGTGGATGCAGCCAGTCCCCGGGTACTGCAGGAGGTCAGGGAGATGCTGGCGGGAGGAGAACTGGCCGAAGTTGCGGGCGGCGGGCTGCTAAGCGAGAGTGGTGTCCTGCTGGTACTGGGAGCCGAGGTTGAGACCCGGGAAGGGGCTCATTTTATTACTTATCTGCCTGATATGACAAGTATGCAGGAATTCTCCAAGTTCTTAGCCCCCCGCGTTACCAACCCGAACTTGTCTACGCAAAAAGCCGGGCTGCAAGTTGGGGAGTTGGTCCAGGTCAGCCGGGATCTGGGGGGGATTTTTTGCCCGGCGCATGCATTTACCCCGCACAAAGGGGCCTACGGTTGCTGGGTGAGCCGGTTGGCGGACGGATTAGGTTCGGCCGTAACCGAGGTGGAGGTTCTGGAACTGGGGCTTAGCGCGGATTCCTGTATGGCTGGTATGATTGCGGAGACCCACCGTTTCAACTTTCTGTCCAATTCCGATGCTCATTCCCTGCAAAACGTGGCCCGGGAATACAACTGGCTGGCAATGAGGGAAAGAAGTTTTGCGGAACTTCACCTGGCCCTGGCCGGTAAAAGGGGCAGAAGTATACTGGCCAACTATGGCATGGACCCGCGGCTGGGCAAATACCACCGCACGTATTGTCCGGACTGCCGGACTATTGCCTCCGGGGAACCCCCGGTACTGGCCTGCGAACATTGTGGGAACCCCCGCGTGGTGATGGGGGTGCTGGACCGGGTGTGCCATATTGCAGATTATGCCATCCCGCACCAGGTGGGAGAGCGGGCACCGTATTACTACCGGGTTCCACTCAATATGCTTCCCGGCCTGGGGAACAAGCTTCTTGACCGTCTTGTTGCTCATTTCGGCAGCGAGATCGAGGTGATGGAGAAGGCCGGAATCACTGAAATAGCCCGGATAGCCGGTGAGAATATAGCTGTAGGTATAGACAAGATGCGCAATAACCAACTTTCTATCCTGCCCGGGGGAGGCGGAAAATATGGTAAGATCAAAAAGAATTAGTATGACTACCGACGCCAGTGGAGCCTGGCATGCTGCCCGGGAAGGTTTGCTGGTGATGGTGGTCGACGTTATTGACATGTCCACCACCCTGGAGAGCGCTCTGGATGTGGGAGCCTACCGGGTGCTGGGGGCTAGCCCCGACTTTACCCGTGCCCCGGTCAGGGTGTACCCCGAGTTCATCGGTCGTGAGGCCGCACGCCTGGCGAGGGAGGCGGGGACTGGTATCGTGATTGTTTCCGAACCCAGAGTAGGCTCCGATGAGGAACGACTGGACCGTTGCCGGGGGCTGGTGCGGGGGATAGAAATAGAAAAAGGCTGTATCGAAGCAGTGGTACCCAATTTGGGAGCCGAGACCCCCAGGCTTGCCGAGATGAGAGACCGGGTAGTTGTGGCCGTTACTGATACCGGAGGGGTGGCCTTTGATGCCGCTTTTCAGGAGCAGCGGGACGTGATCACCGGGACGGTGGCTCGCACCCTGGCGCAAAAAGGGCTTCAGCCCGCCCTGACCGCGGTTCGCCGTGCCAGGGAACTGGTGGGCGACAAGGAAGGGATTGCGGTGGTCGCAGCCAGCCGCAACTCCCAGGAAGACATCCTGGCAGCACAATTCATCGCTTCCTTGCTGGTGGGCGAGCTGCCTGATATACAGCCGTAGATTTTTTTGACTGCGGCTAGCCAACAGGGAGCGATGTGGCAGCTTGCTGCCATGTGCTACGTCTGCCCGGCCTGGTGGGCTTCGGCGGGAGCATACGTTACTCTGAGAAGTGAATCCCGGTTATTGTATTGGCTGCTCGGCCATCGCCCAAATTCTATGGCCAATGTGAGGTTGGGGCTAAATACGCCCCGTAACATTAAAATTGCGAGTGTTGTCTCAAATGCGAAATGATGGGAGTAGTGCCAATGGAGCGGGGTAAGTGTATTGGGGAAACGGACGCTTTAACCGATGCAGTCCAAATGCTGTCGACTATTCTTGATATAGAGGAAGAGGTGAAGCTTCTGCACGGGATCCGGGTGGGGGTCGTTTGCGGGTGGATAGCCCAAGCTTTGCAATGCCCTCAGCCGCGACTCGTTTATTACGCGGGGCTTTTGCACGACGTGGGAGCTGTAGGGTTACCCGAACACATTTCCCATTATGCAGTTAACCCACCGGAGCATTTGCGCAAGAAGATAGAAGCGCATGCGTCCATAGGAAGCAGGTTAATAACCAACATCCCTTTTCTGGAGGATGCAGCCGCCTGGATTCTTTACCATCATGAACGGTATGATGGGCAGGGTTATCCGCTGGGGCTGAAGGGGTACGATATACCTTTGGAGGCTCAGATTATCAGGGCTGCCGATTCACTGGACGTGTTGCTCAGGAGAGGGATAGCCACGAAGTCCATATCTATGGACTATCTGCGCAAATCCATGCGAGAAAGAAAGGAACAAGAGTATTCTTCGCTGATAAGCGATGTGCTTTTCGACGAAGTGTTGAATAAGGAGCGTTTTCATATCTTAGTTGATGAAGAGGAGTTGAACGTTGAAAACAAACGTATACCGAGTAGCCTTGGCTTTGAACAGGAACGTGTGTACACTGAGGAAGAACTCCTATACAAGGCGTATGAGGCCGCAGCTCTTATAATAGATACCAAAGACAGATACACATTCGGTCACTCCCGGCGGGTGGCGCTATATTCACTGGCTATTGCGGCTCAATTAAGCATAACTGATGAACGTTTGCTTTCCGATTTGGTGAAGTCCGCTTTTCTGCACGACGCGGGCAAAGTAGGAACGCCCGGCCGCATACTGGTTAAAAACGGACCGCTCACTCCAATAGAATGGGAAACAATGAAGAAGCATGTGGTTATGACTGAGAGGATTTTGATGAACTCGCAGTTCATGGCCAGATTGGCTGGAACCGCGAGTGCCCATCATGAACGGTACGATGGCAGTGGTTATTGCCGGGGACTTAAAGACGAGGATATTCCTTATTTGAGCAGGATCATTTCCGTAGCTGATGTGTTTGACGCCCTCACTTCTGACCGCCCCTACCGACCCTCACTTTCCATCGACGAGGCTCTATGGTACCTGGAACGTCGTGCTGGTACTCATTTCGACCCGGTCATCGCAAGAGCAGGAGTTAAGATCTTAGGGACGGCAAAGAATTGGGCTCTGCATGACATGGCTAATGTAAAGGAAAATTTGTTTCCATTTTATTTTTACAAAACAGTAAATTCGTGGAGGGATGTATCATCATGTTGAAGTGGGAGAGTGCATACGAGTTGGGCGTAACTGTTATCGACGAGCAGCACCGTCGCCTATTCGAAATTGCCAACCGAGCCTACGAGTTGTTGCGCAATCAATTAAGAGTGGACAAGTACGATGATATAGTCGCCATAGTGGAGGAACTGAAAGAGTACACCAAATACCACTTTGCCACGGAGGAGGGGTACATGAGGGAAACAGGATACGGAAGGTTCCTGTCTCACAAGACCGAGCACGATGATTTTATCTCTTGGATAGACGGTGTTGACCTGGATTCCGCAGACGATCGCCAGGAAGAGTTTCTCATGAGGACCCTGGACTTCATTGTTGACTGGATCAGCAACCATATTCTCAATACGGATAAAAAGATTGTCTCTCGGGTAAGCCAGTAGATGCCTATGACGCGATGAACTTGGAACGCCCCTACCGGGGCTCATGTTACACGAGGGAGCTCTGGAAAACTTGAGAAGGGCGCGGGCAGCCATTGCCCGCGCTGTGGCCAGGTAAAAGAAAGGTGAAGAAGACCTGAGCCGACATCGAGCGTGACGTTGTTTTCAAGCAACGACTCTATCTGGGACATTTTCCTGCTTCTTTTTCTTCCTTGAGACCTTTCTGTTTCCCCTTTGCTTAAGCCTTCATCTCCACCCCGACAAGTATAGCTGAAACAGCCAGCCTTACTCCCTGCAGTAATAAAGTGTGGACGAGCGAAATAGAATGCTGTAAGGGAACGGATAAGGGGTTATGTGATGAAGGCCAGGCACCTGATGAAAGAGCACGTCCGTAAGAATATCTGGCAGTACCTGTTAATCAGTATCATCTTTGGGCTGGGGTTTGTTCTGGGAGAAGTTAACGCTGGCAACCTGCAGGGGGGGACCCGTAGCCACCTCGTGGAAATGGTTGACAGTTTTCTGAAAGGGGGGGTAGTTACCTATCAAGAGGGATACAGGATATTCATTCCGGCCTTTCTTAACCAGGCCAGGCTTATCGTCCTTATCTGGTTTCTGGGCATGACGGTCATCGGGGTGCCGCTTATTCTAGCCATAGTCTTCATCAAAGGGTTTTCCCTGGGTTTCACCTTCGGTTTCCTGGTAAAGGAGAAAGCCCTGCTGGGGTTCATGCTTGCTATGCTATCCGTATTTCCACAAAACATCATCTACGTTCTCTTTACCATTGCCTGGGCGGTAGTGGGGCTGAACTTCTCGGTGTACATAGCCAAAGGAAGGTTTGCGGGGGCTTCTCTGGGCCAGGGTCTAGCGACCTATACCGTTACGATGCTGGTATTCCTGGTAGTGTTTTTTTTCGGGGCACTGGTTGAATCTTTTCTATCTCCCTGGCTGGTAGAGATGTTTATCAAATGATTATTAGGAGGTGTTTACGTGATTATCATTGTCAAGGACTGGAGGAGGAAGCTGGTCAATGTTACCATGGCCCTCGTTGTCATCCTGGCATTCACCCTACTATTTCCCCGTTTGATGGGTCTGATGGGAAACAACTGGCCTGTTTTTTCCGGATGGTTGAAGGACGAGTCCCCCTCCGGGAATCCCATGCGGGTGGAAAACCGGGAAAAGACCAATTTTGACCGGGCGGTGGACCAATTTGTCATTAAGCTGCAGAACTTCTATTATAAAGAAACCGAATAATTAGCCCTTGCCTGGTATCCCCCAACAAGGGATGTAATTTCAGGACGAATTTCCTAAACAACAAGCAGGAAACCGTTACTTTCTTGTCTAATAACTCCACAAATGAAACCTGGAGCAAAAAAGAATGGAAACATACCTGAACTCATTCATGGGGTACCTCAATTATGAGAAAGGTCTGTCCCCGAATACCTTGCAGGCTTACGGCCGCGATCTCAGCAAGTTTTTTGCTTTCTTAGAGAAAATGGGGATATCAACCCCGAATGAAGTGAAAAAAAGCGATATAGTGGAGTACCTGAACTGGTTGCTCGACAAGGGTGCGGCCCGTTCTAGCTCGGCGCGGGCCCTTTCCACGCTAAAAGCCTTTTTCCGGTTCATGGTACAGGAGGGCTACCTGCGGGCAAACCCTACTGATGATGTAGGCAGCCCGAAATTACCCCGCCGCCTTCCCCATGTTCTTGCGGTTCACGAGGTGGAGAGGCTCTTGGAACAGCCTAACCCGGTAACCGTCAGGGGTCTGCGCGACCGGGCGATGTTGGAACTGATGTATGCTACCGGCTTGCGCGTCTCGGAACTGCTTGCCCTACAACTCGATGATATCAACCTCTCAGCCGGCTATGTCAGGTGCCTGGGCAAGGGGAGGAAAGAGCGCATCGTCCCGACGAACAGGACCGCGGCCTTCTGGGTGGAGAGGTACATTAGCCGCTCGCGCAACCAGTTGGTGAAATCCCCGTTAGAGAGAACCCTTTTCGTAAATGCTAACGGTAGGAGAATGACGAGGCAGGGATTTTGGAAAATATTAGCAAAATATGCCGGGCAGGCGGGTATAGAAAAAGAGATAACCCCCCATACCCTCCGCCATTCTTTTGCCACGCATCTGCTGGAAAACGGAGCTGATCTAAGGGCCGTGCAGGAGATGCTGGGCCACGCGGACATAAGTACCACCCAGATC
>JAAYAC010000120.1 GCA_012719535.1 Syntrophomonadaceae bacterium | reverse complement strand
GGCTATCTGTAAAGCGATTTCAGCCCCTTTAAGTTTCAACCCACGCGCCCGTGCGGGGCGCGACACAGCACCCGTTGTTTTCACCTTGTCCTGGATGCCGTTTCAACCCACGCGCCCGTGCGGGGCGCGACCATCATTTATAATATTCCTTTTACTAAGGTGCAGGTTTCAACCCACGCGCCCGTGCGGGGCGCGACCAATCACAAACGGTTTAAACAGCCCCCGAGAATTGGTTTCAACCCACGCGCCCGTGCGGGGCGCGACAAATGGAATATTGATTGCTGCACATTCCAAGGAAGTTTCAACCCACGCGCCCGTGCGGGGCGCGACAGATACTTGATAATTACATCGGCCAGAACCCTAAGAAGTTTCAACCCACGCGCCCGTGCGGGGCGCGACAAGCTGAAGAAATTATAAGTTTTGTAAGTACTGATGTTTCAACCCACGCGCCCGTGCGGGGCGCGACAGGACCTGTTATGGCAAATCTAGTAGGAAGTTCGAGAGGTTTCAACCCACGCGCCCGTGCGGGGCGCGACAGTATCCCAAAAAAGTCAAGATTTATTGCGGCTTGGCAGAGGCCTTTCCGCGGACCTCATTGAATACAAAATGAAATGCTGCCTTAAAATGATACTTAAATACTTTTAACCACGTAATATTCATATCGCGAACCTTCCAGAAGATTTCCAATCACTTCCGGTTCGCGCTATAAAACCAGGGTTCCTTCGGGATCATACCCTGGTTTTGCACCAATATGTTCTACCCTCCGTTTCCAGTTTGAGCCCAAGAAGTAAAAGCGCAAGCTATCGCTATTCTTGTCAATGATCATTTCTAACTCGTTTTTCAATTTAACAAATTGGGCTGGTTCCAACAAACATTCAAAAACTGAGTTTTGCACCCTCTGGCCAAAATCAACACATTTCTTGGCCACTTTTCTCAACCGTCTCTGTCCTGCAGCATCAACAGTACTCACATCATAAGTTATCAGGACCATCATTTTAACGCCCCCTATTTAACGATAAAAGCCGGATAGGCATCCAAATCACCGCGTAAAAACCTGGCTAGCAATAATGCCTGAACATATGGCAGCAGTCCGATCTGTATTTTTTCACCGAGAAATGGATGTATGATTTCCTCTTTTTTGCGCTTTTGCCACAGAGCCAACAAGTTTTTTCTCGCTTCGGTTTTTAGGTAAACGGCTCCATTGCTATTGACCACAAAGTCATTGGCTGTTACCTGCCTTCTGTTAATTAATGATAAGGCCATGCGATCGCCAAGATATGCCCTCAATTCTTCCATTAAGTCTAGGGCCAGGCTGGGTCTGCCCGGTCGGTCACGATGCAAGAACCCGACAGCGGGATCTAAGCCTACGCTTTCTAGTGCCGCACGGCATTCATGCACCAACAGAGTATAGAAAAAAGATAATAGAGCGTTAAACTTATCCAGCGGTGGCCGCCTGCTACGCCCCCTCATAAAGAATTCTTCTTTATCTTCTAGAATTAAATGGTCGATTTGCTCAAAGTATCTTTGGGCTGTGTCACCCTCCATGCCACGTATTTCATCAAGGTTTTTGCTGTCAAATACCTTCCTGGCTAATGTACCCATAAGCGTGATACTGGAAGAAATATCATCCCCAACTCTATCCGGGTGATCACGACGTCCCCGCAGTAAAACTGCCCTGCTGTTAAGGATCTTGGCCGTAACAAAATATTTGGCGAGTAGGGGTGCAGAATTCTCATTATCGGCCAAACGGTATTGCCTCCGTCTTAACAAAACATTGCCACTTTGGGGACCTTCTAATCGCGCCAGAAAACGTCCGTGCTCAGTTAAAAAACTCACGGTTATACCTCGTTCGGCACATAAACCGAGCAGAGCCGGGCTAGCACCCGGGTATCCGAAATATACTATTGCTTCCAGATTGTGACACGGTATCCGAAAAACATTTTGATCTTCTATCCTGACCAGAATATTTTCTCCTTCTCGAGCCAGGCAAGAATTAGGGTTGGTCACATATAGAGTATTCAGTAATTTTCTCAACGCCTCACCTCAGCAATCTTCGTTTATCGCCCCTTTGAGTATGTCCTGCCAATACGCATTAACACTGGTCTGCAACCGCATCCTGGGGAGGCATATCCCTTCCATTGAACATTTTCTGCATACGCTGAGTTTCATGTCCGGTTTGGGGGTTTTACCTTCACGATAGAAACGGTGCATCTTGTCACTCAATTCGATTACCATTTTCCTTAGTTCTTCATCCAGTCTAACAACCTCGCGTCGCCTGGTTTCCGCGTAATAAAGATCACCCTCGTGTATGCTACATTGCATCATTTCCTCAAGACACATCGCCTGTGCGCATAGCTGAATACGATCATGATCGCCTTTTTTGCTCTTGCCTCGCTTATATTCAACAGGCCTTGGTATTAGCTTGCCTGCCCCGCCAGGCTCCGGACTAAATTCCACCACATCAGCTTCTCCAAACAGGCCAAGAACCAGGGATTGTAGCTTCATACCACGAACCACCACAACCCCTGGTTTATGGGTTTTGTAATTGGGATCATGCACCCGCTCATGGATAACACGACCTTCGGCAGTGCGGCGGTTTTCTTCCCATTGTTGTTCAATGTGAATTAAGGCCCACTGCCGTTCACAAAAGGCCATGTGTTGTAACCCTGATAAGGGTAACAGTTCGTCTTCGGTATATTTCTTACCCATATGCTATTTCTCAATCAAGGTAACGCCCTGGGGAATCTGATCAGACTCCACCTTTATCTCATAGTCGCTGAAATCTCTAGCAGGTTTACTGCTATCGAGCCTTTCTACCTTAATGGCATCGAACAAAGTTTGTACAGGAGTATTACCCATTTTAGATGAATGTTCAAAAATAAATAGCTTTCTTGTGCCCATTAAGCCACGGGCTGCGGAACGATCATGTTCGAACATGTTTGTGAGCGCTTCCCATAACAACTCCAAGTCATCGCTGGAAAACCCGGTCTGGTTAGCAAGGTGCGCAGATACAAATCCGTGAGCGCGATACAACCCGTAAGGGACTGTAAATTTGCGACCCATGGTACGATTGTCGCCCCCTTGTTTTTCAGCCTCGGCTTCGGTGGCAACAGCCATTCTAGTAATGCTGTGTTCTAAAGCCACAATCGGATCCACTGACCGTCCAAAAGTTAATTGCACGGGGCCACGCACCTGGCCGCAATTAGGAGCCGACTTCAATGCCATTACTGCTCCAAATGTTCTGATATCATAAAAGCGTTTGCACATCCATTCTCTGCCTTGCTCAACTTCTTGTTGATTCGGTTTTCTTGACTTTGTCTTCTTAAGGGAATCCTCGATAAGTTTCTTTACAGCTTTAGGTAGGTTGAAATCTTTTAGTTCAGCTTTTATAGCCTTTGTGTCCGCATCTGCCGCAATAACGAGAAACGATTTGTCATCAATTTCATCGACTATAACACCATCCGGTAGTACTAAATCTTGAATCTCTTCTAGCAGTGCGTCAGGAATTTCAAATCTGCTTTCCTCGCCTAATTTGATTCCAAGGGCATTAAAAGCTTCCACATGAGCTCTCCCCAAAACAGCTTTTTCTTTGATATAAATATCATATGGTGGTTTATAACCCGTATACATCCCAACATAGTTTCTTACTTTTCTTTTTAAACATACATCCGTTACTAAACCAAACCCTGTTTCCGCATCAATTCTTGGCAAGTTACCCGCGTCAGGATCCCCGTTGGGGTTACCATCCTTAACATCGAAAAAGATAACAAAATCATATCGTTTCTGAATATCCATTGTTTTGAACCTCCATTTCAACACTTATTGTTTGACCGTAGTATTTGGACTATAAAATGCCTGCCGCTGGTGATAATAACCAATTGCGAACCTACCTTGTTCATGTAGGTCAAGATAACTAGGAAAATCATCTACCTTTTCCATTATTTCACCGATGAGTTGATTGAAAAAAATAACACGTCCCTTGCTAGGCAACTTCGCTATGTGGTGATTTTTCAGCCGTAACAAATTAGCAAACACCGTCACCGGAGTCGAACATGCCGCACCATAAAAACGCTCTGTGATTGTAGAGTTGATACCGGGATTTGCTTCTTCTTGAATTCTCTCAAGAGTAGCAAATAGGCGTCCCAATTGATAACCTATTGATGATTGATTAATGTCCAATTCAAAACTAACCCCCTCATAATTATTGAAATAAAATCGAT
>JAAYAC010000119.1 GCA_012719535.1 Syntrophomonadaceae bacterium | reverse complement strand
TGCAATTATTATCAAGGTGAGCTGGACGGGATATTCGGTCCTCTAACGGAACAGGCCGTCCAGGAGTTTCAAGAGGCGAAGGCGATAGAAGTCGACGGGATAGTTGGCCCGGAGACGTTTTTCATGGTGGGAATGTCAATGGCGTGAAGCCTTTCCCTCCTAAAGAGGCGGGAGCTTGCTGGTTAAGCGACCGCAGCGACAAGGGTCGTACACGGTCGCGGCGGGTATGAGTTCGGGTGCTTTCGGCTCGACAAAAACAAAATTAACTTGCCTTTTGCAGGGTAACCATTGCGGAAACCGCGTTCCAGTCTCCCCTTAACCGCATTCCAGGCCTGCATGTACCCGGACACGTAGGTCTTTGGACACATGGGCACCGCAGACCCGTATGGCCCCTAGCGGGGTCACCGCCAGGGAAGCAAAACCCCATACTCGTTCGATTGCGTTAAGCGGATAGCTCCCCCGGCACTCAGCGAGCCCACTACAGGGCAGTACTTGATTTTATATACTTTCAAGCGATTGTGTACACTATGCCGAGTGCCGGGTCGACTGCAACTTACTGGCTCACTTCGAGCAGCTGCCTGCTGAAGCAGGCCTAAACTGCCAAGCTGCAATGGATTACAGCGTGCTGTTCATCCAAGCAACCAAGGCAGTCTTACATGTCTGGTTCTGTGATAACCGGTTTCTTGGGCGGTGCTAGGCGGACGTCTCGGGATTCGTTCGGCACTCAGTACGGACTAAAACTACCACGGGAAAGCTTAAGGCAAGGGCCATGGCCAGGCGGCTGACTGAGTGCCGGACGCAGTGGCTCGCGGCCGAAACCTCCTGTTTCTCGCTCCGCTTCGTAGCCCTCACCCGGCACTCAAGCGGACTCTTTAAGGCTCTGCTGTAGCGAGTATCAATGAATTAAGTGCGGGACTCGTCATAAGTCGCTGGCCCCGGTTAACACAGTCCCGGTAAACATTAGCGTATGTAGCGTGATTCATGGGTTGTCAGAGTACCCAGCGTCTGTTCTTCATAGCAGGAGGAACGTTGCCGGTCTTGTAGGGCTGAGGCGGGTTAACTATAATATTGCTAATGTCGAGGGGATTTGGACTGTAGTGGAAGGATTTTTATATGAAGACAAAGAATGTAGAAGTTAGTGGGAAAGGAGGTGGTTAGGTGGGCAGGGTTGTAGCCATAGCCAACCAAAAGGGAGGGGTAGGCAAGACGACGACCGCGGTAAACCTGACGTCATGCCTGGCCTTGGAGGGCAAGAAGGTCCTGCTGGTGGATATCGACCCGCAGGGAAATGCTACCAGTGGATTGGGAATTGACCGGCGCAAGGTGGGCAAGTGTATATACAATTGTATTATTGAAGATTTCCCCGTGGTTAAGGCCCGTATCCACACGAAGGTTAAAAACCTTGACCTGGTTCCCGCCACCATCCAACTGGCGGGCGCGGAAGTGGAATTAGCAGGTTCCGAGCGGAGGGACTTCCGGTTGAAAAGGGCCCTGCAGGGAGTTAGGAATGAATATGATTACATATATATCGATTGCCCGCCCTCTTTAGGCCTATTGACCATAAACGCCATGGCTGCCGCCGATTCCATCTTGATCCCGATTCAGTGCGAGTACTATGCACTGGAGGGGCTTAGCCAGCTTATGCATACCATCACGTTGATAAAAAGGGGCATTAACCCGTCCTTAAGACTGGAGGGCATATTGTTGACCATGTTCGACGGTCGGACGAATTTATCTATACAGGTGGTGGACGAGGTGAAGAAGCATTTCAGGAGGCAGATGTACCGAACGATTATACCACGTAACATCCGCCTTAGCGAGGCTCCGAGCTACGGGAAGCCTGTGATAATGTACGACGCGCGGTCCAGGGGAGCAGAGGTATATCAGGACCTGGCCAAGGAAGTGTTGGAGCGTGGGTAAGAGAGGTTTGGGCAGAGGATTGGACGCGTTGATTTCCTTGGAATCCGAGGATGTGTCTACGCAGCCGCGGGAGATAAAGGTAACTCAGGTGAGAAGAAAACCGGGGCAGCCGCGGCAGGACTTTTCCGAAGAAAAGCTTGGTGAACTGGCAGCGTCCATTCGGGAACACGGTGTGCTGCAGCCGATCCTGGTGAGGCCGGTAGGGGAAGAAAGTTACGAAGTGATAGCCGGGGAGCGGCGGCTACGGGCAGCGGAAAAGGCCGGTCTGGAACGGATACCGGCTATCGTCCGGGAAATGGGAGATCGAGAAGCGACCGAAATTGCCTTGATAGAGAACCTGCAGCGGGAGGACCTAACCGCGGTAGAGGAAGCCCGAGCGTACCGACACATGACGGAGGAATATGGGTATACCCAGGAAGAACTGGCCCGTAGAATAGGCAAGAGTCGTTCGCATATCGCAAACACTATGAGGATACTTAACCTGTGTGAGGAAGTCATTGAAATGATAGAAAAGGGAGAGCTATCGGCAGGACACGCACGGGCTATCCTGGCGACGGGTGGTGACAGGGAATCGCAGTTAAGGCTAGCGCGGGCAATTATGGAACGAGGGCTCAGCGTAAGGGAGGCGGAGAAAGTCTCGCAAAAGAAGGGAGTCCGGAAAAAGGTAGTTAAACCACCCGAGATAGTCGAATTGGAGGAACGGCTACAGGCGCGACTGGGAACCAGGGCCAACCTGCTTAGAAAGAGAAAGGGCGGACGCATAGAAATATTCTTCTACGATGATGAAGATCTGGCCAGGATATTGGATATATTAGATATATAGGACTTGGTTGCCGAATGTTTCACGTGAAACATTCAAGTTCCCCTTTGGCAGAAGTGCTGGCTCCGTCTTACGGGGGCGTAAAAGCCATCGGGGAAATTTTTTGCCCAATTCTCTGGTTAGGAGGGGAAACATGATTTACCTGGATAATGCAGCAACGACCTGCCCCAAACCACCGGCGGTGTGGGAGGCCATGGAAGATGTAATAAAGAACAAGGGTGCCAATCCAGGACGGAGCGGCCACCGGCTATCCGTGGAAGCCGGTCGTATACTGTGGGAGGGCCGGGAAATGCTCTACAGTTTCATTGGGGCCGAGGAACCTGAAGAAATTATCCTGACCTCCAACGCAACTGAGGCCCTAAACCTGGCCATCAAGGGCTGCCTAAAACCGGGAGACCATTGTATTATAACCAGTATGGAACACAATTCGGTAGCCCGCCCGGTCTATGCACTCGGGACGGCAGGCGTTGAATTCGATATCGTGGAGGCCGATACAGAAGGAATTATCCGGGCCGAGGACATAAAAAAAGCTATCAAAGACAATACCAAACTGGTTGCAGTCAGCCACGGTTCCAACCTTACTGGAAGTGTACAGCCTGTTGAAGAGGTGGGCAAAATCTGCCGGGAGGCCGGGGTATATTTTCTCGTTGATGCAGCCCAGACCCTAGGGGTATTACCCTTTAACGTCAAGAAACTGAACGCGGATATGGTTGCTTTTCCGGGGCACAAAGGCCTGTATGGACCGCCAGGGACCGGTGGGCTGTACCTGCGCCGGGGTCTGGTATTAACCCCTCTCAAGGAAGGAGGGACTGGCGGTCAATCCGAGACCCTTGAACAACCTGGCAACTGCCCCGACCGGTACGAGAGTGGTACGGCCAATACGGTCGGAATTGCTGGTCTGCGGGCGGGGGTTAAATTCGTGGCCCAACTGGGAGTACACCACATTGAGGAAAAGGAAAAGGATTTGCTGAGCCTGATGCTTAGCGGGCTAAAACGGTTTGACGAGGTAGAAGTATACGGCCCGCAGGACTTGAACAAGCGGCTGCCGGTAGTTGCCTTCAATATAAGGGGTAGGGATGCCGCCGAGGTCGGGTTTATTCTCGATCGCGTCTACGATATTGCGGTGCGAACCGGGTTGCACTGCGCACCCCTGGCCCACCGCACCATGGGAACCCTCGAGAGTGGGGCCGTACGCGCCAGCCTCTCTTACTATAACACCCGGGAGGAAGTGGAATGTTTTCTCCGGGCCATAGAAAGCATCATCCGAGAGATGACCTGACCGTATTGAGCCACAGACCGCCAGCCCCTTTCCGGGTCACCGCTGAAAATCAGAGTGTGTAAACGGCAGGGTTAACCCTTCCTTCCTACAATGAGGCCAGGCAAGGGGGTCCTGTCAGCCGGAAGCGGTGTGGGTCAGGCGCGGCCTAAGCTTGAAAGCCGGGTAACCATGGGAGGGACGAAATTATCGACCAGTTTAGGCTGGGGCTGCCCGAGATTAGTTGCCGAGCCCATTTGTACCGCTGCCCATTGTTTCTTCCCAGATTCCTGCATTTACAGGGTCGACTCTCATGACCCCTATCCGGCACTCATACTCAACCCCACTACTTATCCAGGCAAGCAACAAGACCTGTGACAATGAATGTATACACGTTCTATTGTTGGTTGGAAGTAGTTGAGTGCCGGACACCACTAGAGGAATGAAAACGGGTCTTTGCATAACGTTTCTTCTTCAAGCAACCCCGTTTGCGAAGTTTTTTCGGGACAGAAATACAAATGTCACTATTTCAAGCCTGACCCCGTTCCATGGTTGCTAATGCCTGGCGCAGGACCTCGCGATATACTACGTCAAGGGGGACGCCGTGGGCCAGCGCCACGGACCGGCAGTCCTCGTATTCAGGGGCAAGCTTTGGCGGCCTGTCGGGAAGGCAGGCCTTCTTCACGCGCACTGGACCCCAGCGGGTTTCTACCGTAAGCGTCTCGCGCGGCAATACGCTGCGCTCGGTTAGCCAGTACCTGACCCCGAGGGTTGAGGTGTGGGCCAGGAGAAGGGCAGCCAACTGAGACGCACTGCCGGTGGGAGCCATAACCGTTATCAGGGTTCCCGGACGGCCCTTCTTCATGTAGACCGGAGTGAAATAAAAGTCAAGTACCCCGCAGGACGCCAGTTTTTCCGCCAGAAAGGAGAAGTGCTCCGGAAGCATATCGTCGACCTGGGCCTCTACGACCTCGACCCTCTCCCCTATCAGGCCGCCTGCTGTCCTTGTTTCCTCCCCTATCACCACCCGCAAAAGGTTAGGTACGCCACGACGTTCGCGCTTGCCCGCCCCGTACCCCACTGCCTGTGGAGTAACCGGCGGTAACGGCCCGAAATCACTTGCCATGACCTGCAAGATTGCCGCCCCGGTAGGGGTCACTAGCTCCAATTCCTCGTCGACGCCGTAGCACGGTATACCCCGGAGGAGTTCAACAGTTGCCGGGGCTGGCAGGGGGTAAACCCCGTGAGCCATGGGTGTCAACCCCCTACTCCACGGCAGCGGGGATGCGACAACCGTTCCGATCCCTAGCTGTTCAAGGGCCAAAAAACTGCCCACAATATCAGCGATAGTGTCCAGCGCCCCGACCTCATGAAAGTGTACCTGTTCTACAGGTACCCCGTGAACCCGGGCCTCAGCCTCCGCCAGCCGGCGAAACGCGGCTAGAGACTTATCCCGGACCCATGAGGACAGGTTACCACCCCAAAGCAGTTGTTCGATGACCGCCAAATCTCGAACCCGGAAAGAAGAGGAACAAACTACGGTTACGTCGGTTGATTTTATACCGCTAACCACCCGGGTACGAGACTCAAGCCGCACCGGTTCGATAGCCAGGGAGTTGATCCCCGCCTCGAGCCGGGAGGCGTCAGCCCCCGCATCCACCAAGGCACCGAGCGTCATGTCACCAGAAATTCCAGAAAAACAATCAAAATATGCTATTTTCACGCCTAACCTCCTAACTGCTTTCTGCTAAACCATGAACTGAAATCCCCAACCCTCATACTCCTACCGACCATATATATCTTCTCCGGTATCCCTTCAAAAACCTTCCGGAGAGCCATCCGCCAGCTAATACGGGGATGAAGGACGGGCTTGCCGTCGCTCCCGATGGAAACTGCCTGGGAGTTGCCGGGCAGTGGGCTAAGAGGATAAACGGGAATAAAGGCAAGACCTGCCGGTATGACCGGGTCGGCACTTATTTTACAAAATGCGCCTTCCTTGCTATCATGTTAAGAGAAAAAGGGGAGGGACGGACATGTTCGACTACAGGTGGTTAATCGAAAACACTTACCTGGCTATAACGATGCTATTAACATCTCTGCTTGTAATCACTAACTTGTTGGTATTCTGTCGCCTGCGTACCACCCGTCGCCTTGTCCGTTTTTATGAGCAACTGCTCGGGGACTACCAGGCCTCGAATATTCGGGAGTTATTGCAACAAGTGTCGAAGTTGGAAAAAGACAATCACCGCGACCTGGACCGGCTCAGCAGCCGGGTGGCCATCCTGGAACAACGCCTGCCCAACCTTATAAACCGCCTGGCCATTCGTCGGTTCAAGGGGTTCCCCGATGTAGGCGGTGACCTTTCCTTTTCGCTGGCGCTCCTTTCCGACCAGGGTAACGGGGTAGTCATCACCGGGCTGCACGGGCGCGAGGAAACCCGGTTATACGCCAAACCGGTTACCCAGTACACCTCTACTTACCAGCTGAGCGAAGAGGAGGAAGAGGTACTGAAGTCTGCAAGGAATTTGTAGGTGGTGCTGATGAGGCGCAGGAAAAGAAAGTTTAAGGACGAGAACATTACGATCCTACTGGTGCCCGGCAGCACCCGCCAAACGCACACTATTTCCTGCTCGCGGTGGGTGATGCGAGGGTTGGTGGCAACGGTGGTGGCCTTTCTGGTGAGCTTTGTCTGGTTGGGGTACACCTTGTATGCCGCGCGCGAAGATATAAAAAACATCCACAGCCTCAAGCAGGAAAGTGCACACAAGACCAAACAGCTCGAAGAAATGGGCGCAAGGCTCCGGGATATTCAGGCGCAGAAGCTGTATATCGAGGAACAGCAGGAGGAAGTCAAGCGGTTGATGGGTATTAGCCAGACAGGATTGTCGCGGGGCACTAATCCCTCCCGGGGGGCCATGGGGGGTGGCGAGGAGCGCACCGTAAATCCTAGTCGCGCCGAAGACACTGTCACGGAGATGGAACAATTACAGGAGTACCTGGAGGCCTGCCGTAACGAGCTAGACCACCTCACGGCGGAAGGGCAGAGGAACCGGCAGTACTACCTGGCCCTACCTAACAACTGCCCAGTGGCGGGGCGGATAACCTCGGAGTTTGGCTGGAGGAAATCTCCCTTCGGCAAGCGCCAGGAGCACCACGGGGGGGTGGATGTGGCCGCCGACCTCGGAACTCCGGTAAGGGCTGCTGCTCAAGGTAAGGTAGCCTATGTCGGACGTGACCGGGTTTATGGCCGACTGATAAAGATAGACCACGGAAACGGCTACATAACTTGGTACGGGCACAATTGGCGGGTTATGGTGAAGGAAGGCGACGAGGTTCGAAAAGGGCAGATGATTGCCAGGGTAGGTAGTTCGGGAAGAAGCAGCGGGCCCCATCTCCATTTTGCGATTGAAAAGAACGGTCATTTCCTGGACCCGCTACTCTATCTCCCCGGAGAAAGGGGTTGAGTTTTTTGTTCAGGCTGAGGAAAGGTGCCAACTTTGACAACATAGAAACCCTGGTTTCACCCCGGGCCCATGTTCAGGGCCACCTTAGAGCTGAGGGGGCCGTCCGGGTAGATGGGAGCATTGAGGGCGAGGTGGAGGTCAAGGGGGATTTGGTGATCGGGGAGAAAGGAATTATACAAGGTAATATTAAGGTAGAAAACATCTTGATCGGTGGTAGCGTTGAAGGCAATATTACCGCCCGGGGGAGAGCCGAAATACTTTCGTCGGGCGAGGTGCGCGGAGATATCATAGCAGCGACCCTGGTAGTCGAGGAAGGTGGGCTTTTCATCGGCAACTCCAGAATGCACAGAGAAAAGGATGCTAAACGCGAAACCAGAAATAAAGCCTCTGCGGAAGGCACCCAATATAGTAAAAAGGCTCAGGGGGACTAAGTATGTTCCGAAATCGCAAAGAAGCCGGGCAACGCCTAGCTGATGCTCTAGTCCAGCGGGGCTGGCAGTTTGATGTGGTACTGGGAATACCGCGCGGGGGAGTTGTGGTTGCCCGCGAGGTGGCAGACCGCTTTGGCTGTTCCCTTGATGTGATTATGGCCCGTAAAATAGGCTCGCCGGCCAACCTGGAATACGCTATCGGCGCCGTAACCCCAGATGGTGAAGTGCTACTCGATGATAAGCTGCGGCAGTTCTTGGGTCTTGAGCAGGAAAGCATTGATAAATCCGCACAAAGGATTAAGCAGGAAATCAACCAGAGGTTGGCCATGTACCGAGCGGGGAAGAAAAGTGAGCCGCTAGCGGGACGCAGGGTGGTCCTGATCGACGATGGCATTGCCACCGGTTTTACCGTAAAAGCCGCCGTGCAATACCTGCGCCGGCAAGGGGCGAGTTACATCGCCGTAGCCGTTCCGGTCGCTTCCGAGGAAGCCTGCTTGAGCCTGGAGAGTACCGTAGATAGTCTCTTTTGTTTGGAAGTCCCGGAAGTATTCTTTGCCGTAGGCCAGTTTTACCAGGATTTCCGTTCGGTGGAGGATGAAGAGGTTATCCGGCTACTCCGTCAGAGAGAGGTGGGCTAGCCAGATACCGCGGGCTATGGTGTCCGCCATTTTAAAGACCGTACCCAGCCGGGTATTCTGCAGGACGATGTGTTCGAGAAAGCCAGCCACGTTAACCACACCCGAGATATGGAGCTCGCCCACCGGGGGTAGCTCCTTTTTTAGTGCCGTACCGGGACGGAGTACGCCGGGTTTAACACTTACATAGCCGATGCGGTCGGTGCGCCCTAGGCAGGCATCTACCGCCACGATGAAAGGCTGGTCCCAGCTTTCACTCACCCGGGCCAGGGTCTGCTCCAGGTTTACGGCATGCACTGGATATTCGAGACTGCCAAGAACTGACGTCTCGGTCATACCGTACTGCAGCAGGCGTGTTCCCACCAGGGGGCCAAGGCTGTCCCCGGTAGAACGGTCGGTACCGATACACATAATTACGACCTGGCGGGCCAAACCGGGGTTAAGAGTCAACAACAGGTTACAGTATGCATCCCGTATTTTCTCGGCACAGGTGGGATCCTCATAATGCCAGGAACTTTCCACTATCCCGGGCTTGTTGACGATAGATAGCCTACCCATATTTTGCCTCCGGCCAGTTTTTTATAGAGTGTCACCCATCCTAACCGGTTTTATTCAGCATCTTAGTAAGATTTAGCGGATATATTTGTAAAAGGCCAACTATTTTGGGAAGCTCCCCAACCAGGTCGGCCGGGAAGAGGTGGGAATATTAGTCGCAGGATGTGGACTGTTGCGTTAGGATACCTGGGGGCGGTCATCGGGGCCGGGTTTGTCTCCGGACAGGAAATAGTGCAGTTTTTCGTTATCTACCGCCGGGGCGGTTGGTATGGAGTGCTGGTAGCCGGAGTACTGTTCTGCGTCATGGGCGGAACCCTGCTCTCCCTGTGTAATGCCTGCCGGGTAAGCAGTTACCAGCAGCTTCTGAAAGTAACCTTTGGTCCAACCTGGAGCAAGGTTCTGGATTTCGGACTGTCGGTCTTCCTGTTTTTTGGCATTTGCACTATGTTTGCAGCCAGTGGAGCAGTCTTTTACGAACATCTTTATCTCTCAAAGGACCTGGGGATTCTCGCCGCCTACCTGGGTGTCTTGACACTTCTGGCGGGCGGCCTCCGCGGGCTGGTTATTTCCTACAACCTTTTGGTCCCGGTCAAGATTCTGCTATTATTAATAGTAGCTGGCTATGCAGCTCTGTTTACGGAAGCTGCCGAAACCCAACCCTGTGGGGCGTATATTTTCTTTACCAGCATAGACTATTGGGGCTTGGCTGCAGTGCTGTACGTCGCTTACAATTTTGCGCTGGCCATGGTGGTGCTGACCCAGTACCAGGCACTGGTGGGTAGGAAGGAGGGCATAAGCGGCGCTGCCATAGGGGGGCTTATGTTGGGGGGACTGGCTGCTACCTATTACCTTGCTCTCCATAAGTTTATGCCCACCACCTTGTATTACGAGGTGCCGATGCTGTTTATCGCCGGCAATATCTCTGCATTGGCCAAATGGACTTATGTTATAGTGTTGTGGGTGGGAATTTTGACAACAGCCATAGCCAACTCCTACGGATTTGTACAGCGTTTTTCCGAGTTTACCGGGATGTCTTACCGGCTAAGCCTGTGGCTTATTCTGACCGCGGCCCTGCCGCTGTCCTTTAAAAGCTTTTCCTTTTTGGTAGCGACGGTTTACCCTTTGTTTGGAGTATTAGGGATAGTAATACTTGCCGGGGTCATGGTAAAATCAGCGACTGTACTGGCCCGACCGTTCCTGTCGTGGCCGTTGGCTTGGTGGGCCAGGTTTTCGAAGGAGGGGTAACGGATGAAGAGCCTGCGGAATATTCCGGCCATAGATGAGCTGCTAGCCGATGAGCGGGTTAAAACGCTTATCAGCCGGTATGCGCGCGACCTCGTGGTAAATAAAGCCCGTGAGGTGGTTGCCGGCCTGAGAGACCTTCTTAAAAACAGCGATGAAGATCTGACCCGCTCGGAGATTACCACCCGTATCATCAACCAGCTGAGCGCTCGTTTGTACCATTGCACCCGGGGAACACTCCGCAAGGTGATAAACGCCACGGGTGTGGTACTGCACACCAACCTTGGCCGCGCGGTGTTATCGCCGGCAGCCATACGTTACGTTAATGAAGTGGCCTCCAGCTATACCAACCTGGAGATTGACCTCGATAAAGGGGAGAGAGGCTCTCGGTATTCTCACGTTGAGGACCTGCTTAAGACGCTTACCGGGGCGGAAGCGGCGCTCGTGGTCAACAATAACGCGGCCGCCGTTCTCCTGGCATTGAACACCCTGGCTTCAGGGCGGGAAGTGATTGTGTCCCGGGGGCAGCTTGTGGAAATAGGGGGGGCTTTCCGCGTTCCCGAGGTTATGCGCAGCAGTGGAGCCCGGTTGGTGGAGGTGGGTACCACCAACAAAACCTACCGGCGTGATTTTGAACAGGCCTTGACAACGGAGACAGCCCTCCTGCTGGCGGTGCATACCTCAAACTACCGCATAGTTGGCTTTACCGAGGAAGTCCCCCTGGCCGAAATGGTAAGCCTGGGAAGAAGTACCGGCCTGCCGGTAATGCAGGACCTGGGGAGTGGCGTGTTGTATGACCTGTCTTCCTGGGGGCTTGCCGGGGAACCGACGGTTCAGGAGTGCGTCAGGCAAGGCGTGGATGTAGTGACCTTCAGTGGGGATAAACTTCTGGGCGGACCCCAGGCTGGCATTATTGTCGGGCGGGCGGAGCTAGTAGAAAGAATGAAGCGAAACCAACTTACCCGGGCCCTGCGGGTAGACAAGCTTACCATAGCGGCCCTGGAGGGAACATTGCTGGAATACCTGAACGGTGAGCCCCGGAAGCAGATTCCCGTACTGGCCATGTTGACTGCCAGTCCGGAGGAGCTGGCGGCCAGGGCTACCCGGCTATGCGGTGCCCTGGAAGCGGCCCTGGGGCCTGAGCCGCGGGTAAAATTCATTCGGGTCGTGGAAACCGAGGACCGCGTCGGTGGAGGCGCCTACCCCATCCACAACTTACCCGGGTATGGGGTAGAGATAAGTTTCAGTGGGGATATTCTCAGCAGGGTGGCCCGGAACCTGAGGATTGGAGAACCCGCGGTTCTGACCCGGTTGCAGGATAATCATATGATAATAAGTGTGAGAACTCTGCGCAACGACGACGAACAGTTGCTAGTCACCCGCCTTGTGGATGTTCTGGGAGGGAATGACGAGTGAAGAGGGTTATTATTGGAACGGCAGGACACATAGACCATGGTAAGACCACCTTGGTTAAGGCCTTGACCGGAGTTGATACCGATCGCTTGAAGGAGGAAAGACAACGCGGAATCTCCATCGAGTTGGGGTTCGCCCCGCTCACGTTCCCCAATGGGCAGAGAGCCGGCATCGTTGACGTGCCGGGCCATGAAAGATTTATCCGTCACATGCTGGCCGGGGCCTCCGGGATGGATATGGTAATCCTGGTGATAGCGGCAGACGAAGGGGTAATGCCCCAAACTCGGGAGCATGTCGATATAATCGAGCTGCTGGGGGTTAACCGGGGAGTGGTGGCGATTACCAAGAAGGACATGGTTGAGGAAGATTGGTTATTGCTGGTGGAGGAAGAAGTTACAGAATACCTCCGGAAAACAATCTTGAAAAATGCTCCCGTGGTCCCCGTATCGGCAGTCACGGGAGAAGGCATTACTGACCTGCTGGCCATCCTGCAGGAAATGGCGGGGGAAGCCGAGGAAAAGCCGGCGTTTGGCAAAGCCCGGCTGCCTATTGACCGGGTTTTTACTATGACCGGCTTCGGAACCATTGTTACCGGAACTCTCTGGTCAGGGGTTATCAATATTGGGGATACTCTGGAACTCCTGCCGACGGAAAAGCAGGTACGCGTACGCGGCCTGCAGGTGCATGGCGAAAAGATGGAAGCCGCCCGGGCGGGGCAGCGGGTGGCGGTCAACCTTCAAGGGGTGGATGTGGAAGAAGTGGAGCGCGGTTTTGTCCTCGCTACACCAGGCTATCTAAGCCCCTCGTACCGGCTAGACACTGCCCTGCGCCTGTTGAGCTCCAGTCCCCGGACGGTGAAGAACTGGACCCGTATCCGTTTCCACCTGGGTACAGATGAAAGCTTGGGGCGGGTAATATTACTGGACCGGGATGAACTGCTTCCTGGAGAGGAGGCTTATGCTCAGATTGTGATGGAGAAACCGGTGGTCGCATATAAGAATGACCGGTTTGTTATCCGTTTCTATTCCCCGGTTACCACCATCGGGGGGGGTAAAGTCATCGACGCTCATCCTCCCAAACAGAAGAGGTTTAAGGAAGAGGTACTTGCCGGTCTGGCAGTCAAGGAAGAGGGAACCCTGGCGGATATCATCCTGCAGGAACTGGAAGGGCACCCGGAAGCGGTATGTACCGTGCAGGACCTGGCCCGTGCGGTAGGAGCCGAAGAGGAGAAACTGCTTACCGAACTGGCGGGTTTAATAGAAAGCGGGGAAGTGGAAAGGTTCCAGGTAGAGGGACGTGACTATTTCTTGAGCGGGTACGGGCTACAGCAAATTGAATCACGGCTGCAAGCGATATTGAACGACTACCATAGCCGTTTTCCTCTCCGGCGGGGCTACCCCCGGGAAGAACTGCGTAGCAAGCATCTGAAAAGCTTCTCCCCCAAGGTCAGTGCTGCCCTGCTGCAACTCTTGGAAAAGCGCGGGGCTATTAACACCGGGGTAAACCATGTGGCCCTGCCCGGATATCAACCCAGCCCCGATTCACGCCAGCAGCGAGTCATCGACCACTTGCTGCTGGAATTTGCCCGGCAGCCTTTCGCTCCGCCCGGACCGAAAGAAATCTCGGAAAAAACCGGTTTAACCGGCGAAGCCCTGAATGAAATTTTAAACTTCCTTTTGGAGAGCGGCCAGCTGGTAAAAGTGGCGGAAAATGCCTACTTTACGGCAGAGGCAATTGAGCAGGGCAAGAAACTCCTGGAAGGCTACTTTAAGAACGAAAAAGAGCTAACCTTGGCTACTGCCCGTGACCTTTTTGACAGCTCTCGGCGGTACACCTTGCCGCTAATGGAGTATTATGACCGTCTCCGCCTTACGAAAAGAGTGGGGGATGTAAGGGTAAAATTTGGCCAGGGGTAATTTGATGCGGCGGGAAAGGAACTTGTACCCTTAACGTCGAAATGTATCTTTTTAGGTACAATCATCATGTAACATGTGGGGAGATTCAGGAGGAGAACGTGGCCACAATCGGTATACCAAGAACACTAGCTTACTTCATATACTTCCCGTTCTGGAGAGAATTCTTTGCTTCACTGGGGCACAATGTGGTGGTTTCCTCTCCAACCAGCAAGGCGATACTGGACAAAGGGGTCAAAGAAGCGGTAAATGACGCCTGCATCCCCATAAAGCTTTACCACGGGCATGTTGCCGACCTTATCGGTAAGGTTGATTATGTCTTTACTCCCCGCCTGGTTTCACTGCGGAAATTCGGGGAGTTCGGTACTGAGACCCTGTGCCCGAAGTTCCTGGGCCTTCCGGACATGCTACGGGCGTCCATTGATGACCTTCCCCCGCTCATAGACACCAGAGTCGACCTGCGCCAGGGTAGGCAGGAACTATTTCGCGTCTGCCGGGATATCGGTGAGATGTTGGGAGCGGCCCGGAGTGATATTCGCCGTGCGGTCGCCCAGGCTAAACGAAGGCAAGAGAGGTTTCAGCGGCTACTGTACCAGGGGGTGCTCCCCGAGCAAGCTATAGAGGCGGTTTTCGGCGGTACCCTCCCAAGTGTGAACCAGGGTACGCCGGAGTTCAGTGTTGCGGTGGTTGGCTATCCTTATGTAGTTTATGATCCGTTCGTCAACGTGGGATTGTTCGGGCTGCTGGAGCGGGAAAATGCCCGGGTCTACACCCAGGAGATGTTGCCGGCCCGCAAGATGGCAGCCGAGGCCAGGAAGCTTCCGAAGAACATGTTCTGGTACTTTTCCAACCGAGCTTTGCACGGAGCCCTTTATTTTATGGCGCAGAAATACATCGACGGCATCATTCACGTGACCGCCTTTGCCTGTGGTCCTGATTCGATGGTGGACCGCATGATGGAGTTGCAGGCTAAGCAACAGGGTGGAATTCCTTTTATGTCTATTATGGTAGACGAACATACTGGTGAGGCAGGTATAAGAACCAGAGTGGAAGCATTTCTCGATATGTTGCGTTACCGGAGGCAAAAGCATGAGAATTAGCTTTCCCCGCATGGGGTATTCGTACATAGCCTTTAAGTACCTGGTGGAAAACATTGGACATGATTGTGTTGTACCCCCGGAGCCCAGTAAGAAAACCCTGGATTTGGGGGTTAGATACTCACCCGAATTTGCGTGCATACCATTTAAGATACTTATGGGGACCTACCTGGAGGTAGCTGAGATGGGCGCCGATACGATTATTACCTCCGGAGGGGTTGGCCCGTGCCGGGCAGGTTATTACTGGATTATGCACCAGCAAATACTGAAGGAACTGGGCATTGAAATGAATATAATCGGATTTGAACCTCCCTTGCATGATTTAAGGGACTTCTGGAAAAAGCTGAAGCTGGTGTGGAAGAGCGGGGGGGTATCGTATAAAGAGTTCGTCAGGGTATTGCAGGTTGCCTGGGAGAAGTTGAAAGCCATAGATGACCTGGAGCAGCTTTCTTTTCACGTACGGCCTTACGAGGTTGTACGGGGGGAGACTACTCGTACCTTGTGGAAGGCTCTGGAGATGTTGGATCAAGCGTGTACAGTGGCAGACATCGCTGCGGCTCGCGATGAAGGCGCCAGGCTACTCAACCTCGTAACCCGGGACGAAACACGTGACCCCCTGAGGGTAGGAATCATTGGGGAAATATATGTCGTACTGGAACCCTCCGCCAACCATTACCTCCAGATCATGCTGGGGGAGATGGGAGTTAGCGTGGACCGGTCCATATACCTTACTGGCTACTGCGGGCGTAATACCATAGTAACGCCTGAGGACGATGTGTTTGCCATGGCCCGGCCGTATCTGAATGAAGCTCCCATTGGTGGGCACGGGGTAAACAGTGTTGGGGAAACGGTTCTGTACGCTAAACACGGCTTTGACGGGGTCGTACAGCTAGCACCGTTCGCGTGTATTCCGGAAATTGTGGCCAAGAGCATCATTCCCCGGATTAGCCGGGAACTCGATATACCGGTTCTTACCTTGTTTATTGATGAACAGACGGGCAAAGCCGGGGTGCAGACCCGCATCGAGGCCTTCATCGATTTGTTGGAAAAAAGGCGGGAGAGAAAGAGAAAAGGACGGGGTAGGTTAGTGGTATGACAGGGGCTTATTTGGGAGTAGATGTAGGCTCGGTCAGCACCAATGTGGTGGTAGTGGATGGCGATGGCAAAATACTGGCCCGCCGCTACCTGCGGACCGATGGACGCCCGATCGAAACGGTGCAGAAGGGCATCAAACAGATCGGAGAGGAGATCGGCGATAAGGTAAGAATTGCCGGGGCGGGGACCACTGGAAGTGCCCGTCACCTGAGTAGCATGATTATTGGTGCGGACATAGTTAAAAACGAGATAACCGCCCATGCTGTGGCGGCGCTGAATGTAAACCCCCAGGTGCAGACCATTATTGAGATCGGGGGACAGGATTCCAAAATAATCATCTTGCGCGACGGGGTGGTCATCGATTTTGCCATGAACACCGTATGCGCCGCCGGTACCGGGTCTTTTTTGGATCAACAGGCGGCCCGCCTGCGGATCCCGATTGAGGAGTTTGGCAGCATCGCGTTACAGGCGAAAAACCCGGTGCGCATAGCAGGAAGATGCGCTGTTTTTGCAGAATCGGATATGATACATAAACAGCAATTAGGTTACAATATAGAGGATATTATAGCCGGGTTATGTGAGGCACTGGTGCGCAATTACCTGAATAACGTGGGTAAGGGGAAGGAAATACTGGCTCCTATCCTGTTTCAAGGAGGAGTGGCAGCCAATCTGGGCCTGGTAAAAGCCTTTGAGAAGTACCTGGGACAGGAAGTAATTGTCCCGGAAAACTACGATGTAATGGGGGCTGTTGGCGCGGCCCTGCTGGCCCGCGACGCCGTATCCCGGAAAAGGACCACCTTATTCAAGGGGTTCAAGATCAAGGATTTGACCTTTAAAACGTCCAGTTTTGAGTGTAAAGGCTGTTCCAACCTCTGCGAGGTCGTGCAGTTTTACCAGGACGGAGAACTCCTGGCTCGCTGGGGGGATAGATGCGGAAAATGGGAGGTACAAGCCTCATAACTTGCACCTTGTTTATTTCTCAAGAAAGGAGGCGAATGCGGTCAAGGGAATTTTAATCGGGTTATATCAACCAAGCCAAAAGGAGGGAAAGACGATGAAGATTAACAAGAAGCTGGTGTTATTGCTCATGGTAGCCTTTCTGGTAAGCATAGTGGCCGGTTGTGGCGGCGCGGCTACCAAGACCGAGACGGAGAAAACCCCGGCCCCTGCTAAGGAGCCCATTAAGATCGGGCTGAACGTTGAGCTTTCCGGAGGAGTTGCTTCATACGGCACCAACTGCCGTAACGGGATTGTAATGGCTTTTGACGAGATTAACAAGGCGGGTGGAGTCAACGGGCGCAAAATCGAGTACATCGTGATGGACTGCAAATCTGACGCTGCTGAGGCTACCAACGTGGCGGCCCGGCTGGTCCAGAAGCAAGTTGTTGCCCTGATCGGCCCGCTGGTAACCGGTAGCGTCCTGGGAGCCACGCCGATAGCCACGCAGAACAAAATCCCGCTCGTAGCTCCGGCGGCCACGGCCCTGCCGGCGACGGTTGACGAGGAAACCGGCAAAACCAAGGAATTCGTGTTCCGCACCTGCTTCCTTGATCCGTTCCAAGGTGGATTGATGGGGAATTATGCAGCGGATACCCTCAAGGCAAAAAAGGCCGCCATCCTGATGGATACCAGCACCGATTACGCCAAGGGGTTGGCCCAGGCTTTCAAGGAGTCTTTTACCAAGAAGGGTGGCACCATTGTAGCTGAGGAGGGCTTTGTCAAGGGTGACAAGGACTTCAAGTCCACGCTGACCAAGATCAAGAACAAGGCTCCCGATGTCGTCTATGTACCCGGATACTACAACGAAACCGGCCTGATTGCAAAACAAGCTCGTGAGCTGGGCATTACGGTTCCCCTGCTGGGCGGCGACGGCTGGGATTCGGCCGACCTGGTTAATATAGCCGGAGCCAAGGCCCTGAACCACACCTTCTTTACCAATCACTATTCGCCACAGGACAATGATCCGAAGGTAGTCAAGTTTGTTCAAGCTTATAAAGCCGCCTATAAGACTACACCGGATGCTTTCGCCGCCTTGGGATATGACAGTGCCTACCTGGTAGCGGACGCCATCAAGCGGGCTGGCAGCACCGACGGCGTAAAGATTAAAGATGCACTGGCTGCTACCACTAATTTCACCGGGGTAACCGGAACCTTTTCCATGGACCAGTACCATAACCCGGTCAAGTCGGCAGTACTTATCGAAATGGTCGACGGTAAGCAGGTAGTTAGGACCAAGATTAAACCATAACACTACACGGGGGAAGAAAGAAGGGGGGCCTTAACCACCCTTCTTTTTCGGTCCCTGTGTCGAATCTTGCCAGGAACGTGTTCACGGGGAGGGACAGTTACTTGTACGAGTTTTTCCAGCAGATGTTGAACGGTGTATCACTGGGTTCGATTTACGCTTTGATCGCTCTCGGCTACACCATGGTTTACGGCATCATCAACCTGATCAATTTCGCGCATGGCGATATCATGATGGTGGGCGCGTACGTAGGCTTCTTTTCCATTGCCATTCTGGGGGTGGGGGTAGTCCCCGCCATGGTGTTCGCTATGCTGGCGTGCGCCCTTCTGGGAGTGGTAATTGAAAAGCTGGCATACAAACCCCTGCGCAATTCCACGCGCATTGCCGCCTTGATAACCGCCATCGGGGTCTCGCTTTTTTTGGAGTACGCCACCATTTGGTTGTTGACCCCGCAGCAGCGTTCGTTTCCCATCGGCACGTTCCCCGAGAAGAACTATTACTTTTTCGACCAACAGCTGGTGCTGACCAACAAAGACCTCTTTGTGCTGGTGGCAGCCGTTGCCCTGATGGTCCTTCTGCAATACATTGTTAAACATACCCGTATCGGGAAATCAATGCGGGCTGTTTCCCAGGATATGGAAGCGGCCATGTTGATGGGAATAAATGTAGATAAGACCATTTCGTATACCTTCGCCATCGGTTCCGCCCTGGCGGCGGCAGCCGGGGTGATGGTGGGGGTCTACTACAACACCATAGACCCCTTGATGGGTATCATTCCCGGGCTGAAAGCTTTCGTGGCAGCAGTTATTGGAGGTATCGGTATCATACCGGGGGCCATGATGGGCGGGTTTGTCATGGGCATTCTCGAAGCCCTGGTCAGCGGTTACGGGAGCAGCCTGTACCGTGATGCGGTAGCCTTTGCGGTGCTCATCCTCATCCTCCTGTTTAAGCCTACCGGCATATTTGGCAAGGATACCGGGGAAAAAGTGTAGGTGAATACGATGGTGACCAAGAAGCTAAACTGGACCCACCTGACAATCAGCACGGTTACCCTGGCGGTTATTTTCACCGTGTTTCAGTACCTGATTGCCAGGCAGCTAATCGACGTATATTACCAGATAAACCTGTTCATGCTGGGGATCAACATTATCCTAGCAGTTAGCCTCAACCTGATCAACGGTTTTACCGGGCAGTTATCCCTGGGACACGCGGGTTTCATGTCCGTCGGGGCTTATACGGCAGCCGTGATGACCACCAAGCTGGGATATTCTTTTGCGATAGGCATAGGCGCCGGCTGCCTGGCTGCTGCGTTGATGGGGTTGCTGATCGGCATTCCCACCCTGAGATTAAAAGGAGATTACCTGGCCATTGCCACCCTGGGTTTCGGTGAGATTGTCCGCGTGGTCTTTCTTAACATCGAATACGTGGGCGGAGCTTCCGGCCTGATTGGTATCCCGCAGCTGACCACCTGGACCTGGTTGTTCGTGTCAGTCGTGGTTACCGTTGTAGTTATCCAGAATATTGTCAACTCCAGCTATGGTCGTGCCTGTATATCGGTACGCGAAAACGAGGTAGCCGCCGAACTGATGGGAGTGAATACCACCAAATACAAGGTTCTGGCCTTTACCGTGGGTGCTCTCTTTGCCGGCTTGGCGGGGGGCCTCTACGCGCACTACTTCTTCATTATTCAACCCGGTACCTTCGGTTTCTTCCGGTCCTTTGACATCCTGGTAATGGTGGTGCTGGGAGGACTCGGGAGCACCACCGGCGCCATCGTAGCGGCCGCCTTTCTTACCGTGCTGTCGGCCGGGTTGCAGAGTTTTCCCGAAGTGCGGATGGTTCTGTATTCGGTAGTCCTGATAATTACTATGATTTACCGGCCGCAGGGCCTTATGGGGAACAAGGAGCTGTCATTCAGAACCTTCCAGCGGATTCGAGGTGATAAGAATGGCCCGGTTGTCAACCGTGAACCTGTGTAAGTCTTTTGGAGGACTTAGCGCGGTACTTGATTTTTCAATGGAAATCGGTGATGGTGAACTGATCGGACTGATAGGTCCTAACGGCGCAGGCAAAACGACGGTGTTTAACCTGATAACCGGTGTTTACCGGCCTGACAGCGGGTCAATCATCTTTAACGGGCAGAATATTACCGGTAAAAAGCCCTATTACATCTGTAAACAGGGAATCGCGAGGACCTTCCAAAATATTCGACTATTTAACGGCCTGTCGGTTATTGATAACCTCAAGATATCTTTCCATAAGGACGTGCCTTACCAGCTGGTATCGGCTATCCTGCGTCTACCTTCGTTCTACCGGGGAGAAAGCTGGATCGAAGAGAGGGCGATTCAGTACCTCGAGATCATGAACCTGGCCGATAAACGGGAGGAACTCGCCAGCAGCCTGCCTTACGGGGAGCAGCGGCGGCTGGAGATAGCCCGGGCGCTGGCCACCAACCCCAGCCTGTTAATCCTGGACGAGCCAGCGGCCGGCATGAATCCTCTGGAAACCCAGGAATTAACGAACCTTATCCGCAAATTGAAGGATAATTTCAATCTAACCATTTTGCTTATCGAGCATGACATGGCGCTGGTAATGGAGTTATGCGAAAGGATATATGTGCTCGATTACGGGCGGGCTATCGCCCAGGGAACCCCGGAGGAAATCAGGAACAATCCCAGGGTTATTGAGGCTTACCTGGGAGAGGAGGTGGGCTAAGTGCTGCGAATCGAGGCGATTGATGTTTATTACGGGGCTATTCATGCCCTTAAGAATGTATCCCTACAGGTGGAAGAAGGTAGTATAGTGACCCTGATCGGAGCCAACGGGGCCGGCAAGACCACCACTCTGAAGACCATTTCCGGGATTCTGCGCCCCAGGTCAGGAGCGATAACGTTCGAAGGTCGTGACATTACCAGGTTAGCACCCCAGGAGATTGTCAGGCTGGGCCTCTCGCAGGTGCCGGAGGGGCGGCGGGTGTTTCCTTCCATGTCGGTCCTGGAAAACCTGGAGATGGGAGCTTACCTGCGTAAAGACAAGGAATGAATAAAGAAGGACCTTGAGGTGGTGTTTACCCGCTTTCCACGCTTGTTGGAACGGAGGAAGCAAGTTGCCGGGACGTTGAGCGGTGGTGAGCAACAGATGTTGGCTATCGGCAGGGCTCTCATGGCCCGGCCGCGCCTGATGCTCTTGGATGAGCCCTCCATGGGATTGGCTCCCCTTCTGGTGAGAGAAATATTTGAAATAATCAAGGATATTAACGCCCGCGGTACTACCATACTGCTGGTCGAACAGAATGCTCATATGGCATTGTCGGTAGCTAACAAGGCATATGTTTTAGAAACCGGTGAAATAGTCCTGGAGGGATCGGCCCGGGAACTGCTGGAAAGCGAGGATGTGAAGAAAGCCTACCTGGGAGGGTAAGTTGCTGCCCAAAGCAGATTCCCATGTCCGGCACTCAGTCTCTACCTGTCCATGTTGAGCAACGCACCATCAGGCGTCAACGTGCGTTCGCTCTTCCGTTGGGGCAGAACCTGTTGAGTACCGAAGAAGAAAATCCGAACCAGTTGTGACACGGGTTCCAATTGCTAACGAACTGTCAGCGTCTATTTTCATAGCAAATCTAAGTGCATTTGGTCAGGAGACCTGAGGAACGGAAGTTGGGGGATAACAGAACCGTTTACTAGGAATGAGGAGGGAGAGAAGGATGCGGGTAAGACAGCAGATGACGCTGGACCCGGTTGTAGTATCACCCGATACTACCATAGCCGAGGCCATTCAGCTGATGAGGAATAACAGCATCAGGCGGTTGCCGGTGGTAGAAAAAGGCAAACTGGTGGGCATCGTTACTGAGCGGGACCTCAGTGAAGTTTCCCCGTCACCGGCCACCACCCTGAGTATCTTTGAGATTAACTACCTGTTGGCGAAAACCAAGATAAGGGACATCCTGCCTAAGGGAAAGAAAGTTATTACCGTCAGTCCCGATAACTACATCGAAGAAGCTGCCCGGTTAATGCGAGAAAACAAGGTGGGTGCGCTGCCGGTAATCGACGGCGGTAAACTGGTGGGCATTATCACCGAAACCGACATATTCGACGCGCTTATCAGCATGCTAGGGGTTTACCGCGGGGGGACTCGCATCGATATGAAGGTTCAGGAACGGGTGGGCGAGGTAGCCGAAATATCAGGCATTATTGCTAGCCTTAACATAAGTATAGAAAACATAGTTCTTTATCCCAACAAGGGAGAAAATAGCTACAACTTGATTCTACGGATTGCTACCCGGGAGCCCCGGAAAGTGGTAGAAGCACTGGAAGCTAGAGGATACAAGATTGATTCAGTCTTCATCAAAGAATGATGGTGACCGGAGGGGAGCCGGGTTCGGACCGGGCGTCCGGCCTCTCTCCGAAAGCAGTGGTCTTTCAGTCGACCTGTCTTTTTCCACTGCCTTCTAGTGACATGTGTTCTGCAAGAGTGTAGAATATATTAGTGGAAGTTGTCTAAACTTCTGGGAAGCGGATCGGTCCTGGTGGGTCGCCTGGACTTCAAATCCAGTCTGCGCCGTGGTGGTCCCACGGTGGGTGGGTTCGATTCCCACACGCTTCCGCCAATAGACAAAAGCTGCCAATCTTAGGATTGGCATTCTTGTTTTTTGAACCAAAAGTCATGCCTGGGGCTAGGCGAAGGGTGAGGAGAACCAGCAGGAGATTAGTCCATTTTTGAAAATATGTGGTATGCATAGGTTATTCTTGCAGAACTCTATGCTATAATGCCAGTGAAAGGGCCGGTGTCAGCAGAATCAAGCCTTCCACATGGACCCCTTTAAGTTAAGGCACCGGCTCAGGAAACAGATGAAGGGGAGGACAGTAAGTGGGCCTTAATCTGTTTGATTATTTCATTCTGCTCATTATTATCCTCGGCGGAATATCGGGGTACCAGCACGGCCTCATTCGCACGCTGGGCAGGTTGGTTGGCCAGGGGTTGGGATTGGCAGCTGCTGCCCTGGGTTGTGACCATCTGGCCCTGTTTCTGGACGACAGGTTCAGCGTTATTCCCACTGCCGCCGCCTGGCTGCAAGAAAAACTCCCGCTTCCGGTTCACGCCCCGTCCCCGCCCGGGGCATACGCCGTTTACAGCAATTTAGCCTATCTCATAATTGTAATAGCTTCCTTCCTGGTTCTGTACCTGGTCGTCAGTCAACTGAGCAACCTGTTGTGGACTCTGGTAAGTTGGGTCCTGGGCTGGGGAGTGCTGGGGGCGCTGAACCAGGTCGGAGGAATGTTTTTTGGGATGGGGCTGAAGACTTTGGGCCTGGCCTTTGCGGTTGGCCTGCTGGTTCCCCTGGTTGAGTTGGGGTCCAAAATACAAATGGACTTGGCTGTTGCTGCCCGAGTTTACCTGGAAAATTCTATAGTTACGCCCTACCTGGTAAGTATTTTCACTTTCTGCTCGCAAGTTCTGGGCCTCAAACTGTAAAATTAATGGTAAATGGAAACAATATAAGCAGTTTGAAAGGAGGCTCATACTATGGCGCAGAAAAAGGAAGAACGCGTCAAGAATGCCTGGCTTAACATAGATGAGGAAGAGCGTGTCCAAGCCTTCCACCTGGCAGCCAGGTATATTGATTTCCTTAACCAGGCTAAAACCGAGCGGGAAACCGCCGACTTCATCGAGAACGCGGCCCGGGAGAAAGGTTTTGTGGATCTTGCCAGAGCTAAAGTTATTGCCGCGGGCCAGAAGTTCCTGCTCAAGTACAAGAACAAGATCTCGGCCCTGGTGGTGATAGGGAGTACCCCCCTCGAGAACGGGTTCAACATTGTCGCCTCTCACACCGATGCCCCGCGCCTGGATCTCAAGCCCATGCCCCTGTACGAGACTGACGGGATGGCTCTGCTGAAGACGCACTATTACGGGGGAATCAAGAAGTACCAATGGACAGCCATTCCCCTGGCCCTGCACGGGGTTATCGTCAAGAAAAACGGGGACCGGCTGGTAGTCAGGCTGGGCGAAGATGAGCAAGAACCAGCTTTCACCATTTCCGACCTGCTGCCGCACCTGGCCCGGGAACAGATGGAGAAAAAGATGAGCGAGGCAGTGACGGGTGAAGGATTAAACATCCTTGTCGGTAGTATTCCGGAAGCCGGGGAAGATAAAGACAAGATCAAGGCGGCCATCCTCAAACTGTTGAGGGAAAAATACGGTATTGAGGAGGACGATTTCACCAGTGCGGAACTGGAGGCGGTGCCCGCCTTCAAAGCGCGGGAGATTGGTTTCGATCGCAGTCTGGTGGGAGCCTACGGGCAGGATGACCGGGTAAGTGTTTTTACCTCCCTGGAAGCCATTCTGGCCCTGCAGCAGCCTTCCCGGACTGCTATCTGCATATTTGCCGACAAGGAGGAAATAGGTAGTACCGGCAATACCGGATTGCGCTCCTACTTCATCGAAAACCTGGTGGCTGAACTGTTTCACCGCTCAGGCCGTCAGGACTACTTCCTGGTGCGGAAGGCCCTGGCCTGCAGTCATGCCCTGTCAGCTGACGTGAATTCCGCGGTTGACCCCAATTATGAACAGGTTTTCGAGAAAATGAACAACTCGTTTTTGGGGGAAGGGCTGGTGGTCACCAAATACACGGGTTCCCGTGGCAAGTACGACGCCAGCGATGCCAACCCGGAGTTTGTAGCCTGGATACGACGCCTTTTCGACGAAAACCGGGTTACCTGGCAAGTGGGTGAACTGGGCAAGGTCGACGAGGGCGGGGGCGGGACCGTAGCCCAGTACCTGGCCCGGTACGGCATGGATGTCCTGGATTGCGGCGTGGCCCTGCTGGGCATGCATTCCCCGTTCGAGGTGGCCAGCAAGGCGGATATATACCTGGCCTATAAAGGTTACAAGGTGTTTCTGGAGGCGGTTCCCGCCATCGGAGAGGGGATTTAGCTAATGGTAGCGGAAGGGGGGGTTCCGGTGAACTCAGGAGTCAGGCTGACCCAAATGGTCAGGGCTGCGGGGTGAGCAGCCAAAATGGGACCGGCGGTCCTGGAAGATTTGCTGCAAGGGGTGGAGTTACCTAGTGACCCGCGCCTACTGGTAGGTTTCGACAAGTTCGACGATGCCGGGGTTTTTCTTCTGCAGGAAGACCTGGCCTTAATTCAGACCGTGGACTTCTTTACTCCCATGGTCGATGATGGTTACACGTTCGGGCAGGTGGCTGCGGCCAACGCGTTAAGCGATATCTATGCTATGGGGGGTCAGCCGCTGACCGCCATGAATGTTGTATGTTTTCCGAGCTGTGAAGACCAGGGAATCCTCCGGGAAATTCTCCGGGGAGGATTGGATAAAATACGCGAGGCAGGCGCCGTGCTGGTAGGCGGGCATACGGTTGACGACAACGAGCCCAAATACGGCCTGGCGGTTACCGGAGTAATAAGTCCTGCCAGGCTCATCCGCAACGATGCGGTTCAACCGGGGGATGTAATCCTTCTCACCAAGCCTCTCGGGAGCGGAATAATTGCTACCGCTATCAAGGCGGGAATGGCATCAGCCAGTGCCACCAGCGAAGCGGTGAAATGGATGTCCATGCTCAACAAGGCCGCCCGCAATGCGGCGGTGGAAGCGGGGGTCCGTGCCGGCACAGATGTTACCGGGTTCGGCCTCCTGGGACACCTATTCGAGATGGCCCGGGGAAGCGGTGTAACGATAGAGATAGATGCCAGTCGGCTTTCCTTTATGAGCGAAGCCCGGGAATGCGCCTCCTGGGGTCTGATTCCGGGCGGAGCTTACAGCAACCGCGATTACCTGGGCGAGCGGATCTTTTTTGCTGAAAGTATCGACACGGTTGTCAAGGATTTAATGTATTCACCTGAGACCTCCGGGGGTCTGTTGCTGGCCATAAGCGAGGAACGGTGCGACACCCTGGTGAAGACGCTGGAGAAACACGGTGTCGCCTATGCTATAATAGGACAGGCGACAAAACCTGGGCCTTACCCGGTACTAGTTAAAGGGGGAAGCTGAGTGGAGAAGTTCGTGGATGCCCGGGGACTTTCCTGTCCCAGCCCGGTCGTTATGACCAAACAAGCACTCGATAGCCTGGCCGATGGTACCGTCACCGCCGTGGTCGACGACCGTACTGCCCTGGAAAACATAGTCAGGCTGGCCCGCAGTCTGGCCTACGGGGTAGAGGTCGAGGAGCAGGCAGGCGAGTACTACATTCATATTGAAAAAGGCAAGATGGGACCAGCCGCCTCGCTTACCCAGATTGAGCAGACCGTGCTGCTGGTTACCAGTAGCGTTCTGGGGAAGGGAAGCGAAGAATTGGGGCAGACGCTGCTTAAGAACTTTTTTTACACCCTTACCCAGATAGAAGGGGCGGTTAACACCGTTATCCTTATGAATTCCGGGGTCTTTCTGGCGGTAGAAGGTTCCGAGGTGCTGGAGTACCTGACGGCCTTGGAGCATTCCGGGGTGGAGGTGCTGTCCTGCGGTACATGCCTCGATTACTACCGGGTTAAGGACAAGCTAATGGCCGGAAAAGTAACCAATATGTATTCTGCCCTGGAGATCCTGGCAGCGGCTCCCAAGGTTATTACCCTATGAGCCAGCACAGGCGGAGGGGGGAGCAACGTGCAAAGTAGGAAGTTTTCCCTGGGAGATGTGGTGCGAATGAGAAAGCCCCATCCTTGTGGCAGCTTTGAATGGGTGGTAACCAGGCTGGGTGCTGACATCAAGATACGTTGCTGCAAGTGTGACCGGCAGGTTATGTTGCCTCGGGCCAAGTTTGAGAAAAACGTCCGGCAGGTGCTCAGAACACAGGATGAAAATTAATACCGGCCTGGCGCTCGCCTGCCCGGCGGCTCCTGCCAGACACCTTTCATTGGTGGGTAGCATATAGTTTGGTAGGACCATGTTAACCCCCTGGGAGGGAGATAATAATGCGTATCCGGGATCTGCAGGATAAGCGCTTCAAGGTGGGCGACCTGGTTACGGTAAGGTCACTGGGTGACAAAGACCAATTTTGTATAATCGGCTTCAAGCGCGGTCAGGGCGGAGACCGCTTGGCTATCCTGAAGGGGCTTTTCAGACAGACCTACGTAACCGAACAGCCGGTCTCGGAACTGCAGAGTTTGCTCATCAGGGGTAAATTGTAATTACCAGTTACCGAGTGAACCGGTTAACACACTCCAACGAATATACTGTTTTCATCCTCCTGCTGGTGGCGGCGCAGGGCGGTATGGATGTATGTTACGAAAAAAAGCAAGCACGAACGTCCCTGCTTGCGCTTGGAGAGCGTACATAACATGGAAAAACTAATTACGGACTTTATTACCCGGCGGGTTAGCCACGCGGCCGGGGGAACCACCTACCGTGAACCGTTGGTAGGGTTTGCCCGGGCGGGGGACCCGCTGTTTCAGCAGCTGAAGGCTGTTGCCGGGCCGGAGCACCTGTTGCCGGAAGACCTGCTGCCTGAGGCGAGGTCGGTAGTTGCCTTCTTTGTGCCCTTTGACCGGGAGCTGGTGAGAGTCAACCGCCTGCACCCGTATGTGGCCCGGGAGTGGGCTCTGGCTTACATCGAAACCAACCGGCTGCTCGAGGACATTTGCGGTGAACTGGCTGGTGAACTGGCAGGGTATGGGATAAATGTCGCCTGGCAGTTACCCACCCATAACTTTGACCAGCAGCGACTTGTTGCCGCCTGGTCACATAAACATGTGGCCTACATTTGCGGGCTGGGCACTTTTGGCAGGCATACTATGCTGATTACCGCCAGGGGATGTGCAGGCCGGTTGGGCACCCTGGTACTGGACTATGAGTTGCGGCCTTCTTCCCGCCCCGAGCAGCGATTCTACGAGAAATGTGTTAAATGCCACTACTGTAGTGAGATCTGCCCGGTGCAAGCCCTGGGTGAGCACGGTCTGGACAAGCAATTGTGTTACCAGTACCTGCTGGAGATTGATGCTTATTATGCCGACCTGCCCGTGTGTGACGTTTGTGGCAAATGCGCCACCGGTCCGTGTGCCGTCCGGTAACGGTACCGGCCGGTGTTCCCGCCCGTATCTTCCCATGAAGTGGGAGTAAATCCCCTGCCCCCGCCTGGCTGTCCCGGTAGGCCGAAATAATTTGAAATAGATAAGTTTTCCTGTTATAATAACGGCGAATCCCTGCGCCGTTTTGTGGCGCCACAGTCCATAGGGAGGAGGTGAGCAGATGCGCTCATACGAGCTCATGTACATCCTGCGGCCAGACCTGTCCCCGGAGGCGATTGAAGCGGCTAATGAACGGGTCAAAACCGTCATTGCCAAAAACGGAGGGGAATTCAGCCACCAGGCCGACGGATGGGGCAAGAGAAGGCTCGCGTATGAAATCGATGACCTCACGGAAGGTTATTACGTCGTCTGTTATTTCAGAGGAAATGCGGAGACGGTTAAAGAACTGGACCGGGTCATGAAAATCTCCGAAGATTTCGTACGGCATATGATTCTGCGTGTGGACGAGAAATAGCACGGGGGAGGGGAGAGGTACCCATGCTAAACCGTGTCATACTGATTGGACGCCTGACCCGTGATCCGGAAATGAGGTACACCCCGAACGGGATCGCAGTAAGCCGGTTCACGCTTGCTGTCAACCGGCCATTTACCAATCAGATGGGGGAAAGAGACGCCGATTTTATCGATATTGTAACCTGGAGACAGCTGGCCGAAACCTGTGCCAATTATTTGGGTAAAGGCAGGTTGGTGGCAGTGGAAGGGAGACTCCAGGCCAGAACCTACGAAGCTCAGGACGGGCAGAAACGAAAAGTCGTTGAAGTCGTAGCCGACACTGTCAAGTTCCTGGACAAAGGAGGGCAGCAGGGTAAACCCGCGCCGTCCGAAGGTCGCAGGAGTATCGAGGACGACGGTTGGGAATCCCTGGGCCAAGAGGTAAACCTGGATAATATAGACGTGGTTGGAGATGACGACGAAATACCCTTCTAAGGAGGAGGTTTGAAGTTGAAAAAAGAAAGAAGAAAGAAAAGGCGTCAGTGCAACTTTTGTGCAGAACACATTGAGAACATTGATTATAAAGAAACCCACCGGTTGCGCCGCTACATTACAGAACGAGGCAAGATACTACCCCGCCGCATTACCGGCAACTGCGCCCAGCACCAGCGCCGATTGACTACGGCCATCAAAAGGGCGAGAAACATGGCACTCCTACCGTTTACGTCGGAATAAAAAACCCGAGCCCCTGTATTTACGGGGGCTTGTTTTTTCCATTCAGGCAGGAAAAAGGGCTCGCAGTAGAGAAGTTACACCCCGGAATAGATAGCCTGATCACTTGGGGGGTGAGGGAGTGATTTCGCGGCTCAGGGATATAGACATTGCCAAAAACTTGAGAGTCATTGAGTGGCTCAAGGCGGAGCTGGTCGAATCAGTGGCGGCCCTTTTCAAGTCCTTAATGAAAACCGGAGACGACGCGGTCAGCGACGCCCTGGCAACCATCATTATAACCACCTATATCCTGGGGAAAAGAGTAGGTATCACGTTTCAGCATATTGATATGAAAGTACAGGGTAAGCTCCGACTGAGCATAAAGGAAGCTCACGAAGTGGAGAAATGGTATGGAGACCTTTCCGGTTTGCTTGCTTACCTGGAAGAGAAATAGCAAAGGTAGCATCAGATGTTCATGTTGTCGTGCGGCCACGAGCAGGATAGAGAAAATGCGCGTGCATTGTTGGGAACGCGACCAGGGATTCTGAATTCTCGATTCCTATTATGATGCAGGGCCCTAATTATTAATAAACTGTTAGTGTTCATCCGAATTCATCAGTGTGAATCTGTGGCTAGCTTTCGCAGTCAAATGCCGAGTTTGAGGGGGTGTCTCAGCCTACGGGAAGCTCCCTCTTCCGTTTTTATCTTTAAGATGGTTGGAAAGGAGGCCCTTGCCAATGAAGGTTATTCTGACACAGGATGTAAAGAACCTGGGTAAGCAGGGCGAAGTTAAGGATGTCTCAGACGGTTATGCCAGGAACTATCTTATCCCCCGGGGCCTGGCCGTTCAGGCGACCCAGGCCAGGTTGACCGAGTTGGAGCAGAAACTGGAACGCCAGGGTAAGAGACGGGAAAAGGAAGAGGAGAAGGCCAGGCGCATTAAGGAAACGATAGACGGGCAGGTGATTCGTGTCAAAGCTCGGGCCGGTGAAGGGGGACGGCTGTTCGGGACGGTTACGGCCAAAGAAATTGCCGAAGTTTTACAAGAGGATTTTCACGTCTCGATAGATAAAAAGAAGATTGAAATTACTGAACCTATTAAGCACCTGGGAGAATACCAGGTCAAGGTGAAAGTTTTTCCCTCCTTTCATGCTAATATAAGGGTCTTAGTCATGGAGGAGTAGCGGATAAGGCGGATTGGGTGAAGGTCGGTGAGGCCAGACCAAAGGGGAGGGCGATAGCCCTCCTCTTTTGATTGACACTGTTGGGGCTATCTGCTAAGATTATTTTGCTTTGTGATATGTAAACATTTACTGGGTAAGGCAGGTGAAAGGATTGTCGGCAGTCGTGTTAGTGGGCGCCCAGTGGGGTGATGAAGGGAAAGGAAAAGTAACGGACTTCCTGGCCGAAAAAGCTGACTACATAGTCAGGTACCAGGGAGGCACTAACGCTGGTCACACAGTGGTTGTCGGGGACCGCAAATTCATGTTGCACCTCATCCCTTCCGGTATTCTTTATCCGGACAAGGTTTGTGTCATCGGTAACGGAGTGGCTCTGGACTTGGAGATGTTAGTCAACGAGATAGAGGGCCTGGAAAGGGAAGGAATAGATACCTCCAACTTGCGGATCAGCAGTCGGGCACACCTACTGATGCCTTATCACAAGAAATTCGATGAGCTGCAGGAACAGGGTTGCCGACAATTGGGAACTACCAAGCGGGGCATTGGCCCGGCGTACGGGGATAAGATAGAACGAGTGGGATTTCGTATGACAGATGTTTTGGATGACGACTTCCCAGCCAGGTTAGAAACGGTTGTTAAGGAGAAGAATCGTATCCTGGAACGTCTTTACGACCAGCCGCCGTACGACTGCCGAGATATACTGGATAGGTTGCGCGCCTGCGTCGACCGGTTGCGGGACTACGTAACCGATACCTCCCTGCTGGTTAACCGGGCCCTAGACCAGGGTAAAAAGGTTATGCTGGAGGGGGCGCAGGGGACCCTTCTGGATATAGATCATGGGACTTATCCTTATGTAACTTCTTCACACCCCACGGCGGGGGGAGCCTGTGTCGGTTCCGGTATCGGGCCGACCCGAGTGAGCCGGGTGGTGGGAGTAGTCAAAGCGTATACTACCCGGGTAGGCGAGGGACCGTTCCCGACAGAGTTAACCGACGCCACGGGAGATTTTATTCGGGAACGGGGAGCAGAATTCGGAACCACTACGGGTAGGCCGCGCCGTTGCGGATGGCTGGACGCGGTCATCCTTCGTTATGCGGCCAGAGTGAACGGGCTTACTGATCTGGCCATAACCAAGATTGATGTTTTGGATGAGTTTGAACGTATCAAGATCTGCGTGGGATACAAGCGCGGCAATACTATGCTGGAAGAGTTTCCTGAAAGCCTGAAGGTCTTGCAGGATTGTGAACCGGTCTACATCGAAATGGATGGCTGGAAGACCAGCCTGCAAAACTGCAGAACCTATGAGGAGCTGCCCGAAGCTACCCGTCGTTACATTGAAAAGATAACCGAGCTTACCGGGGTGCCTCACTGCCTGGTAGCGGTTGGCCCCGGACGTGGTCAGACTATTGTTACCAGGGAGGTCTTTGCGTAGCCCGGCCGGGTTCCCGGCTTGACAGAGGCCGAGCAGGGTAATATCATAAGAGTGAGTGGGCGATTAACTCAGCGGGAGAGTGCTTCCTTCACACGGAAGAAGTCACAGGTTCGAATCCTGTATCGCCCACCATTTTTTTGTTTGAAACCCTTGATACACCGAGGTTTGAGCGTATTTGTAAAAATCTAGGGGCCGGAACCGCTTCTTTTATGAAACCCCATAAAATTGGCCTTTCCTTTATAGTTCAGACCAGCAGAGAGACCCAAAGTGAGACCCAGAGCGAGACCCCAGAGTAAACCCCGGGCGGGCTGGAAGCTATCGAACACTCCCCAGGTAAACAAAGCCCTCGGTCTAGCCTACTGGCGCAACCAAGGGCTTATTAGCTTAGTTAGTCGAATGTTGCCGACAACTCTGCAATCTGGGTGAACCGCCGTATACCGAACGGTACGTACGGTGGTGTGAGAGGACGGGGGTTAGCCGCCCCCTCCTACTTGATTGGAAAAAACGAGGTCTCTCCAATTCAAAATTTTGTCTCGATTGGTTCTGCCGGGCCAGCGCGAAGATTGTTGAAAAGTGCCAATAATTCGCAAAATGCTTTTTTAGCGAACAAAACACCGGCCGAAAGACGATAAAGAGAAGTGCCGGACGGGTCTAAGAAGGGAATTCTTGTTCGCTAAAGGAAATAGAGAGGGGGTGTCGATTGAGAAGCAACATGGGATCCAGATTGGAAGCGGTTGTGGGGTACCGTGAGCACCTTCTAGCAAAAGGCTTTTCTGCCGGCACGGTCGAAATCTACACCGGGCACGTCCGGCGGTTTTTCACGTGGCTCGAAGACACGTGCGGCTCTGCCGATATTGCCGCAGTAACCCCGCTTGACATTGCAGATTACCGGCGGTATTTGCAGGGGAAGGGTAAAAAGCCCGCGTTTATAAACCATAACCTTATCGTTTTTTCAGGCTTCTTCGGATGGGCCCAAAAGCATGGGCTGGTCGAGGCTAACCCGACAGACGGCGTAAAGCGGATACCTGAGCGGAAACCGGCCCCGCGGTGGCTCGAAAAGAAGGAACTGGGTGCTTTTATGCGGGCCGTGCAGAAATAGGGTAGCAAAAGAGACCGGGCTCTCATCACTCTTCTGCTCCACACAGGGCTGAGGGTGTCGGAAGCTGTTGCTCTCAAAACTGGGGACGTTGTGATAAAGGAGCGGTCGGGATGGGTGACGGTTAGAAGCGGGAAAGGCGGCAAGTACCGGGAAGTGCCTTTAAATGCGACGGTAAGGCGGGTTTTGGGCGAGTATCTCGAAGGATTTGAAGGCGAGTGGCTCTTTCCGGGCAAAAACGGGCCCATGACAAAGCGGGCGGCGGAGAGGATGTTCAAGAAGTACTACAGGCTTTCAGGAGTTGATGTGACTCCTCACCGTCTGCGGCACACCTTCTGCAAGATGCTGATAGATGCGGGGGAGAGTCTGGACAGGGTTGCTATGCTGGCGGGGCATGAGAATTTGAACACCACGGCCAGGTACACGAAGCCCGGCAGGGAAGACCTGGAGATGGCCGTCGAAAAGCTGGCGTGGGAGTAGATTAGTGAGATAATCCCTGTTTATGAATTCTGATCAAGGATCAAGAACCATCGCCAACTGCTTTGAGCATTGACAGCAATTCCACTGGTGACACTACGGCAATACCGCTGCACCGTTCGGCAGGAAAATGCTTCCGGTTCCCTGTGACAATAGCATCGGCTGTACCCGCTATGGCTGCTTCCACAAACATCACATCATCAGGGTCCGGAAGCTCAGTGTTCAAGGGTGGAGTCGCAACCGTTACGCCTTCAGAACGAAAAAAGTCCAGGAGCGCCTTCACGTCTTGCGGTTCAAATCCAAATCGGCTTCTTCCAAGGACTTCCTCGTATTCGCGCAGGATGCGATCGTCGAACACTGGAATCAACCGTCCTGCCAGAAGCGCATCCAAAACCCGCGCTGAAGGGCCGTAGGGAGTGAGCAGAGCCGAAACCAGCACGTTTGTATCCAGCACTACCTTCACGGCCTGCGCTCCTGTCTTGCCGCAAGTATTTCTGCTTCGATTTCATCTGCGCTCAGGTTTTCCAGTCCGGTCCGGCGTGCTCTTTCTCTCATGCGTCGAACGGCGGCTTCGGCTCGGGCACGTTTCACCATCCGCAGCATTTCTTCCAATTCTTCTTCCCGCACACCTATTAAGAGAGCAACCGGGCTGCCGTTGTGGGTGAGAATGGCTTCTTCCCCCGACTGTAGCTTATTCCATATCTCGTTACCTTTCTGTCTCAAGTCGCGGACCGTTACGAAACGCATGAAAATCACAGTCCTTTCTTGATTGTGTCATTTCTGTGTTTCTATTTTATCACAACGTGATCAGGAATCACGTCGACCACGTACATGTTTTTTCGCTGCTCCCCAAATAACTTCGGTGGATTGAAATTCTCAGGACGGCAGACCATTCACGTCCGTAAGCACTACGCTAAACTGTGGCAATCTCTACAAAGGAAGGGTACGAAAGGGGCGAAGCACCTCCTGAGACGGTTGTCTGGCACAGGATGTCTAGGCTATTGTTAACTCCTGCCAGCCTGGCGATATTACTGCAATGGAAAACTTGCGATCTTAACGAGCTTTAATTT
>JAAYAC010000191.1 GCA_012719535.1 Syntrophomonadaceae bacterium | reverse complement strand
ATGACGGCGGTCCAGGCAAAGATGCGCGCCGTGTTCAGGTATATCCGGGCATCCTGCATCTGTGTTCCTATACCCAGCGGCGGCTGGCTCAGTATCTCGGCGGCCACGATCACCTTCCAGGTAATGGCCATGGCCGTGGAAGCGCCGGCGACTATGAAAGGAAGGATGGAGGGCAGGTACAGCTCGAGAACAATGCGCCAGCCTTTTACCCGGTAGAGCCGGGCCATTTCTAGCAACTGCCGGTCCACATTTCTGATGCCTTCTATGACGTTGCCGCAAATAATAGGAAAAGCTATAAGAAAGGCCACAAATACCGGTACCATCTCCGTCCGGAACCAGATGAGTGCCAGCAGGATTATGGACATGACCGGAGTGGTGCGGATAACCGTCAGGTACGGCTGCAGCAGCCAGTACACGAGGGGGCTGAAACCGGCTGCCAGCCCGACCGCGATTCCGGCCAGGCAGGAAAGCAAGAACCCGACCAGGCCCCGGAAAACGGTGGCCCCGACTATCGGCCAAAAGTCGAGGGCTTGCAGGATGTTCAGGAAATCCCTGGCAGTAACCTCCGGGGCGGGCAATATGATGTCCGCCCCGATGAGCATGGACAGGAACTTCCAAATCAATACCATAATGAGAAACGAAGTAACGGTCACCAGGCTATTTCTGATAGTAGAATGCATTATCCGGCAGTTTTCCTCCTACGGTTTGGGGAGAAAAGTTGAAAAGTACTTGCAGGTAGCTGTTTACTGCCTCCCGGCTGCCCGCGGCATCCTCGTAACGGAAGTTACACCGGGGAATAGCCACCTCGGCCACCGCCGCCTTCATGCCAATCCCATGTTTCTCTACCAGGGCACCCGCTGCCGCCGGGGTGCGGTTAACCCAGTCCAGCGATGCGGCATAAGCTTCCAGAAAAGCCCCTACCGCCTCCGGTTGCTTTTGGGCCAGGTCCTTTTTCACCACCAGGCAGGTCTGGGGCAGGGGTATCCGGTCACCCTGTACTTTCTGCCATTCCTCCTGCAGGTCCACGACCACCTTGACCTTGGGGTTGCCTTTCAGGGCCTGGGTTACCCAGGGTTCCGGCAACACCGCCAGACTGACCCGCCCCGCTATCAAGCTCTGGGCCAGTTCCACCTGTCCCAGGGTGTAGTCCAGCTCAACATCCTTCGCCGCGTCAATCCCGTTCCGGCTTAACACGTAACGCAGCACCACGTCCGGGGTGGTTCCTTTGCCAAATACATATACCTTTTTCCCCTTTAAGTCAGCCAGGCTATTGACGACTACGCCGTTGCTGACCACGTAATTAACCCCCCACGAGCTTATCGCTGTCAACTGGTAAGGCATACCCTTGTTATACAGGATGGCCGCCAGGTTGGTGGGGAGCGTAGCCAGGTCTACCTCCCCGGAGGCCAGCCTGGCCATCAACAGGTCGGGCGACTCCACCACCTGGTAACTGGCCGCGATGTTTTGACCCAGGGCGGGTTTGTCCTCAAACAACTTAACCATCCCTACCGCAGTCGGCCCCTTTAAGGCGGCTATTCTAACCGTTACGTTTTTTGGAGACTGTTTGGCTGTCTCGGTCTCTTTCTTACCGGCTTTCCCGGTGCCGCATCCTCCCGTGGCCAGAAGCACCAGGGACAGAACTATAAGTAATGCAGTCAGCTTTTTCACTTTTCCGCCCTCCCATTCCTCATTGATTCTAGTATGAACCGTTCCTGCTGTTTTCAAGTAGTCACCTCCGGAATCCCGGTTCGCCCCCTCACCTCCCCGGCTTTCAGGTTGGATTCATTTTACAGCAACGTTTAATTTCTTAACAACCATGGCACGGTTCATTTTTTTTGCCGCCCGGGTGTATAAGCAGCACGAAAGCCGGGCATATTACCCTCAGAGGCCGGTAAGTTACAGGTAGTTGGAGCGATTAGGCTCTGGGAGATAAGTGGGAAATTCCCCCTTGTATCAGGCTTGATTTCTTACCGGCCTCCATAAGACCCGCAAGTCAAGTATCTTCTTTTGGAGAGCTTCCTCAAACCCGGCTGGTCCGGTTTGATATAGATGACTTGCGGGTCCTATATTTTTTGCAAAGTTTTACTTGCCATAAACTTCCATTCCCCGGTATGGATAAAAACATGCATATGGGACAAACTAGGCCTGTAAGCCGAAGGTTTAAAGCAGGCATAGCCTCACAGGATAAGGTCCCTGCCTCAAGGATAAATCCTTTTTCTGTTTGACAGTGTAAACCCCGGGTTTCTGTCAGCCTTCGGCTTCACAAAGCCCGCAAGTTGGATTAGAAACCATGGTTGGTTTGTAATCCCCGGCTTGGTTCCGGTAAGCGCTTGCGGGCTTTTAACTTGGCCTAGTTCAACCGAAAAGAGGCCACACTACCTTTTTCCACCGGTTTAATCTCCAGGCGGGCGTCGATCCTCTCCTTCAATTCGGGAACGTGGGAAATGATGCCTACCAGCCTTCCCGTCCGCTGCAGGTCAATTAAAGCCTGCATGGCAAAATCGAGGGTTTCCGGATCAAGACTGCCAAATCCCTCGTCAACGAAAATGGTGTCCAGGTGAACCCCGCCTGCATACGATTCCACTACGTCGGCGAGGCCAAGCGCCAGGGACAGGGAAGCCAGGAAGCTTTCCCCCCCGGAAAGCGTGGCCACTCCCCGTTCCAATCCGGTATAAGTATCGTAGACTTCCAGCTCCAGCCCCCCTGCCGCCCTGGCGTGCGTTCTCTCCAGCGTTCGCCGGAGGTGATACCTTCCCCGGCTCATAAGTTTCAACCGTTCAGTCGCTGCCGTGGTAACATCGTCCAGCAACGCCCCCAATACAAAGCGCTGAAAATTCAAGCCAAACCTGTTTTTTCCACTAGCTACCTCCGCCAGGCGTCCCAGCACGCTGTACCTCGTTTCCAGCTCCTGTAAGAGACTTTCATTGGCCTGAAGTTTTTGCAGCCACTCGCCTTCCGTCTGGAGTTGGGCCCTGAGTTCAAAATGCCTGGTTTGCGCCTGCTGCCAGTTGTGGCGGGCTTCCTGCAGGACCCGGGAAAGCTGGTTCAGGTCCGGCATAACCAGGCCCTCCGCCGCCTCTACGGCCCGGCGCCAACGGTCCCGGGCCGCAAACAGGCTTTCCCCGAACTCCCTGAGTTGTACTTCCAGGGCCTGTATCGCCGCCGGGGGCATTTTGGCCGCGTGGTAATCAGGCAGGTCCTTGCAACCCGTCGTTTCCAGCCGGGCATAAAAATCGGCCTCCTCTTCCCTGGCGCGTTCTCGCTTTTTCAGCAGGGCCTGGCGGGCTTCACTCGCTGCGGCCTCCGCCCTGGCCAGTTCCCGGGCTGCCGCTTCCGCGGCTTTTCTCGCTTCCTCCAGCGCCGCCACCATACCGGTCAGTTTTTCGGCGGCGCCCTGCCGGGCTTTAGCCAGCACCTCCTGATCCCGGAACTCCTCCGGCACCTCGGATTCACGTTCTCTCAGAACGGCCTGCATCCCCTCATAAGCTGTTTCAGCCTGCCGTAGCACCCGGTCCCGTTCCTCCAGGTCCTGCCGGGCCCGCTTCTCTTTTTCCCTGAGCATCTGCACCTCGTCGGCCAGCGACTTTGCCTCCTGGGCGGCCTGTCCAGCCTGTATCCAGAGTCGCTTTGCCTCCCGGGCAGCCTTGCGGAGAGCTGCCAGATCAACTCCGGCGTTTTCACCAAGCTCCGTCTCCAGGTCCTGTACCCGGTTTTCGAGGGCTGTTTTCCTGGCCACCAGCTCGCCGAGCCGTTTTCTGACCTCCTCCCGAAGCCTTTCGGCCTCTTCCACCCTTTTCTGCGCTGCTTTGACCTCCTCTTCGGCAGGTAGCCCAGCCTCGCTCCGGGCTGGAGCCGGGTGCTCCAGGGACCCGCACACCGGGCAAGGCACACCCCGGACCAGGGTGGCGGCCAGCACAGCCGCCTGGCCCCTGGCCCAGGTTTCTTGCAGCCGGGCCGCCTCCTCTCTGGCCCCGGCATACTCCTGTTCGACCGCCCGGTTTTCTTCCTGAACCGCGTCATACGCTTGCCGCAGCGCCGCCAGCTCTTGCCGGGCTTCTTCCAACCGCTTGCGCCGGATGCCGGTTTGCTCCAGCTCCCGGTAACGTCCCTCCAGCCGACCGGTCTCCGCCTGCCGCTCGAGCACCGCCACATAGGCTCTCGTCCTCTTCTCCACCTCGTTCTGGACAGCAGCCAGCGCTGCCGCAGTTTCTTCCTGCCTCCTGCGCGCCTCCTGCAGCCGTTGTTCCGCGGCCGACACCTGGTGGCGGGCAGCCGCCAGGGCCTGCACCTTGCCGGTGAGGTCATCCAACCTGGCTACTTCGCGGCGGGCCTTTTCTCTTTCCTCCTCTTTACCGGACTCTGATACCAGCTGCTCCCGGGCGGCCTGTACCCTCACCGTAACCTGCTGCAGCTCGTGTTCCTTTTCGGCCAGGATGCGGGCCGCTTCCTCAACCTCCTTCTGCCGCACCTTGACCGAATTCTCTGCGTCCACCAGGCTGGCGGCCTGCTGAGCCCGCCGCAGTTGTTGGCGT
>JAAYAC010000118.1 GCA_012719535.1 Syntrophomonadaceae bacterium | reverse complement strand
TTCCGCAGGTCTTTTCGACCGGGGTCGGCGGCGGGCAGCGCCACCTGGCCCAGAACATGGATACAAAACCCGTCAGTCGGGTAGCGGCGTTTGAGGGGGGCACAGAAGACTCCCGCCGGTCTTTCCTTGTTTAGCTCCTCTTTCTCGGCCCTGGTAACCGGGCATTTAAGTAGTAAAAAAAACGTACCCTGCCTTTTAGCCCGGGTAATTCTCTTTTCTACCCAGTCCGCTCTGAGGTCGAGCATTCTTGCCAGGCTGAGGCTGGTTCCCCATACATCTTCCACCAGGCGAGGAAGACAGTAAACCGCCCATACCATGTTTTGCCCGGTCAGGGGCAGCCCGTTGCGGTCCAGAATATCTCCACGGGGAATCTCTTCCACGGGAACCCTGCGGCTGTGGAGCGCTGCAGCCTGCCGGGCAGTTTCCGGTCCATGCAGCACCTGGTGGTACAGGAGGAGTCCCACCAGGCTCGTATAGATTACTGCAAATAGGGCCAGTACCCTGGCCAGCCTTTCCTTTATGAGCAAAACGAAGCCTCCCACAGGCGCCTTTTTCTTAGATTAGGCACGCCCGAAAGGCCTTATACTGGGCTATGGTTTACTATAAACTCAAAATTTACCGGTAATGAGGAAATAATGGCAAGTACGTCAGCCCGGGTATCAGGGGTAACCCTGATAACTACCAGGCCCGCCCGGCGATCAAGGGTGGAGACAATGCCCAACCCGTCGTAGCCTTCCATTATCCTGTTTAAGAAGTCTATATCACGGGGTGCCAACCTCAAGTATATTCTTTCCTGCTCCCCGGTCACCGACTCCCACCCCCAACCGCACCTGGAAGGCGCCTGAGTATGGTAAAGTAGTCCAGCGGCTCCGGGACCGGAAGCCAGACCAGCTGTTGGGCATGACGGGCCCGCTCCACCGGCTCCAGTTCCAGGTCGTACAGTATTTCAACCTTCATGCTGAAACCAGGCTTTTCCGGGCGCAGGAACTCTACCACGTCCTCCCTGCCGAAAGGCGCCCGCTGCTCAACCAGCGCCATCCTGCGCTCCGGGTCGTACTTCCTCACTATGCCACAAAACGCTTCCCGGGAGGGCTTAAAATCTTTGTACACGTCCTGACCTTCCTGGGGAGGACCCAGCAGGAACCCGGTGGTATACGGGCGAGTGCCTACCTTGCCCAACTCCGCCCGCCATGCCGCCAAATCCCCAGATCTCCCTTCTACCGCAGCCTGAATGGCTTCCCGGTAAACACGGCTGGTAGTAGCCACATAGTGGGCACTTTTCATTCTGCCTTCTATCTTAAACGCATTGACTCCCGCCTTCACCAGCTCGGGAATATGCTCCACCAGGCAAAGATCCCGAGAGTTTAGGATATAGGTCCCCCGGTCGTCCTCCTCTATAGGGAAATACTCACCCGGACGCTTCTCTTCCACCAGGCGGTACTGGTAGCGGCAGGGATGGGCACATTCCCCCCGGTTCCCGCTTCTACCAGTCATGAAACTGGACAGCAGGCAACGCCCGGAATACGCCACACACATAGCACCGTGGACGAACACCTCCAATTCCACCGTAACCCGGTCCCTGATCTCCGCTATCTCCTGGAGGGTAAGTTCCCGGGCCAGTACGATGCGTTTAGCCCCCATATCCTGGTACACCCGCGCGGTAACGTAATTGGCGACACTGGCCTGGGTACTGATGGTTACCGGAATGCCAGGCGCGTACCGGCTGGCCAGTTCCATCACCCCCAGGTCGGAGACGATTATCCCGTCTACCCCCAGTGTATCCAGGTACTCCAGATAAGCGGCCAGCCGTCCGATGTCCGCATTATGGGCTAGAAAATTTACGGCCACGTAGACCTTCTTTCCTCTGGCCCGGGCCATAAGTAAAACCTCCGCCAGTTGCTGGGAAGTAAAATTGCCCGCATAGGCCCGCAGGCTAAACTCTGTTCCTCCCAGATATACCGCGTCGGCCCCATAGATGAAAGCCGCTTCCGCCTTTTCCAGAGTTCCGGCAGGAGCGACCAGCTCCGGTCTAATCATTTTGCCCTCCTCAATAGACCTCAATTAGACGCTGATATACTGATCAATTATGACTAACGCTGTCGGAAATTTGCCGGTTGATTCCTGATTTGTCCGGGTAACCCGAGCGTTAAGCACTGCTCCTCATGGCTTTCGCTGTCGCCCAACACGGTAATTTCCCAGATAGTACCCGGCCGAGTGAACGAACCCCGGGTGTGGTCAATGGTAACTGCCGCTGATCCACATGTAAAGGTCATCGTATATTTTACGTATTTCCGGGATGTTACTATACACCGTGTCAAGCAGGGTTTTGGCAAAGCCCACGTAATACGCGTTGGGAGTGTCGCCGTCCAGCCCCATTTCATGGGCTTTTCTCAATTCATTATAGAACAGGTCATAGTAGTACCGGGTAGTGAGAATTCTACTATCACATTCCAATTCAATTCCGGTGCCATACCGCCTGGCCAATGCTGCCGCCCGGTCCATGCGATCTTCCGGTGGGTCCTCGATGGTGTAATAATTTGGCTGCAGGAATACATGAGTAAAGCCATAAGTTCTCCAGTTCTCGAACCCCGGGGCACCATAATAGGGAATCCAGATGAAGCGCTGGCCGTTGGTTCGCACCATTTGGGCCACTTTTTGTACCAGCTCTTCCTCACCACTGATGGTTGCATCAATCGACTCCTTGTACCAGTATATCCCGGCGACTTCAAGATGGGCAAAGCCGGCGCTGTTCCACCGGTCCATCAATTCACCGTAGTACCATCGCACTGCCTCGAACCTGTTTTGCCGAGCCTGCTGGCTATCGCCCGCCTGGTCCGAGAAACAAAGTGTTGTCCCATTGGGCTCAAGGCTGCCGAAGTCTGACTGTTTACTATCAGGGTAAGGGAGCGTAAGTATGACTTTTTCCTTTTCCTGGATGGAAGCAGCCGTATTCATTTTAGCCATGGCCTCATCCAGAGCATGCAGTTGCTGCCCGGGAGCGAACAAATCTTCCAGATAGGAAACCCAAGCGGCCCGGGTGCAGGGCATACCTGTATAAGGCATAAACTGTATGGTGTCAAACATTCTGCCCTTGATTTCCCCCTGGGGGCTGAGATAAGCCACTAAAGGCATAAAGTCATTACTGTTCAGGGTTTTCAGGGTACTCTTGTCGCCGGTGAATACCAGCAATATATCTCTGCAGGCCGGGTCTCGCAGGTAAGCTCCTGTAGAGGCGACATCGCGCCGCTCATGTGCCAAGATAACCGGTTTTGTCGCCGGTAATCCTCCTTTTACGGATAGATGCCTGGCAAAGACCCAAACATCCACGGGAAAGCTTACTCTTATGTATCGGGTGGCCACAGGTGGAAACGTCAGGGACAGGGTTACGTTCTGCACCCCGGTATCCGATGGCTGCACTCCGTGATAGACACGCCCAAGCCTGTACCAGCACACGCCATCCGCGGACACTGCTCCCTCGATATACTTCGGCAGATAAACGCCCGAACTGGTATCCTGCTTAAATTCCAGGGAAATGCGGGAGACTGTACGGAATCCTCCCAGGTCCGCGATAATGTTCCGGCCTTGTTGGCGAAAAAAACCTCTCCAGGCCCCATCCTGCGAAACAAGCCCTCCTACAGGGCCGGAATAACGCTTGTATTCAATTCTCTTAAAATATGTATCCGGCGCCTGTTCCTCCACGCTGCAGTTCACTGCCAACTCCATTTCCGACCCTGGAGAACTCGACGCAGTAGCCGCTGGTGACGGTGTTTCCTCAGTCCCTGACCTGCTTACTTCCACAGCAAGCGGACTGGAAATACTGCCCACGTTAACGGTGACGGTGCCGGTTCCGGTTTGTTGGCCTAGAATCGTACCATCTACTTGAGCCACAGAGCAAAGATTGGGATTGTCTATACCGTAAACAGGTGTAAAAGCAAGGGGGTAACCGGGTGTAACCTGTTCTATTTTGCGGGTTTCACCGCTTCCCACTGTCAAACGTTCGCCTCGAGGCAGTGAACCCTGATGCGCCTGCTCCTCCCGGAGTCTCAACAGGCGTTCGCCCAGAACAGCTGCTTCTGCGCGAGTCAAGTCGTGCAAGGGAAAGAAATAGCCTCCCGTTCCGTTCATCCACCCATTTTCCGTAACATAAGCAACACCATGTAGCGCATAAGGAGAGATCAGACTAGCATCTTTGTATTTACCCCTTATCGACAACGCCTGCGTCTTTTCTTCCAGCAACCTCTGGATAATTACTGCCACATCCTGCCGCCGGATGGGGCGATCCCCTGCGAAGGTTCGGTTGCCCGCGCCATCAAGAATATTCAGACTTACCAGTGCTTCTACGTAGCCGGCCCCTGCCGTTCCCGGAGGTATATCGGTAAAAGTCGGCTCCGATGGGAAAAAGGGCTGTAACCCAAGAGCCCTCGCCATCAGGACGGCAAAGTGCAGTCGACTTATCTTTTCCTTAGGTGCGAACCGGTCGGCACTGACACCGTGAATCATACCTTGCTGAGCCAGTTCAATAATGGATGCTTCAGCAAAACAGCCCTTGATATCTCGAAAGGCCGACCTCTTCTCCTCACCAAACACAGGCCCCGTATTAAGCCAAATGATGCAGCAGATTATCAAGCTAACACTTATTGGTTTCATTCTCATTTTGTTCCTTTCAGTATAGATGATCCTAACCCGGCATAGCCAGAACCAAAAAGGTTCTTTCTTTTCCATCACTGGTGTTACATAAAAGCCCGGCAGTCCACATATTGATATCTACTTAGCCCTCGAGATTGTTGAACCAGGGCATAAAAAGTAACATAAGCGACTGAGCGGTACGCATTTTCTAACGTACTTGTCCAGTTCTGAACTGGAAATCAGTGACTTAGGATTGTTGAGCAGTCGAAAATAGTAGTTGCACAATTGTGGATTTATTGGTATCCTGTTTACGCAAAATTTTGTCTCCTGTTATAGGGATGTGCGGAAAGGACTACCGTATATCTTTATTATAGGAGTTTTTTCTTTTAAATACCATGTTTTTCTCATGTTTTCTTGCGATTACTATGCCGCCTATAAGTTAACATTCGGAATTAGATTTGAAGCAACACTTGACTTGCCTAACCATGGTTATATAATTCAAAACCGAAGATAAACAGTCTAATTCCAGCACTCTGGGAACGGGAGAACCAATTTGTAGGGTTTATTCTGCGCGGAGATCACAGGAGGGATGAATTTCTTGCCATCCCACCCCACAGCTAACCCTCGTTGGCCATGCAAGAAATATTGTGTGCCTGGTCCCAGGTGAGGGAATACCCTTTTTCAATAACCACGAAGACCAGGGGCAACGATTTAGGGGACATTAATAGGCTGGCTAATGTCCGAGATATTGCTCGGCGGATGTGGTCTTTCTATGTTTTGGATACGAAGGAGCCGCAAGGCATGGGTATAATATATATGAGATATGAGACAACCATAACGAGGGTCTGCAAAACGGATGGAGCTTCGTTCGGAGTGGCTCAGGAGCTTATACAAATCCAAAGCCAGATTGGGGCCACGCTGGGAACCCAGGTACCTCATATATCCGAGCCTGGTATGTAGTGCTGCCCCGCGTTGCTTATGCTGTAATTAAGGCAGGTAACCCAACCGGTTATGCTAAGTTTTGGCGCTGGGTGATAATGCGCCTGTATATAGTCAAGAGAAGGCGCTTTGCCCGGTAGCAGGAGTGTTGGCCGTGAGCAAGGGAAAACGGATTATAATCCCTGTGATCTTGGCGATGCTCGTTGTGGGAATCTGGCTGGGAGAGAACATACGGGCATGCCCTATGAACGACATGAACCCCGCCAAGCAGCTGTTCGCCCTCAGATCCTGGTTCAATCCCAACGTAGTACGCAAGGTTCATACCAAGGAAAAGCTGGTCGCTTTGACCTTTGACGACGGACCAGATCCGCGCTATACATCCCAGGTGCTGGACATACTCAAACAATACCAGGTTCGCGCTACCTTCTTTGTAGTGGGAGAGTATGTTAAGGCCCATCCTGAACTGGTCCGCAAAGAAGTAGTCGAGGGACACGAGGTGGAAAATCACAGTTACACCCACCCCGATCTGGAGACAGACGATGAAATCGAGGTGATAAGGGAGCTGGAAGCTACCCAGGAGGTGCTTAGAAAGACAACCGGAAGCAGTCCTCGATACCTCAGGCCGCCGCGGGGCCTGTTTAACAACGAAGTGGTTGAGACTGCGGAGTGTCTGGGGATGAAAACGGTCCTCTGGGATGTTGGAGTGGAACATCATTCCTGTAGCACCCCCGAACAGATGGCCGGACGAGTGATAGAAAAGGCACACCCTGGCATAATTATCCTTGCCCATGACGGACGGCTTGACCGAACACTAACCCTGGAGGCCTTACCAATAGTGATTGAGGGCTATCAGAAGATGGGATACCGATTTGTGACTGTTACCGAACTTCTCAAAAACGCGACAGGGGACGGTTCTGTTGTCACGCAACCGCCTAGCCTACGTCTTAACAAAAAAACTGGATGAAACCGTACAGACCTGCCGGGTATGAAAGAAGCTAAACTACCATAATCACGTTTTTCCTCCGTTCCAAGAATTCCCCGGTAGCCAGAAGCTGACCAGTTAACGGTTGACAAGCTGAATTTGAAGCTGGCGGAGCAAAAACTGTGGATAGAGTCTTATGGGGGGAAAATCGCGAAGGTGGTTTGACGAATACACCAGTCTGGACAAGGATCGGGTTTGCCCGGGTCAGTTCTTAAGATACTTTTGCTTGGCGCGGACGTGTTCGGCGTAGGTCTTGGAGAAATAGTGGCGGCCGTCCCCCATATATACGTAGTAGTAGTAGGAATGTTGGGCGGGGTGCAGGGCCGCCTCGATAGACGCAGCCCCCGGCGAAGCGATCGGACCGGGAGGTAGTCCCGGAACACGGTAAGTATTATACGGTGAAGCAACGTTAAGATCTGCGTACGTAATCTGTGACTTGTGTTGTCCCAGGCTGTACAGGACGGTCGCGTCCACCTGCAGAGGCATCCCTTTCTGCAGTCGGTTAACCAGCACCCCGGCTATAATGGGACGCTCCGCGGGCACACGAGCCTCCTTTTCCACCAGCGAGGCGAGGGTAATCACCTGGTAAACGTCCTTCCCCAGTGCCCTGGCTTCTGCTGCGAACCTGGTTTCCCACTCCTTCTCAAATCTTTGCAGCATCAGCTCTACCACCTGGCGAGCCGTAACATCTCTGGTTACCCGGTAAGTGTCGGGGAAAAGGAAACCTTCCAGGCGGTTGGGCCGCGGCGGGACTTGTTTCAGGAAGGGGTAGTCATAGTCTTGCACGATGGCCTGGCGCCACTCTTCCTCGTTGCATATACCTTCCCGCACCAGGAGTTCACCTATCTGCCTTAGGTCATACCCTTCCGGGACTGTGAACCCCACGGTGAGCACCCGGCCACTGACCAGATCATCCACCAGCTCCGGAAGAGCTTGACTTCTGCGAAAACTGTACACTCCGGCTTTCAGCCGCTGGTCGGTTCCCGTAAGCCGGCAGTAATTGACAAAAATACTTTGATTCCGAATAAGTCCTGCCCCGTACAGGATGTCGGCCACTTTGTAAGTACTGGCATTGGCGGGTACAACTACTTCTACCGGCCTATGGTCCCCGGGGTTTATGGGCGCAAGCATCTGGCTGACCTGACGGAACGACATCCAGGCCAGGATAACTATGCCTAGCAGGGCTACGGCCAGCATTAGCCGCTTTTCACTCAACACCTTGACTTCACCCATTTCTCTAACTCCTCTGCGGCCTTGATATACCGCTAGAACAGTAGCCGGCTGCACGAGCCTGTCCATAACCGCAACATCATCATGGCCCCTCGCCGGGTCCACCACTCGGTGAAAATGCCTACCAGTCAGGTCTCCAGGCCCATTTAACCAGAATTATTTCTCCAAGACCCTACTGAACTACCCCGGGGTCATCGCGTCCACCAGCCGAGAGCGGAGGAAGCTGCGGCGGTTCTTCGGCCGGGGGCAAATCTCCAGGGGTCTCCCCGGGAGGCCCTGCCACCTCCGTTGACAGCGGAGGCCCGGTAAGAATCACCTTGTTCAGTGGCTTGTAGACATCACGAGCGAGGAATTCTCGGCCTGTCACCTGCCCGTTATCATCACAGGTGATACGGTAGGAAAGGACCACATACCCGGGTACTCCTTCCTGCTTAACCTTGGTCGTTCCCGGCGGCAGGGTAGAATCTGGCCGTTCAACCACCTTGAACGGGGTGGTGCCTACCACTACTCTTTCGAGTCGAATATCTTTCTTAAACCCTGCCGGCCCGAATACGCGGACGGTTAATCGCCCGGCCCTGGCATAGGCCTGCAGGTAAATTGGCCCCCCACTAAGGTTCTTGAAACGGAAGTCCTTTGACCCGTAGTTTACCGTCGCATCAAGGCCAGTCGGAACATAGTTGATAGCCACACTGTGGTTGTGACGCTCGACTATCTTCAAGCCGCTTAGCAAACAAGCATTATAAAGGGTCGATACAACCTGACAAACCCCTCCCCCTACTCCCGGCGTGAACTCGTTTCCCAGAATTACCATGGCTTCCCGGTACCCGGTATTCAACTCACGCGGGCCCACCACGCCATTAAAGGAAAACTCCTCCCCCTCCGGCACTATGGTGCCGTTCAACGCCCGGGCCGCCATCGACAGGTTGAATGACCGGTCCACGTTGCCGGCATTGTAACGGGTCGAAAAGCTCGCCAGTTGCACCATGTCACTGAAGTGTTCCCGGCGTAGTTGGGGCTGACCCTCTTTGACCACAATCGGTACCACTACTTCCCGGCCCTGCAAGTACTCCGGCAGTCCTTTCAAGGTAGCCTGGATATCAACAGTCTTCCCGTTTACTTCCGGGGTTACTACCAGCACCTTTTCGCCACTGACCTTTACCTCACAGTTGCGCGGGGGGGTTTCCAGGCGGCCCCGCAGCGATTGCAGGATACCTGACAACCGTCGCATGTCGTAACTAAGCGGTAGTTCGTATTGCACCGGGGAAATCCGGTCAGCTGGCCCGACCATCAAGTATTTCCACCACGGAGAATTCCCCCGGATGCTGGCCAGTGCGTCGTCTACCGCCCTGGTTATGTCAACCCTGGCCCCAATCTCTTTCAGGTCGGTACGATGTTCAAAACTGCCGTATGTAAAAATTACCGGGATGTCTCCGACGCTCCCCACCCAGGACTCCACAGTACGGTAAGCCGTCTCCCGGTCTTCTCCACCCACCTCCGCCCCGCCGATGTATACTCCGGGCGGAAAGTGCTTGGCCTGGTACAGGGCTTGAAAAAAGCACATGGCGATTCCCGCCAAAACTCCCGCCAATATGGCCCCCACCATGATTGTTGTAATCAGGCCCCTGGGAACCAAGCTTCTCCCCCCACTGGTTTTTGTGCTTTCGAACCGGGAAGTACCTGCCCCAACTTTACCGGGGTGTTTCCCCGGCCAGCATTCTACGCAACCATTATACGCAGAAAATGGCTGCAACTTGCGTTATTAAGGCGGGTTAAAAACCCGCCTACCATATCTCCTCACTTTCCATTAGCTCCTGCCAGGCATCGGCTACTTTTTCCCATTCTTCGTCGTCATCTATGTCACACAGGATCTCGTCGCCGTTTTCATCCTGCGTAACCTTCAAAATGACGACCTCGACCTCTTCCTCCTCTCCTTTCTCGCCTTCTTCCAGTATCTCGTCGTCCAGGGGTACCAGCACCTTATAGCATTGACCTTCGATCTCCAGTTCGGAGATAAGCTCAAACAGGTGCTCGTTTCCCTCTTCATCTACCAGTAAGATGGTAGCCACTTCCTCTTCGAAAAACTCCTCATCAGTCAATCTTTTCACCTCAATCCTGAAAACTAATGACATTGTAATATTATTCGTTCGGCACTGTCAATCAGATGCTTCCTTACCGTTTTCCTTAGCCAGCCAATCGAGGTATCCCTGGAGAATGTAAGCAGCTGCCAGTTTGTCTACGACCTTCTTTCGTTTGCGACGCGACGTATCGGCTGCCAACAAGGTGTTCTCCACTGCCCGGGTACTTAACCTTTCGTCCCACAGAACGACCTCCAGTCCCAGTTTTTCCTGCAACAAAGCAGCCAATTCCCTGGCCTGCTGGGCTTTTCGTCCCTCGGTTCCATCCATATTCCGGGGAAATCCCAGCACCACCCGTTCAACTTCATACCTGGCGCAGGTATCTTTGATGGCTTGCAGAGCAGTCTCCGGACTGCTGTGGTCAATGACCTGCACCGGCTGCGCAGTCATGGCCATCGGGTCACTTACCGCTACTCCTATTCTTTTTTCTCCCGGGTCCAGCCCCATTATTCTCATTTTGTATTCTCCTATATGATCTTTATACAAAAATCCGGGCAATACCGGGAACAGTAACCACACAAGATGCATTTTTCGGTCTCGATTTCCGCCCGGTCGTTCTTCAAATGCAGGGCGCCATAGCGGCAATTCTCCACACAGCTGCCACATCCGCTGCACCAAGCTTCGATATGCAGCCTGCGCATCTGTCCCGACACCTTGTTTTCCAGGACCGTATCCCGCCTGCCTTCAATCCAGGCCAGGTTGAGTTCAACCTCGTCGATACTCTTCATACCTACCGCCATGGCATCCAACCAGGGTATGCCATTGACAAAAGTGAAAGCCCTCCAAGCTTGGGGCAGCAGGTTCCCGCCTCCCAGGGCCTTCATGCCATACAAGCCCTTGCCCAGCTGGTGGGCCAGGGTGATCGCTGCCAGCATCTGTTCCCGTGAACCATTAAGTATGCCTAGACCTGCCCGGTTGATGAGGGGATGAATGACGTCAATCTCCGGGTGTTGGGCACCAGCCAGTACCCCCTTGACTGAGTGAGTAGAGAGCCCCACCGCTCGAACTACTCCCTTCCGCTTGGCTTCCAGCAGGTAACTCAGAGCTTCCTGGTGTCCCAGAAGAGTATATTCGCTCTCCTGTTCATGTAGAAGGAAGATGTCAATGGTTCTCACCCCCATGGTATCCCGGGCTCTCTCTACGCTGTCCCGCATCCCTTCACGGGTATAGGCATAGGACTTGGTCGCGATAACGGGGGTGACGGGCGACTGTTCCAGGGCCCGGCGAATGTACGGGTAGGTATCATACGATTCAGCAGTGTCCAGAAAATTTATGCCCCGGCTTAAAGCATGAATGATGACCCGGCTTCCTTCTTCCACAGAAAGGTTCTCTTGCAATGGTCCAATAGTAAGTACTCCCAGACATAGCCGGGAGACTACCAGACCCGTCCTGCCCAAACGACTATACCGCATCTTTCAGCTCCTCGTTTCAGCAAAAAGCCCATGCCGGGCATGGGCGGTTAGGATTATTGTCTTTCCAGGAAGCTGGAAAACAGGATCTCCAGTATCTCATCTCTTTCCACCTTGCAGATAAGGTTCCTGGCATTCTTATAGCTCGTGATATAGGCAGGATCCCCGGAAATCATGTATCCAACCAGCTGGTTAATAGGGTCGTACCCCTTCTCTTTTAACGCGTGGTAAACAGCATCAAGAATGGCCTTTACTGCCTCCTGGCCATCCCTGGACCTCCGGAAACTCATCGTCCCTTCAGGCGCGTGAGGCATAGCACCACCTCCTGAAGAGGGTAATTCCACATCCCAGTGTAACTTTCCTTTTTTGTTACAGGGCTTTTTGTACCAATTCTCTGGCCAACTGGAGGGCGTCAGGCAGCCTGTGGGCGTCCTTGCCTCCAGCTTGCGCCATGTCGGGCCTCCCGCCACCGCCTCCGCCGACTACCTTGGCAACGGCCGAAATTATCTTGCCAGCATGCAGGCCTCTTTCCGTCAACTCCTTGGAAACAAAGGCTACCAGATTCACCTTTCCATCTGTCGCAGAGCCAAGGACTACCGCCGAGGTTCCCAGCTTGTCCCTGAGCATCTCCGCATTCTGGCGCAAGGTGTTCATGTCCTGCCCGGGCATTTCCGTAACCAGTACCTTGATCCCCCCTATCTCGGTGGCCTGGTACAGAAGGTTGCCCGCCTCCTGGCGCGAAAGTTTGCCCTTTAGGACTTCGATCTCTTTTTCTTTTTCCCTTATCTGACGGTTAAGGGTTTCCAAACGTTCCACCAGTTCCTGGGGAGGCGCCTTGATAACCGCCGCCGCCCTCTTCAACTCCTTTTCGCTGCCGGTGAGGTGGGCCAACGCGCCGCTTCCGGTGAGAGCTTCCACCCGCCTTAACCCGGCTCCGATGCTGCCCTCGTTAATGATCTTCAAAATGCCGATCTGCCCAGTGTTTTCGACATGAGTCCCCCCGCACAACTCCCGGCTGAAATCCCCGATACTTATGACGCGGACCTCGTCCCCGTACTTCTCGCCGAAGAGAGCCATGGCCCCCATTTTCCTAGCCTCTTCCAGACTGGTCAAGGCTACCTCCACGGGTTGCAGTTCCCATATCTTCAGGTTGACGATTTCCTCGATCCTCTGTATATCCTCCTCACTGAGCGGGGCAAAATGGGAAAAGTCGAAACGCAAACGCTCCGGTTCTACCAGTGACCCTTTTTGTTGAGCATGTTCCCCTAGCACTAACCGCAGCGCCTTGTGCAAGAGATGGGTGGCCGTATGGTTGCGAGCGGTGGCCAGCCGCCGTTGGGCATCTACTTCCGCCCGAACTTTTTCACCCTTGGCCAGCCTGCCTTCAACCCTCCCGTAGTGCAGTATCCAGCCGGCCACCTTCTTAACACCATCCACGGTAAAAATGCCCCGCTCGCCTTTTATTATCCCCGTATCCGCCACCTGTCCCCCGCTTTCTGCGTAAAAGGGGGTTTCTTGCAGCACCAGTATTCCCCGGGCATCGTGGATAACATCAACCTCTTCATCGTTCTGGATGATGGCCTGAACGTTGGTAGCGGCAAACAGGCGCTGGTAGCCCTCGAATTCCGAGGCGGGGACCCCCTCCAGCACTTCTGCCAGCCGCTTCTCCCAGGCAAAGGCATCTTCTCCCTTCTGCGCCTGGCGAGCCCGCTCCCGCTGCTCTTCCATCATCCGGTTGAACCCCTCCTTGTCCACGGTCAACCCGTGCTCCTCCCCAATGTCTTCGGTAAGGTCGAGAGGAAAACCATAGGTATCGTAAAGCATGAAAGCCTCCGCCCCGGATATCTCCTGCCGCCCTTCCGCCTGGCAGCGGTTAATTATGTCGTCTACCTTGCGGATACCTTCATTGAGGGTAACCAGGAACCTTTCCTCTTCCAGTTTGATAACCTTTTCTACAAATTCTTGTCTCTCCACCAGTTCCGGGTAGGCATCTTGCATCTTGTTAACTACTACCTCGACCATCCGGTACAGGAATGGCCCTTCTATGCCCAGTAGCTTACCGAACCGTACCGCTCTGCGCAGGATCCTGCGCAGAACATAGCCCCGCCCCTCATTGCTGGGTAGTACCCCGTCGCTTATCAAGAAGGTACAGGACCGGCTGTGATCGGCGATAACCCGGAAAGGAAACCCGTCCGGCCCCCTCGAATAACTCCGGCCGGTTAACTCCTCAATCTTTTTAAGTACCGGTGTGAACAAGTCCGTTTCGAAGTTGCTTTCCACACCCTGCAGTACGGAGGTAAGCCGTTCCAATCCCATGCCGGTGTCAATGCTGGGACGGGGAAGGGGTGTCATGTTGCCTTGTTCGTCCCGGTTGAACTGCATGAAAACCAGATTCCAGATTTCCAGCCACCGGTCGCAGTCGCAAACCCCCAGGGCACATTCGGGGGCATTACATCGGTATTCCTCGCCCCGATCGTAGATTATTTCACTGCAGGGGCCGCAAGGCCCGGTATCACCCATAGCCCAGAAGTTGTCCTTTTCACCCAGGCGGATAATCTTCTCCGCCGGAATCCCGGCGATCTCCTGCCACAGGTGGAAAGCCTCATCATCATCGAGAAAAACGGTGACCCACAGTCTCTCCCGGGGAAGCCCGAGCACCGTAGTAAGGAAATCCCAGGCATAAAATATCGCTTCCCTCTTAAAATAGTCACCGAAAGAAAAATTGCCCAACATCTCAAAAAAAGTATGGTGACGAGCAGTTCGGCCAACCGTTTCCAGGTCATTATGCTTTCCTCCCGCCCGCACGCACTTCTGGGCGGTGGTTGCCCGGCGGTAGGGCCGCTTGTCGATGCCCAGGAAAACGTCCTTGAACTGGTTCATACCCGCGTTGGCAAACAGCAGGGTCGGGTCATTTACCGGCACCAATGAAGAACTGCTTACGACGGTATGGCCGTTGCGCGCAAAATAATCCAAGAAGAGCTGGCGAATCTCATTGCTGGTAAGCACTGATATCCTCCTCATTTCCCGTTTTTCCTAATTTTCTTCTATTAACCGGCTCGTGTCAATTCAATCCTATCGAGTCTTCCTGTTACTCGACCAGTTTGTAAAACAAGAAAACACCCAGTACCCGTGCAACGGCGGCCACCGGAACTGCCAGCAGCATACCCCACACTCCGTACAGCTTTCCGCCGGCCAGAAGGGCAAACACGATAATAAGGGGATGCAATCCCACTTTGTCGCCAAGAATCCGCGGGGACAGAATGTTACATTCGAGTTGTTGGATAAGTAGAATAGCCACAGCTGCGAAGGCTGCCAGGCGCGGCGACTGGGAGTAGGCCAACCCTACGGAAGGAATGGCTCCCAGGATGGGGCCAAAATAGGGAAATAGCTCGAAGATACCACAGATCAATCCAATGAGTAGTGCGAATTTGATGCCCAGCAGAAACATGGTCACCCCGGTTATTACCCCGACGAGCAGCGCCACCAGGAGGTGCCCTTTAATAAACTCTTTCAGAACGTCATCGATTTCCCTGGCAACCTTAATAACCTCCTGCCGCGCCACCACCGGCAGGAACTGGAGAAAGCCATCCCGGATTTTTTCCCAATCCTTGAGTATGTAAAAGGCCAGTATTGGGGTAAAAACCACGGCTAGAACACTGTTGACCAACCCGAAGAACCCCATCAGGAAGCGTCTCAGGGTTTCATACAAGTATTCTCTTATCCGGTTGACAGTTTCGTCGACCATGCTGTTGATGGAATCGGCCGGAAATGGCATCTGTTCAACCTGGTCAGCCATTCGCTCGGCTTGCCCGACATAATGGGGAAGTAGCCTGGCTACCTGCCCCAGTTCCGTGGCCATGGCCGGTATCGCGAACCACAATAGCAGAAACATGCCCAGGGCTAGCCCCAGGTAGATTAACAGGATAGCCCAACCTCTTCTTACCCCTCGTGTCTCCACCGCCCTTACCAGCGGAAAAATGAGGTAGGCCAGTGCCATCGCCACTATAAAAGGGATGATTACTTGCCTGACCAGGAATAAAAAATAAAAGGTGGTCACAACCACCAGAAACAGCAATAGATAACGCAGTGTTTTGGAATGAAGCCAAGGGCCCAAATAATCCCCTCCTACTTCTTCCACATGCCGGTAACTTCTCCTCCCATATTGCCGGTGAGAGTGCCGGTTTCTCTCAACTTACCAGTGATTCTTCTGACCACAGCCCTTTTTTCCCGGGGGGCATTCATATACATCAAGGTAATAGCCGTTCCCAGGATACCACCGGCCAGTAAACCCGGCCAAAAACCCTTGCTTTCCAAGTAGTTCACCTCCATCTCACCGGGTGATGTCATAGGAATCGTCCATAGCCACCAGGCTCCCGTCTTCCGCGACCTCGTACAGGTTAAGCCTGCCTTTTCTGGTGTTGAACTCGATGAAACAATTCCAGCAGTAGTATTGGTCGCTGCCAACCTTACCAATTTGCACCCCGCCACAAACCGGGCAGTTCATGTGATTCCACTCCCTTCCTCCGGCTCGATAAGGGTTATACCGGCAGCTCTCGCCTGCACACGTTCCAGTGGCACCTCAGCACGTCTTCCTTCCAGAAAATCCCGAACAACCCCGGAAGAGATCTCTATCGCAGTGGCCCTACCGGTGTCCGGTTCAACAACCAGGTCGCTGAGCGTACCGAACTCCTGCCCGCTGGCGTCCCAAACCGGTTCCCCCATCCGCTGCTTATATACTAAGTCTTCCCTTCTATCGTAGGATTTTAAACCCTCGCCGGACGGAACCAGTACAGAATCCTTACCGATGGTGAACTCCCCACAGGCTACGAACCACATCCGGCCTCTCCTGTCCTCCACCACCAGCCCCCTTACGGCAAGGTCAGGGGTAACCACCACGTCACATACTGAACCGGCCTGCTCCCCTTCCCTGGTAATGGTAACCGGCATTCCAAGCAAGTTCCTGACCTTCAAGCCTCGCTCGCTCCTTCCTTAAAAGGGCATTCATATTATCTCCCAGGGTCAGGCTTGAAATTCGTGAAATTTGCCACGCGGGTTCAGTATCATTCCAAAGCCGCTCTCCTGGTTCTCCTCTTGCACGAATACGGGTATACAGCTGTTGACCGCCAGGGCACGTGTCTCATCCTTGGTCGACTCTCCCAAGGACAGCCGTAACTCGGACAGCTGGCGCTGCTGTAAGCGGTATGGAAAGTGGCTCCGGTCCTTATCCTCGTAGTTTATAATGATTATAGAAAGTCTACCCGATACTGTTTATCTTAAACCGATCTACCCGTTTTGTTTACAAGGTCTGTAACCGGGGCAGGGCCTTTATGGCTCCTAAATGTAAGTGTCAGTCACAATGCACGAACGTTATCAGTGTCTATTTTCACAGCAGAGACTGCCCCGGTGAAAGCAAGTAACGTGACATTTCGAGGAGGATTGTTGGACATGGATCTGTTCTCTTACCGGCGGGAAAGTCCACACGAATCGGCCCCGCTGGCCTTTCGCATGCGGCCCCGCAATCTGGACGAGGTGCAGGGACAGGAGCACCTGGTCGGGAAGAACGCGCCCTTACGCCGCATTATCGAGCAGGACCGTTTGCACTCGTTTCTCCTCTACGGGCCGCCGGGAACCGGTAAGACTACTTTGGGATATATCATTGCCCGCCAAACCCGTTCCCATTTTGAGTACCTTAAAGCTGTCAGTGCCAGCACTACCGACATCCGCAGGCTGGCCGCCGACGCCGTGGAAAAACTCAAGTATTACGGGCAACGGACTATCTTGTTCCTGGATGAAATCCACCGTTTCAACAAGGCCCAGCAGGATTTGCTGCTGCCGTTTGTGGAAGAAGGCACACTGACCCTTATCGGGGCAACAACTGAAAACCCGCTATATGAGGTTAACTCCGCCCTGTTGTCCCGCCTGCGCATATATGTCCTGGAGCTGCTGGATGAACAAGCCCTGCGCAGCGTCCTGGAAACCGCCCTGGCCGACCAGGAAAGAGGGCTGGGCCGGTACCGGCTGGAAATACACGAGCCTGCCCTGAAAGCCATTGCCGTTGCCGCCAAAGGGGATGCCCGGTGTGCCCTGAACCTGCTGGAAAACATCTTCCTTTCCGGTTACCGGGAAGGAGAGGTGTTGGAGGTCACTCCGGAAGATGTAGCCAGGGTAAGCGGGAAGACGGTTATAAACTATGACAAGAACGGCGACCAGCACTACGATACCATCTCGGCCTTTATCAAGAGCATACGCGGTTCGGACCCAGATGCCGCGCTTTTCTGGCTGGCGGTGATGATTGAGGGGGGCGAGGATCCTCGTTTTGTGGCCCGGCGGCTGGTGGTACACGCGGCGGAGGATGTCGGCCTGGCCGACCCCCAAGCCCTGCTGATAGCTACCGCGGCCGCCCAGGCGGTGGAACTGGTCGGCATGCCCGAAGCCCGCATTCCGCTGGCGGAAGCTACCCTGTACTTGGCCCGGGCACCCAAGAGTAATTCATCTAAAACCGGTATCGACAATGCCCTGCAGGCGGTGCGGGCAAGCGCTCGCATAAAAGTCCCCCCCCATATCGCTGACACCTCCCACCCGCGGGCCAGGGTCCTCGGCAAGGGAGTGGGATATAAATACCCCCACGATTACGGTGGCTATGTTGACCAGGAATACCTGCCTCCGGAACAGGCCGGACTGGTGTTCTACCACCCTTCCGGTAACGGGCGTGAAAATAAATAAGCGCCGGCACCCCTTTAGGATACCAGACGCTTGCCTTCTTTACACAAACCGGGAAGCCACCTGATCCGAGGTTAGATAACCTCGTTTATAACTTCAACAATCCCCTGCTTCCCGCGGTACCCAACTATACGTTGGATTTCTTTACCGTTTTTAAACACGATCAGAGTAGGTATACTCATAATACCATACCTGGTAGCCAGGTCCCGGTTTTCGTCAACATTTACTTTGCCGACTTTCAACCGGCCGGCATACTCCTCGGCTATCTCCTCCACCACCGGTCCCACCATGCGGCACGGCCCACACCACGGAGCCCAAAAATCAACCAGCACCGCTTCGCTGGTCTGAAGCACTTCCCTATCAAAGTTGTTGTCCTCAAACCTACTAACCTCTGCCACCTAGCATCTCCTCCTTCGCACCTCAGTGTTGTTCCTCCCTCGCTTATGCAAAGAAAGCTATGAAAACAATCTTAGAATCGCAGATTTACGCTGATGGACGCGGATGTTCGCAGCCCAAAGTAGGTGACCATATCCCGGAACAGCCGAATTCTCATCCTCCTGTTGGTACCTACAGGCCCGCATAGATGTCTCTTATGAGAATATTCTTAGGATATTTACCCGAAATATACATCTCAATCCCCAGCAATCCTCAAGGCCTTATTCTTTTTCGTCGGCCGAAAATGTGATCTACTAGCTCACTTGAACACAAGTTGTCCGATACCTATAGCGAGCGTTACCGCAATGACCACCCACAGCAGGGTGCGCAGGGTTTCCTTCTTAACCAGCTCTTTCAGTTCCTCCACTCGTTCTCCCCCTTCCCATATTTTCCAAAACTAAAAGAACTGCCTGTGAATATAATGTCTACAAAGAATCGACAGTGTTAACAAGATCTCTTATGGAGGTGGTAACTTGGAAAACCAGGATCTGCGTGCATTGTTCGGCGATCTTGATAAGCTACGGGAAAGTCTGGTTGAGGTCGAGAAATCTCTTAGAAGAGGTACGTTGACCGTATCATCGCCCAATAACCTGGTATCCGTTTCTATAAACTACCAGCAGGAACTGCTGGATATTTTTATCGACAGCAGCCTCCTTTCGCCCGCCCGGGCCGGCCTGCTCAAGGCCAGCGTAGTGGAAGCCGTCAACGAGGCCATACGCGTATCCCGTAACAAGATGCTCGAAGAAACCGCCAGGGCGGTAAGCGCCTTCAACAACAGGGGGTGAAGCACGCTTGGAAAAAGGAGATCTTATCAAACTACTCCTCAATATAATGTTCGAAATAAGCGCACCCACCAAGAGCCAACGGCTTGATATACCCAGTTTAGTCGGCATTTTATCATTAGTCAACCTGGCAGGTATCATGAACTACCTATCATACTACCAGCACCAGTCGGTACCGCCCATGGTTGAAAGCTCAACCACTGAGACCCGCGACCTTTTTTCCGGCTTACTGACTGCGGTAAGCTCGGCCAAAGGTGGCCACAGCGATAACCAGAACCTGAACCCGCAAACCCTGATGATGATACTGAACCTGCTTTCGAATCTGAACAAGAAGAAAAGTGACGAAATCTCGGAGCCACAGGTAAGCGCCGCCGACTAAACCACCGCCCACCGGACGGTGGTTTTTTTTTTGGGGGCTGTAGTAATTATACCAGAATAGTAACCATATAAGGGCCGCATTCATAACATATATTAGCCAGCGGGAAAACCCACTCAGCGTCTTGAACACCCGTAACGGTGTTCGGCCCGGGGAAGGGAGGGATGAATTCCAGCCACGTGAACCGTTAAGTAGCAATGCACCTATAGTTCATCCTGCTCCTGTATCTGTTTCAAAAATCCTTATGCGAAGGGAGGCAAGATATATGCGTGACTGCGGTTGCGACGGAATGATGTTAATTCTGCTTCTCATCATTCTGCTGTTTTTCTTCGGTGACTTTGGATTTGGGCCCGGACCCTGCTAAATGACACGGAAGCCGCACTGCCGCGGCTTCTTCCTTTTCTAGACCGTTGAAAAGTCGGTTTATTTCTTTTCTCCCGGGTAGTTGGGACCAACCACGATGATGGTATTAACCGGGGGGTAATAATCTTGGGATAACAGTGTCCTTTCCACATCTTGCCCGTCTTGGGACACGATGCGGTAAGTCTTGACCCGGTAGCCTTTCCTTCCCTGTTGCTTAACGGTACGGGTACCTTCGGGCAGATCCGGACGGTACCTGACCTCTACCCGGGGTTGAATTTCTTGTCTTTCCGTCACCAGGCGTATCTTCTTACCGTTGTCCAGCTGGCAACCAAAGATCCTGGCCATCAACTGGTTATCGGTCAGGGACATTGCCAGCAGGATTGGACTGCCGGTGTTGTTCCTGAACTTCAAGTCATACATGTTAGCAACGATGGTGGCATCCTGACCTAGAGGCACATAGGTAATGGGCCGGGAGTGTGGCCTCCGCTCCACTATCTCCAGACCAGCCTGCAGGGCCGCGTTATACAAGGTAGTGGCAACCTGGCAAATGCCTCCACCTAAATCGCGGACCACCCGGTTCGCAGCAAAGACGGGGGCTCTACGGTACCCGTTCTCCTCCCTCCTGGGTCCCAGGGTTTCATCCAGGGAAAAGACTTGTCCGGGCATAACGATGGTCCCATCAACCGCGCCGGCCGCCAGCCGCATGTTGGTAGTCCTTGCCTGCTGGCGGGGGTCGAAGGTGGTTACGTACACCCCCAGAACATCCCTTACCTCATTTATATCTTCCAGCTTCACCAGCGGGCTTACGGTCATGAAAGCCACTTCTACCGGTCCCAGCCTGCCTTTATGCAAGACCTGCTCGAGGCGCTGCAAGGTCTGCTTCTCATCAATCCTCCGTCCGGGCTGATGCGGTATGTATTCCAGGGTATCATTCTTGAGAATTATGCGCGCGTTTTGGGCGGCTACCTCGAAGACTGGCCGAATCTGCTCAATCACCTTTTCGACCGACTCGTTGTCCCACCGGAAAACAGCCGGGTAGTCCAGGCTCTTTCCCCGCACCACCGCGTGGAACAACACCCCCCTCAGCCCCGATTGGGAACCGCCCAGGCATTGGCGGAGGGAACCGTCAATGTCCAGACGCAAGTGACAATCCTTGCAGGGTACGGTACAGGTCTTCCCCGCTCCCCTAAAAGCCAGGTAACTGCCCGTTCGGCCGGGTAGCTCCCGGGCCAACCGGTAGCGCGCTTCCTGATATGTAAGCCCACCCAGGGGTATACCGGCCACCGATGAACCGGCCGGCACCTTACCTTTATCCCACACGGTCAGAACACTGGAAGCCAGCACCACGGTGATTACGAATACCAGCAGTGCACCTGCCGTCCCCCACCATATTGCTTTGCGATTTGCGGGCATTACGACCTCCTACTTGCTAGGGTTGACCATCTTACTTTATGTTCTGCGAAAGCTCCATCAGCTTCCCATGAATCTCGGCCAACTCCAACAACACCTCGTTGATCTCGGCTCCCTCGGCAATCAGGATGTTGCCGGCATCGTCCCTGATATCCCGGATAACCTTCTTACCCATCAGGAATTGTTTCTGCCTTTCAATAAACAGGCGTGTGGCTTCCGATTCTCTGGGCCGCTCCACAACCGCCGGGTCCACCGCAGTCCCACCGCTCCTCTCAGTTTCCGGTACTTTGGGTCCTCCCGCAAGTGGGACTGTTTCTCCGGGTTTCTCGTCGACTACTAAAACATCCCTGCCAAAGGTCAGCACCTGGCTGGCGGAAACGGTGGTTGTCTCCCCGTTGCCTTCCAGGCCGGTAAACTCAACACCGGTTATCTTACCCGTGCTTTCATCTACCTCGTATTCACTAACTACCCCGAGCAGGTCGCCCTTCCGGGTAAGAACCCTGGTTCCTTTAACCTTAATACCCCGCCGTAGCAAAGCGGCTGCGGACGGCAATTCAGCGAGCCCGGCCAGCTGGGTATCGCTTTCGGTAGTAACAGCGTGGGCCCCGATACCCAGAACCGCACTGAAGGGAAGTACTTTGGACCCGAGGTACCAATCATCGGTACCCACCAGGAGGTACTCTACCGCTCCTTCCTCGGGGTTGATAACCAGGTCTTTGACCTGTCCAACCTCCCTTCCGTCAATCACGGAGAAGACTGGAATGCCGATGATTTCCTGGCTTTGCTTCATATCATTAACTCCCTTCACCAAAGTTATTTATAGTATCATTTAGTGCCTGCATAACCTTGAGCCGGATAAGTCTAGGAACTCTGGCAGCTGGCAAGTCGGGCAGGCCGATTTCGTGTAATAACCTCCGGGTCGTTAACAGGTGTTCCATCTCCCGCAAGACCTCAACCAACCGTGCCGGGTGAACCAGGTCACTGGTACTCAGTAAAGTGAGCACGCGCAAGGCTTCATCATACTGCCCCATTTCGCGGTACAGCATGACCACTTCCATGCCCACCAAATACACCAGCTCCGGGTCATCCGTCAACTGCCATACATGTTCAAACTCCCGGGCCGCCTTTTCATAATCGCCTTTAAACTTGGCGGCAAAGGCTTTTTCAATCCCCAGGTATACGGCTTCTTCCCCCGGCTGGGCCGGTGCCGTTTCCGGACGGGACTCGCCGGGCCCAACCACGGTATCTTCTTCAGCATCTTCAGCGGTCTTCGCCTCCTCTTTGCGTTCAGTGTCTCCAGGTTCCAGGTCTTCATTTTCCTTGTCCCGGACCGTCTCCACCGTGCCCGCTTCGGGCACAGAAGCATTAAGAACAGGTGTAACAAACTCCGGAGCGCTACCATCTTCTGGCATAGGTTGTACCAACATGTCCTCCACACTGCCTGCGGGCCACTCCGGCTTCGACGGAAGCTCCTCCGATACTGGCGTTTCCTTGCTCTCGGGTGTTATGTACGGCTCCTCTGCTCCTGGCAACGGAGGCCCGCCAGCTTCCGTCGCTTCATCTTCCCATGGTTCATAGCCCGGTTTTCCGGGACAGGTTGTCCCCTCAGGCACCATACTCTCCGGCGATGCCATTTCTTCCACTATCTCGACAACCGCTGTCGCTGGCTCCGTTTCATATACC
>JAAYAC010000014.1 GCA_012719535.1 Syntrophomonadaceae bacterium | reverse complement strand
TTGCCGGCGGGGATATAGTCACCGGAGCGGCTACCGTTATCCTGGCAATGGGGGCGGGGAAAAAAGCTGCCAGGGCCATACACGAATATATTCAGAATAAGGGTTAAAGCAACGGGGCAGGTCAGCAGGGTGATTCAACAAGTGGGGAAAGATATTGCATAACTTCTATAGTATTTGCCAAAACTGCGGGTTTTATAATGTATACAACTTGCAATTGAGTGTTCCTTACATTAAGATACATTGTAACTGAAAAACTGCGCTAAGTTGAGCTTCTGTGAATTATTTAACAAGCACCAGCTGTTCCGCCAGGTTACAAACGACCTACAATCAATTATAGAAAGGAGAGGAGCTGATGGAGAAGGTCCTGGTGGCTCCTGCCCCAACCCAGAAGGATATAATCCGGCGGCTGGAACAGGAGAGCGGAACCGAGGTTAGCCTGTGCTACCAGTGCGGGAAATGTACGGCCGGGTGCCCAGCGGCTTTTGCCATGGACTACACCCCCCGGCAGGTAATAAGGTTACTGCAACTAGAGATGGTGGACGAAGCTCTAAAAGCCCAGAGCCCGTGGATATGCGCCACCTGTGAGACCTGTACGACTCGCTGCCCACGGGGGGTGGATGTAGCCTCTCTAATGGATGCCTTGCGCAGGGAAGCCCTGAGGATGGGCATCGTCACCGACCACAGGGTGGCTACCTTCAACCAGACTTTTCTTAAACTGGTGGAAAGGTACGGCCGGGTTCATGAGGTTGGCCTGTTGATGGAATTCAACCTGAAGACCAGGCAGCTATTCAAGGATGCCGAGCTGGGGCTGCCCATGTTTAAGCGGGGCAAGGTCCACCTGCTGCCCGAAGTGATTAAAGACCAGGGGCATGTCAAGCAGATGTTTGCCCGGGTCAAGCAGACGGGGGGTGAATCTAGTTGAAACTAGCCTACTATCCGGGATGTTCACTGGAAGCCACTGCGGTGGAGTATGGCGTTTCTACGCAAAAGACGGCGCAGGTCCTGGGGGTTGAGCTTCAGGAAATACCCGGGTGGAATTGCTGCGGGGCTACTTCCGCCCACAGCACCGACAGGGTGCTTTCCCTGGCCCTGCCGGCCCGTAACCTGGCCCTGGCTGAAAGGGAGGGCCTGGATATTCTGGCTCCATGTGCCGCCTGCTACAGCCGTTTTCGGGCTACCGAACACCAGGTCCGCAGGGATGCCGGATTGCAGCGGCAGATTCAGGAAATTATCGGTATGGACTATCAGGCCCGCAATCAGACCCTGTCGATACTGGAAGTACTGGCAGGGAGGATCGGCCTGGAGGCTATTGGCGGCAAGGTTACCCGTCCTCTCAAAGGGATGAAGCCCGCCTGTTACTACGGGTGCCTGCTGGTGAAACCGGTGGAATACACCGGATTCGACGATCCGGAATACCCGGAGTCCATGGATAACATAATGAAGACCCTCGGGGCGAAGCCTGTTGCCTGGTCCCACCAGACCGAGTGTTGCGGGGCCAGTCTGGCTACCACCCGCCCGGAGGTGGGTCTGAGGATGACCTACGAGATCCTTAAAAACGCGCAGGAGCGCGGGGCGGATAGCATAGTGACCGTTTGTCCCCTTTGCCAGATGAACCTGGACATGCGACAGTCACAGGTGGAAAAAATGTTCGGGGTTAAGTTCAACCTTCCCGTCTACTATATAACGGAACTGGTGGCGGTAGCCTGCGGGGTTGCCCCTGAGGAGGTCGGGATAAACCGGCACTTTGTCAATGCCCTGTACCACATCAACCACCTGCCGGAAGAGGTGGAAGAGGAAACCGACCAGGCAACCGCTCGCCAGAAGGCGGCCCCGGAAGTCGACCGGGCTAAGGCGGCCAGGAAGGCTGAGGCCGGCGAAGAACCGGCCGGCGGGACGGCTGCTACTGCCGGGGCGGCGGAGACCCCGGCGCCTGCCTCCCCAGCGGAGAACGCTGGAGCCAGCAAAGGCGCTCTGAAACTGGCCTCGCGTATCTTTGCGGACGATGAGGCCAAGGCGGCCCGGCTGGCAGGGATACTGTCCGCAGATGCCGAGAAGATGAAGAAAGTGGCTCAGCTCCTGGCGCAGGATAAAGAAAAAGCCGTCAAGGTAGCCGAAGCTTTTATCAAGAAAGAAGCCAAAGCCAAGGGAGAGGAGGTGGCCGGTGAATGAAAAGAGTAGGGGTTTTTGTTTGCGACTGTGGCACCAACATTGCTGCGGTGGTAGACACCGAGAGGGTAGCCAGGGAAGCTACGGAAATGCCGGGAGTGGTCTTCGCCACCACCTACAAATACATGTGTTCCGATCCCGGCCAGGACCTGATCAAGAAAGCAATAAGAGAACACAACCTGCAACAGGTCGTGGTTGCCTCTTGTTCCCCGCGCATGCACGAGAATACTTTCCGCAAGGCGATTGCCGATGTGGGACTCAACCCTTACCTGTTTGAAATGGTCAACATCCGCGAGCAGGACTCCTGGGTTCACGCCGACAAGGAACAGGCGACCCGCAAGGCGTCCGACCTGGTAAGGATGGCAGTTTTCAAGGTATTGAAAAACAAGCCCCTGCAGACCGGAACTATACCGATTACCAAGCGGGCCCTGGTAGTCGGTGCGGGCATTGCCGGCATGCAGTCGGCCCTGGACATTGCGGAAGCCGGTTACGAGGTGGTGCTGGTGGACCGGGAGGCCACCATCGGGGGGCGAATGGTCCAGCTGGACAAGACCTTCCCCACCCTGGACTGCTCCGCCTGAATAAGCACCCCCAAGATGGTTGCTGTGGCACAGCATCCTAACATTAAGATGTATACCTATGCGGAGATCGAAGCAGTCAGCGGGTATATAGGCAACTTTACCGTCACCATCCGGCGGAAAGCCAAGTACGTGGACTGGGATAAGTGCAATGGTTGCGGTACCTGTGAAACCAAGTGCCCGAGCAAGAATATAAAGAACGAGTTTGACCTGGGCCTGGGAACCAGGACCGCCATACACAAGGCTTTTCCCCAGGCCGTCCCCAACAAGCCGGTCATTGACGCCGAAAACTGCCGTAAGTTCAAGACGGGAAAGTGCGGGGTTTGCGAAAAAATCTGCCCAACCAAGGCCATCAACTTTGAAGACAAGGACGAGTTGGTTACCGAGAACGTAGGTGCCATAGTCATGGCCACCGGGTTCGACCTGTTTGACTGGACGGAAACTTACGGTGAATACGGTTATGGGAGATTTCCCGACGTTGTCTCCGGGCTGCATTTTGAGAGGCTGGTCAATGCCTCCGGACCCACCGGGGGAAAGATCAAGCGCCCGTCGGATGGGAGGATACCGGAGAGCGTAGCCTTCATCAAGTGTGTCGGCTCGCGGGATGATACCAAAGGCAAGACATACTGCTCCCGGGCGTGTTGCATGTATACCGCCAAGCACGCCATGCAGGTGAAAGAAAAGATTCCCGGTAGCGAGGCGTATGTTTTCTACATGGATGTCCGCACGGCCGGTAAGAACTATGAGGAATTTTACCAGCGCGGGGTCAATGCCGGAGTTAAGTATATCCGGGGGCGGGTGAGCAAGATCTACCCGCGCGGTGACAAGCTGGTGTTGAAGAGTGAAGATACCCTGCTGGGCCGGCCTATCGAGGTGGAGGTCGATATGGTGGTCCTGGCCACGGCCATGGTACCGGCCCGGGGCTCGGCCGAACTGGCCAAACTGGTAGGCTTCTCCACCGACAAGGATGGCTTCTTCCAGGAAGCCCACCCTAAACTGCAACCGGTGGAGACCTTCACCGGCGGGGTATATTTGGCCGGTGCTTGTCAGGGTCCCAAGGACATACCCGATACCGTAGCCCAGGCCAGTGCGGCGGCGGTCAAGGTATGCGGGCTGTTTTCCAAACCGGAGTTGGCGACCCAGCCCATGGTGTCCGAGGTTGAGGCTGGCAAGTGTTCCGGGTGTGAATTCTGCGTTCCCATCTGTCCCTATAAGGCTATTACTATGAAAGCCATTCAGGAAAGGGGCCACGGCGGCGTCATCGAACGCCGGGTGGCGACCGTGAACGAAGGTCTTTGCCAGGGCTGCGGGGCCTGTGTGGGTGCCTGCCGGTCGGGGGCTTTGAACCTGAAAGGCTTCACCGATGAACAAATCGTCGCGGAGGTGGATGCACTGTGTCTATAGATAACCCCAACTGGGAACCCAAAATAGTGGCGTTTGCCTGTAACTGGTGTTCATACGCCGGGGCGGATCTGGCAGGCCTGAACCGTCTCCAGTACCCGGCGGATATCAGGTTGATACGGGTTCCCTGCTCGGGCCGCGTGGATCCGCAGTTTGTCCTGCGGGCCTTCCACCAGGGGGCGGACGGGGTGCTCGTTTCGGGGTGACACCCGGGTGACTGCCACTATGGTAGTGGCAATTACTATGCGCGTAGGCGCCACACCCTGATGAAGAATTTCCTGGAATACCTGGGCTTTGAGCCGGAGAGGTACCATACCGCCTGGATTTCGGGCTCCGAAGGCCAGAAGTTTGCTGATGTGGTAACCCGGGTGGTTGAGGACGTGCGCCAGGTAGGCCCCAGCAGAAAGATGAGGGATGCCCGATGAGTGAGCTGACCGCCAGAGTTCGTGAAATAGCGAAAAGACTTCTTGATAACCAGCAGGTAGACGTGGTTTTCGGGTGGGAAAAAGGAACGGAACCCTTCAGCAGTACCCCTGTTTTCATTCGCCGGCCCGAGGAGGCGGAGCGGTTAGTTTTTGATGAATTCTGTATTCATAACCTCAGTACTTATTTGTTAGACTACCGTGATGGCAGTGAAAAGATCGGCATCTTTGTGAAGGGCTGTGACTCCCGTGGCGTGGTACGGTTGCTGGAAGACGAACAGTTTACCCGGGAAAGGCTTTATATCATAGGTATAGGTTGCCCGGGCATGAAAGACCCGGTGGCGCACGCCCTGGCCGCATCCGGGTTGGATGGAAACCAGGATACCGCCGGCCTGTCCGCCAAGTGCCGGCAGTGCGTGCATCCCAATCCCGTCCTCTATGACGAGTTGCTGGGGGTCCAGCAGGAGCCGCATTTGCGCGGGGAGAGGTTTGCTGAAGTCAAGCAGATCGAGGCCATGAGCACCGCGGAGCGGTACCAGTTTTTTGCCGATATCTTTTCCCGTTGTATCCGTTGCTATGCCTGCCGTAACATATGTGTAGCCTGCAACTGCCGCCGGTGCATTTTCGAGGAAACCCGGCCCCAGTGGGTGGGAAGGGAGACCAACCTGGCCGACAACATGATGTATCATGTCATAAGGACGATGCATGTCGCCGGGAGGTGCGTGGAATGCGGCGAGTGTGAACGGGCCTGCCCGGTGGGTATTCCCCTGATGCTGTTGAACCGCAAGCTTATCAAGGATGTTAACCAGTTATTCGGGCCGTACGAGGCTGCTTTGAGCCTGGAGGAAGGCGCCAAGCCCCCTCTGAGCAGGTACCGGACCGATGACCCGGATAACTTCCTGTAAGAGAGGTGAACCTGATGAAGACTTTAGCCAAGACCAAGATTGAGGCGGTTCTCAACCAGCTTGCGGAAAAGGCGGAGGTATATGTGCCTCTGAAGCAGGGAGCCATCAGCAGTTTCGGCGTCTGGTCGGCAGCAGTCAGCGGCGAAAACCTGGCGCTGGAAAGCCTGAATACCCTGATGTCCCCGAAGAGCGTGGTTTTGCCCCAGACAGAAAAGATGTATACTTTCGCGACCAGCGGCCAGCAAGCGGAGGTCAAAGAGGTCTGCGCGGACAGCGGGGAGCGCGTGATTTTTGGTGCCCGGGCCTGTGACACCAAATCCTTGAACGTTCTCGACGAGGTCTTCCTAACCCGGGGATATGAAGATGCCTTTTACAAGGCCCGGCGGGAAAAACTGACGGTAATAGGCAGGGCCTGTGCCCAGCCCGGTCCCCACTGCTTTTGTTCCTCCATGGGAGTCGACCCCCTGGAGCCGGCGGGAGCCGATGTGATTCTGTACGACGCCGGAGAAGAATTTGGCTGGGAGCCTGTGACCGAGCGGGGACAGGCCCTCACCAACCAGTTGAACGAGTTCCTGGGGGACCGGGAGCTGCCGAAACCATCAGCTGCCGAGTTCCGGACGCGAGTTGATATAGAAGGCTTGCCGGAGAAACTCAACCGGATGTTCGCACACCCGGTGTGGGAGGAATTGGCCGCCAAGTGCATGAATTGCGGCATATGCACCTACCTGTGTCCCGGCTGTTACTGTTTTGACATTCAGGTGAAGACCCGGGGGCAGGAAGGGTACCGTTTCCGCTGCTGGGATTCATGTATGTACCCGGAGTATACCCAGATGGCCGGGGGGCATAACCCCCGCCAGAGCAAGCACGAAAGGTTCCGCAACCGCTTCCTGCACAAGCTGGAATTTATCCATGAACGGTATGGAACCCTGGGGTGTACCGGCTGTGGGAGATGTGTGGTTATGTGCCCCAACGGGGTCAATATAGTTTCAATCATCAACCGGTTGCGGGAGGTGGATGTGGATGTCAGATAACTGCAACTGCCAGAACCCTCTAGTTCCCAGTATTGTCAAGGTCGTTGACATAATTGAAGAAACGCCCGATGTAAAAACATTTTACGTCACCTCCGACAACGGTATTCCCTTCAAAGTAATGCCGGGACAACTGGCCATGGTTTCTCTGCTGCCCGTGGGTGAGGGGATGTTTTCCGTCTCCTGGCAGGCCGATGACCACCTGGAATTTGCTATCAGGAGGGTAGGGGTCCTGACTGATGCCCTGCACGACATCGAAATAGGCCAGGAGATCGGAGTCCGGGGCCCGTACGGCAACGGCTTCCCGGTAGAAAAATGCGAAGGCAAGAACATGCTGTTTATCGGCGGGGGCATTGGCCTGGCCCCTTTGCGGTCCTTAATAAAATACTGCTTCAAGCACCGAGAAAAATACGGTAGCATCAAAATTCTCTACGGCGCTCGCAGCGTGGCCGACCTCTGCTTCAAGCAAGAACTCTTCGAGGAGTGGCCGGCCCAGCCGGATACCCAGGTTTTCACCACCATTGACCGCCCCGAGGAGGGCTGGAACGGCAAGGTCGCCTTCGTGCCCACCTACCTGGAAGAGATCAGCCCCAGTCCGGAGAATACCATCGCCGTCATCTGCGGGCCGCCGATCATGATTAAACTTGTTCTGCAGTCCATGGAGAAAATGGGATTCAGCGACGAACAGGTCATAACCACCCTGGAAATGCGCATGAAGTGCGGCATCGGCAAATGCGGCCGCTGCAACATCGGCTCCGAGTACATCTGTCTCGACGGCCCAGTCTTTGATCTGGTTCAGCTCAAGAAACTGCCGCCAGAGTGGTAGACAAGGACAAGGGGTCAGGCTTGAAATTCTTGAAATTTTTGTGACACAATTGTGCACAAAACAATGTGTGCCTCGCTATGGGCGTGGACTAAATCCTGCCAGGACCAGGACCGGTGGCGGCAGTGAGATGCCGTCACCGGTTTTTTTGGTCGGGGGCTTACCTATGGTTGAGAAAGCCCTCACTCTGGTATTTTAGCAACTCAGTGATGGTATGGGCGGGTGGTAGGCAGGTTTCGCCCGTGCAGATGTAGGCCGTAGCCTGGTGGGGCAGTTCCGGACCTGCAAGCTGACTGGCCAGAGCACGCTCGGCCACGGGGTCAATCCACCTTACTACCCGGTGTGGCAGGTACTGCCGCAGGGATTCATTTACCATGTTCCGGGCTTGCTGGTCATGTTTTTCGCCGACCACGGTTACGACTGTCCACGGTTTGTCTGCGACCAACAGGGCACCGGCAAAACCTGCAGCCATGGCGCCGTAACTTAGTAGATAATTTTCATCCCATCTAGAAAGGGCTTTGCGGGCCGAATTCCCGTAACGTTCAATCCCGGTTAGAAAGCCGAGTTCTAGCAGCCACCGCGCTACGCGGGCGTCCACCAACGGATCAGCACCGGGTCGGGATAGTGGGCCGCGGAAACTTTCGTCAGGGATGGAGTCATAGAATCCTCCTTCCGGAGCCTCCAGGTGAAACAGGCAAAAATCGGCCAGGAGACGGGCACGTTCCAGCCAGTGATAATCGCCGGTTACCTGGTAGGCCAGGTTAGCAGCCCGCCCATAGGCCAGGGCATCGGCTAGCTGACGATACAGGTAAGCTTTTCCCTCAGTAAAGTAATGGGCCAGGCCTTGCTTTGGGTCCCAGCTTCTGGCCCACAGGCCCTCTAGAGTACGAATACTCGCGTCAACAAAGCGTTCCACGCCAGTTAATATGCCCATGAGTAGAAGGTTTTCGGCCAGCAGGGCATTCCAGTCGGTATATATGGTGCGGTCGATATATGGCGATGGACGCCTCTGACGTTGTTTTTCATCTAGTAGGTAGTATTCCTCGTCGGCGTCATGGGACCCTGCCCAGGCGTGTTGTTCGGGAAGGAACAGGTTATTGCGTAGGTAGTTGAATACATCATAAGTCACATCCAGGAACCAGCCGGCTCCGGTAACCTGCCAGGCCCGTAGATAGGCCCCCATGAGTTGGGCATTGTCCTCCAGCATCTTCTCATAATGCGGGACCCGCCACTCACGGTCGGTTGAATAACGGAAAAACCCCCCTTCCACGTGGTCGTACATCCCCTTGGTGGCCATCTTATCCATAGTCCGGGTGAACATTTCCTCCCACAGGTTGTCGCCCGTTCTCTGGTAAGCATCGATAGCGTAAAGCAAGGTTTCAACCATGGGAAATTTCGGTCCCGGGCCGAATCCTCCCCATTTTCGGTCATACTGCATTATGATCTGAGTTTCGATCTTTTCTATAAGGTCTTCCGGGGGCAGTTGCCCGTCCTGATTTTTTTTCGCCTTGAACCGCTGCTCTCTGCGGGTGAGGGGAACTCCTTCTTGTCTCAGCTTGTAGCCTGACTTGGCGTACGTCTCGTTGACCCGGGTGAGCATATGATAAAGCTTATCCGGGGGCAGGTAGGTCCCCCCGGTAATCAGTTCCCCATCCGGGCTGAGGATGGCGGTGGTCGGCCACCCACCCAGGTTATATCGTTGGTTGATATCTGGCCTCCGGTCGGTATCCACTCGGATAGCAACGAACTCACGATTGATGAGAGCGATGATGCGGGGATCGGAATAAGACGTTTCATCCATGACATGGCACCAGTGACACCAAACACCGCTGATGGCTAATAAGATAAGTTTATTTTCCTTTTCCGCCCGGTCAAAAGCCTCGTTATTCCAGTCGTGCCAGTTTATTTCTGCAGCCCGGTTGGGCCGGGGCGAAAAGCGAAACTCGGCCATGTTCTGTCCTCCCGTCCGGTATTAGAAAAACAAATTCCACAATCTCAAGCCTGACCCCCGGCAGAAAAAGACTGGGGTTTTGCCCCAGTCTTTTCTGTCGCTTAATACTAACGGAAAATGGCGCCGCCGTACAGCCATCCCAGGTAGAAGAACCCGGCTATCACAATAATGTGGAACACCCACCAGCCGGTACCCAGAAAGGCAAAAGTACCTAATTCAATATCCCTTGTGGTCTTGCTTTCATTCACGGCGAACCCCCCTTTACTTTTTTGACAGAGGAAACATTCTTAGTTTTTATTTACTCTTTCCCCGGAAGCCATGAATTATGCTTTACCATGCAAAAAACATCCAGGCGGATGGGATTTCACCTGTTTTTCCGGGAGACAGGGATAATTGCTTAATCTTTTCCTTTACAGGTGCATATTTTTTCTGCTTAAATATACAATAATAGCGAAGGTGCACGAGAATGTGCACAATAGCCAGCAATCGGGATAATAGATGGAACGGTAGAGGAGGGACGTTCTTCGATGTCGAGGCCAGAGATATTGAACCCGACTCTTCACCGCATTTTGGACACCTTCCGGCTAAACAAGGTGTATGTGCGTGGAGCCGGTAACTACCTTTATGATGATGAAGGCCGGAGTTACCTGGACTTTATAGCCCAATACGGGGCGGTTCCCTTTGGCTACAACCCCGACTTTATCTGGAAGGCGGTTGAAGATTTTCATCGTTCAGGCCTGCCGACCCTCGTGCAGCCCTCGGTGCCGCCCAAAGCGGTGGAGCTGGCCGAACGTCTGGCTGATTTGACTCCGGGGGACCTGCAGTACGCTACCTTCATACAAAGCGGAACGGAGGCAGTCGAAGCTGCTATCAAGCTCGCCCGGTCGGCCACCGGAAAATCCATAATTGTATCCACCGATAACAGCTTCCACGGGAAAACCCTGGGGTCTCTGTCGGCAACCGGTCGCCGAGTCTACCAGACCCCTTTCCGGGCTCCCGTTCCAGGGTTTAAGAGGGTTCCCTACGGGGACCTGACGGCGCTAGAGCATTTACTGCAAGCCCAAGGGGATGACATCGCCGGGTTCATCGTCGAACCTATCCAGGGAGAAGGAGGAATCATTGTGCCCCCGCCCGGTTACCTCGGTGGGGCCCGCGAACTCTGCCGCGAGTATGGGGTGGTGTTCATCCTGGACGAGGTCCAGACCGGCCTCGGCCGAACCGGGTACCTTTTTGCCTGCCAGAAAGAGCAGGTGGAACCCGATGTGTTGTTGTTGTCGAAGGCTTTGGGAGGAGGGCTGGTCCCGTTAGGGGTATGCCTCGCCACACCCCGGGTCTGGAACGAAGATTACGGCCGTCTGCACAGTTCCACCTTTGCCAATAACAACTTTACCTGCGCCATCGGCCTGGCGGTACTGGAAAAGCTTCAGGAAAACGGAGGCGAGCTGGTGAATCAGGCCCGGGCCAAGGGATGCTACCTGGTTGAGAAAGCCCGCCTTGTCCAGCAGAAATGGCCGGGAGTCATCAAGGAGGTGCGCGGCGAAGGGTTGATGGTGGGACTGGAGATGGAAGGCTTCCCTTCCGGTGACTCCTTTGACATGATCTTCCTCACCGAACGCGGTGGCTTTTGCGCCTTGCTTTCTGGCCTGTTGCTCAATGTGTTCGGTATACGCTGTGCCCCCTTTTTGAACAATACGATGACTATTCGCCTGGAGCCACCGCTGACCATAGAATACCATGAGATAGACAGGGTTATTGAGGCCCTGGACAAGATCTGCGAGATTATCTACCGTAAGGATTATGCCTGGCTTTTCCGCTATATTATTGGCGACAACACCAAGCCGGGCCGAGTTGCGGATTACCGTCACACCCTGCGGCCGGTCAAGTCATCGAAACTGAAGGCGGGAGAAAAACCAACCAAGAAATTCGCTTTCCTGGTCCACTATCCCGGAATTGGTGATATGATTGATGCTACCCCCTCGCTTGAACAGATGAGCGGGCGAGAACTGGAGCAGTTGCTGGATTGGCAGGCCATTGACCCTGAGCCGGGGGTAATATGCCATATGCCGGCCATACGCTCCCGGACCGGTGAGGTGGCCGAAGGATGGTTAATTGCGGTTCCCTTCGGGGCCCGGCAGATGATGACCCTGCCGCGCCAGGAGCTGGTGGAAGTCATCCAGCAGGCGGTCGACATGGGAAGCGATATGGGTGCCCAGGTAGTGGGCCGAGGAGCTTATACCTCGGTTGTAACCCGAGGGGGGCGGGATGTTCAGGGGCGCGGGGTGGCGATAACCTCGGGCAACAGCTTTACGGTTGCCATGGCGGTCGAGGCCGCTTTCTGCGGTGCGGAAAAGATGTTCATCGACCTTAACCGGGCCCGGGGGGCGGTAGTGGGGGCCACCGGTTCCATCGGCAGGGTTTGCGCAATTCTTCTGGCCGAGCGGCTGACCCATATCAGCCTGATTGGTAACCCGAGCCGTAAGAAAAGCAGTACGCGCAGGCTGTTTACCGTAGCTGACGAAATGATCCGGCATGCCGTGTCCCTTATGAATGAAGGCAGGCGGGAAGGCCTGGCCGGGTGGCTTTCCCGGGTCCTGGGCACCCTGGAAGCCGCCAGCACAGGCGAGGCGCGCGAGCTTCTGGACCGTTTCCGGAAATCGCTGGCTGCAGGCGAGCCCGGTCTGCTGAGGCCGCTGGCCGCCCTGGAAGAAGTAGCCGGTTACGTGAACGAGACGGTTCCCATCACCATTACGCTTGACATGGAAAAGGGCCTGGCCTCGGCCGACTTGGTTATTGCTGCCAGCAATTCACCCGGATACCTCATCGGGCCCGATTACCTAAAACCAGGGGCTGTAGTCTGCGATGTGGCCCGCCCGCCCGATGTGTCTCCCGCCGTATACCAGCAGCGCAAGGACGTACTGGTCCTTGAAGGGGGGCTGGTGCAGTTGCCGGACGAGATTGCCTTTGGCTCCAACCTGGGCTGCCGCGAGGGAGTCAGCCTGGCTTGTCTCTCGGAGACAATGTTGCTTGCCCTGGAAGGTGACCACTGTGACTACAGTATTGGCAGCCGGATACCCCTGGAAACCATTGAGTACCTGCGCAGGTTGGGACAAAAGCACGGGTTCGGGCTGGCCGCTCTGCACAGCCAGGGAAGGGAAATTACCGACGATGAAATAACGGCTATATACGAGCAGGCTCACGGCTGCAAGCCGCAGGCCGTTTCCGCCCGGAGCAAATGAATCAAGCGCCTGCTCACACAGATTTCGCATGGGTGCCCCGTGTGCACTTGTGCCAAATAAGCCTGTTTATCGCACTTGAGGCCGCCTGGACATCGGATTATAATAATTGCATAGTATGTCTGTCACGGTGCAGGCCAGTGCCCATTAGTTGCCTGCGATTGGTTCGGGAAAGGGGAAGCGGGATGTACGTTATCAATGAGATTAGGATAGCCAGGAACGGCAAGTGGTATGCCAACGGGGCCGAGATGTTCAGACTGCAAATTGTCAACCTCTTTGCCACCCACTTGGAAAGGGATGAAAATGGAGGGTATTACATCCATCTGGGGCAAGAGACTCATCCGGTGGTGGTTGAGGACTCTCCGTTTTACGTGATTGGTATAGACGAAAGCAAGGAAAAGCTAACCCTGGTGTTCCAAGACCGGCAGGAAATGGAAATAACTGAGCCTGTCAAAGTGTATTTTGACGGGGATGTTCCATACATCAGTTTTAAGTGGGAGAAGGACACCAAGCTCAGCCGCGGTACCTACTGGAAGCTGAGTGAAAAATTTGAACACCGCGGCGACGAAGTCTACCTGGTACCATAAGGAAGCAACAGGATCGTCCCCTTGCTTCCATGGAGATAGAGAGGGGGAGGAGTTTATGAAGCTTTTTGAATCAACTAGCATTGGCGGGCTGGAGATAAGAAACCGTATTGTCATGCCGGCCATGCACCTGGGTTTCTGCCGTGACGAGTATATTGACGAGCGCATCATAAGTTTCTACCGCGAAAG
>JAAYAC010000117.1 GCA_012719535.1 Syntrophomonadaceae bacterium | reverse complement strand
CTGGAAAGCCTGCGGGCTATCGAAGCTATCCAGCAGGGGGCCATTCTGTACAGTATACTGCGCAAACGGAAGCAGGTTACCACCGGTGATGTAATCGACATGATTCCGCTGGCGCTCAAGCACCGGGTGGATGGTGATACCCTGGTTAAGATAATGAACAGCCTGGAATCCAGGTCCCCAAAAGAAAGTATACTTAGTCTACGAGAAAAGAAGGGGAAAATTAAGGTTGCCCAGGACCGGGAGGAAGAAGCGTTTGAAGGTGGTGCACGCAGGCTTAGGGATATGGGACGTAGTGAGTTGATCGCCACCGAGAAAGCGCTCAATCCCAGCGATTTCTAGGGGGTGACGGCATGAGAACTGAAAAGCATGAAGCATTTGATAAATCAAGTGTAATCGGTAACTATCTAGGAATATATTTTGGTCAGGAACAGGGAGTAAGGTTGGGAGAGAGTACAGTCGTAAGTAGAAAAGCACATGCGGTTGTACCGGGAAAAAAAGGCCATATTCGCATCCTGACCAACCGGGATGCGGGCCGCACCTACGAGAAATTCATTGATCCCGACCAGGTGGTACACATTGACGTTTTCCACAAACCCGGTACTGTGGATGCCCGCCAGGTGGCTAAACACGTCTTCTGGGCTATTGAAAAGTACCTGGTGGAGGAAAACCCCAACTTAACTTTCATGGAAGACGAAAAGTTCAAGAACGCCCTGGACTATGCTCTCCGCATTCAAGTAAGCACTCGTAGCGGGAAAGGGCTGGTTTACGAATTGTTCCAGGGCGAGGTTAAACCAGTTTCCGAGGAAGAGGAGAAGCTGAGCCACGTTCATATGCTGGCCAAGTTAAACCCGGAAAAGTATGGCATAATTCTTCCCATTGCTGAGGCGGTGGAAGATGCGGTTACCGAGGCTGGCCTGGAACTGGTGAAAGTAAAGAAGATATCGCACGGCCGGGAAAAGGAAAAGCAGGAGAATTTCGCAGGATATTTAATGCTACCCTGGAAAAAGGCTAAAGGTGAGTATCATCCGCTTCTGTTGCGCGAAAATCAGAACCAGTTAATCTTGAAGCTGGCTGAAAAATTTGCTAGCATAGAGGAGATTGAAGAATTCCTTGAAAGTTACTCCAGTAACATATTTAAGCGTAAAAATCAGGACGAGCAAAAGCGCAAGTGGGGTGATCTGGACCACTACCTTGACCAGCTCAAGGAACTGGGATTGATAAAGAACAACCTTCTCGGGCCTGTGTTAACCAGGGAAGGAAAAGAACTGAAGGAGTACTTGTTAAATCACAAATGTGAGCTGGAGGCCGAGATCAGGCGCAAGATACGGAAAGCACCTGGCACCTCTCGGCGATACCAGAAACTGGGCAAGTGTGACTACAAGCCGTCCAGGGTGGAATTCACCAACCGCAATAAAGCGGTCCGGCTTTCAGACAAGAACTGGTCTGGCGACCTGGCGGTACCGGAGACCATTATCGAAGCCAAAAAGAACAGCCTTTTGCGAGGGGATAATCACCTTACCATTCAGAAGGAGGACCTGCACGTATACGACCGTAAATCGTATGTCCCTATTGATGTATGCCTGGTTATTGACGCCAGCCACAGCATGGCCGGCGAAAAAAGGCAGGCGGCTTGTTACCTGGCGGAGCACCTGTTGTTAACGGGACGAGAAAAAGTGGCGGTGGTTACCTTCCAGGAAATGAATGCTACGGTAGCGGTACCGTTTACGCGCAACCACAAGATCCTCTCGAAAGGGTTGGCCAGGATAAGGCCCGGCGGGTTAACTCCCATGGCGGATGGCATCTTTACCGCAGTCGAGCTGATTAAATCGTCCAAGGTAAGTAATCCGTTAATGATTCTGATAACTGATGGTATGCCGAACTTCCCCTTGTGGAGCTTCGATGCCAAGAAGGACGCGCTGGAGGCAGCTGAAAAAGTCGCGGAGGCCAAAATAAAGTTCATCTGCATCGGTATAGAATCAAACAAAATTTTCTTGCGCGACGTTGCCAAGCAGGCCAAAGGTACTCTTTATATTGTAGATGACTTGAATCGTGAGTGTTTGATTGATATAGTTAAATATGAAAAGAAGGCGACCGGTGTCATGTGAGAGCCGGCGATTTCAGGGCATGAAGTCTTTCGCCCTGAACCTAGGTTCTGTATGCAGTTAGCGAGTTACTATTATCGTGCACCTGACACCGCAAAAAAAGTAGCAGAAATGTCCGCTTTTTTTAACAAATCAGCTTATGGCAAACTCAGTTTGCTTTAATAACTCCTCCTTCATAATGGCGAGCGCTTAAAGCGCTCCTCTTTTTTTGCCGTTTTGCTGGGTAAAGGTGGCATATCTGACATAGCTTGTACATAGAATCAATTAAGATGGCCTGTGCGGAACAGGGGTTGGGGGAGGTGAACCTATGGCCCGAAAACCCGTATGTTTGGGTGCCTTACTCTTACTGGTAGTGGGGCTTGGAGGTGGGTGCTGGACCAAGGACAATTCGAGGCTGAAGGCATGGGAAGAGTGGGTCAAGATTCCGCTCCGCGGGGAAAAAGCTCCCTCGCCCGTAACATCAACAGACAAGGGTGCCAAGCTTGAGGAGCTGGCCCAGGAACATGTTACCATAGACCTGTATTTTGCCCGGCGGGACGGTAACGGCCTGGAGGTGGAGAAGCGCGATATCCCCAAAGTGGAGGGTATTGCCCGGCAAACGATGCACGAACTACTAACCGGTCCCCGTAATCCCAACCTGAAGCAAGCGCTTCCCGCCGGAACAAAATTACTCGATATCAATCTTAAGCCGGACGGCCTGTGCATAGTAAACTTTAACGACAGAATTGGAGAGATAGAGGGGCGAAAGGGCGAGGTCCTGGCAGTATACTCGGTGGTCAATACTCTGGCCCAGTTTCCCACCGTCAAAAGGGTCGATTTCTTGATTGAAGGTGAGCCGGTGGATACCCTGGCAGGAACGGTAGACCTGTCCAACCCGGTAGCTGCCGACTATACGGCGGGAAGATGAGGCGGCATAACGAACACCCCGGCCTACTTGAAGCCGGGGTCGATTGATTTTTCGAAGTGCAGGTCCATACCGGCTACAGAGTAGCAGGCAACAGGGTCGGAAAACCCCTTCACCTGCTCGGCGCCCAGGTAATACAGGGATGCTTTGAGTTCCCCTTCGGGAAGCATGTTGTAGGAACGCTCCGAGATGACTATAAGAGTCTCAAAAAGCTTGCTTAGCGCTTCGACACGGGAAGCCAGGTTGACGTCCTCCCCGATGAGGGTGTAATCCATGCGCTCCGGGCTGCCCACGTTACCAACTACAGCCGGTCCGGTATTGATGCCCACGGCCACCTTGAAAGGCGGTGCCCCTCGGACCTCCCATTTCCGGTTAAGCTCATCCACCTTCTGCTGCATCTCGATGGCGGCTTTTATTGCCTTTTCCACATGATCGTCAAAGCAAAGGGGGGCTCCAAAGAAGGCCATAAGCCCGTCTCCCAGGTATTTGTCCAGGGTTCCTCCGTTATTCTGAATAGCCTCAGTCATGACCGTCAGGTACTCGTTAAGCCGGGCGATGACATCGACAGGATCCCTGTTCTCGCTGTAGGCGGTAAAACCCCGGATATCGGCAAACATCACCGTAACCACCCGTTTCACCCCGCCCAGCTGGATGGCATCAGGATCCTTCAGGATCTCATCTACTACCGAGGGGGCAACGTAACGGCTGAACATCGCCCGGGTACGGCGGCGCTCCAGCTCGGTGCGCACAATGTTCTCCACCGTGCCCCCGGTATATACGAGACCGACCATGGCCAGTGGACCTACCACGTTGAGCCAATAATGAGCCTTCAACCATACCAGGTACACACCGCCTGCCAGTACCACTGCGAGTATCAGAGCGGAAAGAAAGCCACGGCGCGGAGAACGGTTGCGGACGAGAAAAACGGTAGCCAGCCAGGCCAGAATCAGGATGGCCAGGTTAATCAACCGGGGTGCGCGCTGAAAATAGCGATTGGTGTAGTAGGTCTTAATTGCCGAGGCGTGTATCTCCACCCCCGGGCAGGGCAGGGCCCCGGCCAGTACCAGATTCCCCTTGGTAAACGGATTTTCATAAGTATCGGCATAGCTGCTTTGTTCGGTTGGGGTAAAGATACCTACCAGAACGATAGCATCGCGGAAGTTATCCAGGGAAACGTGTCCTTCTAGCACGTCGATATAGCTGTAGGTGGGGAAGGTGCGGGCGGGTCCCCAGAAATCTATGAGTACCTGGTTATCCCTGCTAACGGGCAAGTTAAACCCGCCGAAACTGACCGTACCGTCTTTAAGAGTCAGGTCGTCCAGCCCGAGTCCGGCTGCAGTCATGGAAATCGCCACGCTGAAGGAGGGAATAGGCTGTTCGAGGGTGTTGACATCGATTAGTGTTACGCGCCTGACGATGTTGCCTTTCTCCGCATAAGTGTTGATGAACCCCAGCCCGGCAGCCGCCTCGGCCAGCTGGGTCAGGGGAACCTTGAAACGCTGGGCCCATTGGCCGTTTTCGTCCTGCTCGAAGGCAAACATGGTGGCCAGCACCACATGCCCGTGCCTGGCAATAGCCTTGGCCAGAGCCTTATCGACTAGCGGGTCGGTAGGGCCGTCAAAGAACACATCAAAACCCACCACTTTAGCCTCCCGGAGCTTATCCAGCAACCGGGCATGCACAGCGCGCGACCAGGGCAGCGGCCCGAGCTTCTCCATGGACTTCTCATCCATGGCGACGATCACGATGTCCTTGCCGGGAGCCTCCACCCCACGAAGGTTGAACCAGGTATCGTAAGCCCCCAGCTCCGCTTTTTCCCCCAACCCTAGCATGGAGGCCAGTAACACTATTAGTCCGAGGGACCCAATGACTATGTAGTTTTTCCAGGCAAATCGTCTCAGCATTTAGAGATCCCTTCAAAAACCTAAACAATAACCGCCCAACAACAAAAGTTGAGCTTACCCCAGTTGCCAAATTCTACACCCAAAGTAAGAATCCTGCCTATGTCCCACGGATGGTGTTGGGCTACTACGAAGCAATCTACATTTAGCGCGCGGTTTGCCGAAAGTTTCATGATACCTGTGGGAGCCCGAAAATAGAACCGGGTTAACCCCGGTTCTATCAATTAGCCCATGTGTTGTTGGTAATAGTTTTTAATCAATCGGGTCGGTTCAATAAACAGAGAGGACATTACTCAATTCTTGCTGCACACCACCGGGCATTTGTGTGGTAAGCACAATTTTGTATGTGCCCGGTTCAAGGCCTGGTGCCAGGTCAATGGTCGCTGTACTGGGACCGATAACCGTCACAGTTGAGGAACCTGTAACATTTTGATTGTTACTATCAAGTATCTTAAGGGTGGTCGTTTCTGTTGTAAAGGCGGTATTCATTCCGGTAACGGCAATGGACAGCGTGCTATAACCGGCCGTCAGGCCATTGGGATTGAGAGCGATGCACCCCGAGGGAGCCGCAATAGTAAAGGTTCTGCCTACTGACTCCCCATTCGTTTTCAGTTCAATATCATACACTCCGGAAGCAAGCCCACTGTCAAGGTTTACAATGGCCGTGGTTGAGTCAACAACCTCTAACGTCGAAGCGCCGGTCACGTCTGCGTGGCTGCTATCATGTATTGTCAGGATAGTTGTTCCGCCCATAAAGTTCGTGTTAGTGCCGTAAACAGAGATAGCTACGTTTTCATAACCAGCCTTCAACCCAGTTGGGTTGAGTTCTATATAGCCAGGCGGAGAGGCAACCCATAGAGAAGCATAGACTACTTCGGTAACCGTTGGGGTGGTTAACCTTATGGTATAATCCCCCGCAGCCAGGTCATCAGTCAGGGAGATACTGGCCATGGTTGGGCTGGCAACAGCTAAGCTGGAGGTTCCCGTAACGTCAACGTTGTTAGCGTCAAGTATTGCCAGCGTGGTCGTATTATCAAAGTGCGTACCGGTGCCATAGACTGACAGGGTTACCGAGCTGTAACCCTCTGGTAACCCATTGGGATTTATTGCCAGATTGCCCACAGGCGAACTTACTACTAAGTCGGTTCCGAACGTTCTATCCCCACCATACGCCAGGTGAGTGGTCAATTCGACGTTGTATGAACCCGCCGGGAGACCGTCGCGCAGCGCAATACTGGCCGAGGTTGGGCTGGTAACAGTAAGAAGAGAATTACCAGTAACATCGTAATGGTTAGAGTCGAAAATCTGTAGAGTAGTCGGCCCCTCTTCAAAGTTTGTGTTGATACCGTACACCCAAGCCACTACTGAGCTGTAACCTTCGGTCAATCCACTTGGGTTAAGAACTATACAGCCACCCTGGGGCGTGATATCAAAGGATCTCCCGATGGTTTTTGTTGAGGTCGTAAACTCCAGATCATAGTGTCCTGGTGCGAGCCCGCTCGCCAGAGTTACACTTGCCGAAGTCGGACTAGTAACTTCAAGCGTGGAGCTCCCGGTGCAATACTGACCATCCTTATATATGGCTAGGGTAGTTGTTTGATCGAAGTCGGTGTCAACTCCATATACCGATAAAGTCACTGTATCATAACCTACAGGTAAGCCCGTGGGATTGATTTCGATGTAGCCCGGCAACGGGCTTATCGAAAAAGACCCCGTTACTACTTCTGTGTTGGTAAACAGCTTAACATAATACGACCCAGAACTCAGCCCATCTGCGAGCGCAATACTGGCTGACGTTTGACTGGTAATGGTGAGGGTGGAACTGCCGGTTACGTTGTCTTCATAGTTATCAGTTATCGTCAATGTCGTTATTCCGCTAGTAAAGTGCGTGTTGGTACCACTAACAGAAAGGATCATTCCGCTGTAACCCTCGGTCAAACCGCAAGGATTGATGGTCATGCTAGGTATTTGGGTGAATACAAAAGGATTACTGGAAGCAACAGTGCTAAAATCAGGTTCATACAAGGTACCCGTATAAAGTTTGGCGGTGTAGTTTATCCCACTTTGGGCGCCAACTGCCATAATGGTTACTGTTGTGCCAGACGATTGTATGCCTTCCAGACAAATACTTGGATTCCCGTTGCTGTCCCAGACACCTATTTTATACGTATTCCCATCAGTCAGGGTCACCTTGGGGACGTAGTCGTCTAATACCGAAGAGAGTACCCCCTTTGACAAAGTTATTATGAGTGTGGTACCCGTAGCGTTTACTGTTTGTATGCTTACTGTATTACTATCTCCACTACTCCCACCACCTCCGCTGTTGTTGGAGGTCGTGGAAGTTGTTGTCCCCCCCGTCGACTGGTTGAATGAATCCATAACCTGCTGAGTAATATCAGAAACCGTTGCCTGCTGCTGTTGTTGTTCCTGGACGGCCGGCTGCTCGACCTGAGCTGGGGCTTCTACCACCGGGGTATTGTTGTCAATGGCCTGAGCCGTCTGCTCCACCCAGTTGCGGACCTGCTGCCAGGCCTGCTGTTCGGCCGGCGGCATAGGGGCCGGAGGTGCAGGCGGCGCCTGGGCACTGGTTATGGTAGTTTGCTGTCCTTGCGCCACATTCACGGTGATGCCTCCCGAGGTTACCTGGGCTTCACCGTCCACCACGCTGGTGGTTTGACCGGCGGCCCCTACCTCGTTGGACCAGAAGGTGCCTCTGATACCGGCCACCCCCCAGGGCATGTCTACTTTTACCCTTACTCTCTTCGCCGAAGCCTGTTTCCACCAGGGCGGGTTGTTGCCGGGAAGACCCCGCTTGAAGGCCCGGAGTATTCCGGAAGTGGTGTTTCCCACCTTGGCCTGGGTTTCTTGATGCTGGAAGAAGTAGGAGGTGGCCAGGGCGCCGAAGATCTTGCCCCTGGTCAGTTTTACTGCCAGCCAGTCGATGGTCGCGCCGGGGGAACCGTCTTTCTTGATGACAGCTTGACCCCGGACATCGTTGATGGCCAGTTCAGTGTTCGGTTTGAGCAGGATGCTGGAGCCGTCCGGGAATTTCAGGTTGGCTTCCGCGCTCGAGCCGGTCTTGATGACCGCTCCTTTGGTGCAGGTGGTTTCAGCCGTTACCTTTTGTGGTTCTTTACCCGGTTGGGTTAGCATAACTTCTCCCTTAAGTGGTACCAGGGTACCGCTCAGGGGTACTCTCATGTGTTCGGGAGCCAAGTTGAGCAGCACTGCTAAAGCACGGGCGGCCTGGGCACGGGTGGCCGGTTGATCGGGAGCGAAGGTTTCCTGGGTAGTTAAGCCCATCATACCGGCGTCGATGGCGGCGGCAACCTGGTTTTTGGCCCAGAAGCCGGGGCGAACGTCTTTTACCGATGCAGGCAGGTCCACGGAAGGCAGGGGTTCTTTGGTAAGCCGTAAAACCAGGGAGGCGGTTTCCGCCCGGCTAACCCTGGCTTCGGGCCTGAAGGTGCCATCGGTATACCCTTTAATCAACCCGGCCCGGGATGCGGCTTCAATCATTTCGTAGGCCCAGTGGCTTGGTCTTACATCTTTGAACGTGGGTCTTACCGGTTTGTATCCGGAAAGCCCGCCGGCCTTGGCGACCAGGAAGGCTATCTCGGCCCTGGTGATGGGACCGGCGGGACGAAAGCTGCCATCGGGATAACCTGTAAACAGCCCCTTACCGGCCAGGAAGCTGGCATAAGGGTAGTAGGGAGAGGCCGAGGGTAGATCGGAAAAAGCCGTGGCAGCGGCATGCAATGGCAAAGAGGTGAGTGGATAGAAAGTGATAACAAGGAAGAGGCTTAAAGTGGCTGCCAACACCATTTTCCAAGAGTGCTTTAGGAATGTGACCATCACCCAGAGAACCTCCCCGATAAGTATTTGGGGGCTTTAAGCCCAAACACCACCATTCGCCATCTCTAACCAAAATCCTCCTTAAATATAAAAAGTAAGATAAGTTAGGACTACAGTCCCTTCAAGACAAATTAGTATACAACTTGAGCAGGAGTAACAGAGTCTTATGTAAAATTAGTAGGGAAACCTTTACGGTACAGACCGGCCTGTGTAACAGAAACGCAGGGAGGCACCGAGCGCAAAGGTGGGTGGTTTGACTGGAGACTTACCGTACCCGAACCGTTAAGAAAATGGTCTGGCTTTGGCTAGGGGCCATTCTGGGAGTGCTTTTCTTCACGCCGCCCGCCGGGGCCTATGATAACAGCCCGGTGATAAATCTTTTTGTCACACGGTCGCTTCCCTTTAATGACTGGTATGCGGCCGACCGGGCCCACGTGGAGGCGGTCACCCGCCAGTACGGTCGTAACCGGGAGGCTTTGCAGGCGAAAATGCTTTACGAGTGGGGGATCATCACCGGGGAACTGGAAAGGACCTTGGCGGGAGGTTATTTCGACGCGAAACGTTGCTTCGCTGTCTATTCCCGGAATTGTAGCGGCAAGATACATGTTCTGGGCCTGGCCAAATACTGCCGGGAGATTATTCTGGAAAACCTGGTATGCAGCAACGCGTGGTTCAACGTCTATCCCAGCCTGCTGGCCGGTGCTGGTGAGGCCGGTATTCCTACCATCGAAAACCGCGATTTTAAGCCAGTGAACGCCGCTGACAGCTACACTGTGGAAGAAGTGATTACTCTGGTTAATGACATTAAGGCCCCGGAGGAAGTATTCAAGGGAATTGCTTTTTACCTGCTTCCTTATGACATAGACGGCTACGCAGCTTTTACCTACAGCCAGGGCCTCCCCGGCCATGAGGAAGCCGTCTACATATCGGCTGCCAGGAGCCAGGCGGGTCAGCCCGGGCTGGCTACAGTTCTCACGCATGAACTCGGCCACTGCGTTCATTGCCAGTGCATTGGTTCTTATGAAGCCAACCCCGCGGCCTGGGAACAGTTCTTGCGACTTATCGGGCAGGAAAGGTATGAAGAGGATTATGAAAAGTACTGGCATATGACCGATGAAAACTTCGCCGAGTATTTCCGGATGGTTTATGGTTCACCGGCGGCCCGCCAGCCCCTCGCATTTCAGGGGGCCTACCGGAACCCGGCGGCGAGCCCCTACCTGCGGGACGCATACCGCAGCTTCTTGGAGCGGCTGGCAGCGGAAGGGAACCAGGGTTTTTTTGACCTCGCCTCCTTGTCGGTTACTTTTACCGGTCCCCGGGGAGCCAAGTTCAGCCTGCCGGTGGGCCCCCGGCCCGAACAGGTCAACACCGTGGTTACGGCAGGACCGCGAGTGGTGCTGTCGGCGCAAATGGACCCGGGAAGTGCGGCTTCGAGCTTAGTTCCGGTAGGGGCGTGTTCCCGCGCAGGAGAAGTACCCAAGCCTGGAGATTATAAGCCTTTGATGGTCAAGGACGGCGGAGTATCCTTCGAGGTCAACCTGTCCCAGCCCGGCAGTTACTACATATATTTGGGGCAGGCCGGCCGGCAAATGGAAGCAAAAAGTTTCCTGAGATTCAAGGTAATCTATCCCGGTTAACATAATCTAATCCTTGGCTGGGAACCGCCGTGCGATGGTTGGAGGAAGGGTTTTATGGGGCCGGCCGAGGGGAAATTTGTCTGGAGGGATGTGCGGGGTATATGAGTGGTAAGCAGTTCATAATCACCTTCTGGGGGGTGAGAGGGTCGTTACCGGTGCCGGGCCCCGGAACGGTGAAGTTTGGGGGGAATACCCCTTGCGTCCAGGTCGAGATTGGTGACAGGCTGTTTATCCTGGATGCCGGTTCTGGCATCTACAACCTGGGGCAATATCTGATGCAAAAGGACGGCCCGGTTAGCGGGGACATCTTCATTACTCACACCCACTGGGATCACATCCAGGGCTTCCCCTTCTTTGCTCCGGCTTTTGTGCCGGGAAACCGGTTTGTACTCTACGGGCAAGGCCAGATGAACTCTACTTTTGCCGATCTGATGCGCGGGCAGATGATGCATCCTCACTTTCCGGTAATGTTACACGAAATGGGTGCCCACATTGATTTCTGTGAGGTAAGTGGCAGGGACGAGATAGACTTGGGTGATGGGATTATAGCCAGGACCGCCCTTAACAACCACCCGAGCGGTAGCACTTCCTACCGTCTCGAGCACGGGGGGCGCTCCTGTTGCTACCTGACCGACACCGAGCATTATGACTATCCCGACCCTGAGCTGGTGGAACTGGCCCGGGGCGCGGACGTGGTGATATATGACGCCAATTTTACCGATGAGGAATACCTTGGCTATGAAGGTCTGCCTGCTAAGAAGGGGTGGGGGCATTCCACCTGGCAGGAAGGTATCAAGCTAGTCCGGGCAGCCGGAGCCCGGCAACTGGTGCTATTTCATCACGCCATTTTTCGCAATGATGAGGAACTGGAGGAGATCGAACGGAGAGCGCGGCAGGTATATCCTGATTGTCTTGCCGCCCGCGAAGGGATGGTGATTGTCCTGTGAATAAGTATACCCCGGAGATACTTGAACAGGTGGAAACCCTGCTGAACGTGGGGATAGCGCTTTCCGCAGAAAAGGACCACAATAGGCTGTTGGAGATGATCCTGACCGAGGCCAGGCGCATAACCGGGGCCGATGCGGGGACTCTCTACCTGTGTGAAGACGGCCACCTGGTATTCAAAATAATTCAGAACGAGACCATGGGCATATTCCAGGGGGGGCGTGGCGAACCGGTGGACCTACCCCCGGTGCCCCTTAGGGAAGAAAACGTCTCCGCCTATGTGGTGCTCACTCGCCGGAGTGTTAACATAGCGGATGTTTACGCAGCCGAGGGTTTTGATTTCTCGGGGCCCAAAAGGTATGACAGCCTTACAGGGTACCGGACTACTTCCATGCTGGTAATTCCCCTGGAAAACCACGAGGGGGAGATCATAGGGGTCTTGCAGTTGATTAACGCTCGCGACCAGCACGGCCGGGTTATTCCCTTTGCCCCGTATTTGGAGAAGGTAGTGTCTTCCCTGGCTTCCCAGGCGGCTATTGCCCTTACCAACATGCAATTCATACAGGATATAGAAAACCTGTTCAACTCCTTTGTGGAGGTCATGGCCACCGCTATTGATGCTCGCACCCCGTACAATGCCAACCATACCCGGCGGGTTGCTCTGCTGGCCGGGGAGATGGTCGGGGTAATAAACGCGGTCACGGAAGGCAGGTGGGGCAGTGAATACTTTGATGACGACCGGGCCGCGCAACTGGTGATGGCGGCCTGGATGCACGATATAGGCAAGGTTGCTACTCCCTTGTCGGTGATGAACAAGGCTACCCGTCTGGAAGGTGGCATGGAACTGGTTCTGCAGAGGTTGGATTATATTGCTGCCAGCCTGCGGGCGGAATACCTGCAGCGCAAGATGGTGCTGGCCAACGAGGGTCCCAGGGCGGCGGAAGTTGAAACCCTGGACCGGTGGTGGCAGGAACAGGAGGCCATGATCGAGCAGGCCCGGGAGCTGGTAATCCGGGCTGATAACCCGGCGACCTTTGTGAGCGAGGAAATGGTCGAGGAACTGGAAAAGGTGGCGCGGCGGACCTATGTCGATGCGGCGGGGGAAGAACGCCCCTGGCTGACCAGGGGGGAGCTGGAACAGCTAAGCGTGCCCCGGGGGACCCTGACCGATACGGAACGCAAGATAATGGAGGACCACGTCGAAGTGACCCGGCGGATGCTGGAAAAGATACCGTTTACCCGCAAACTGAAAGACGTTCCTTACCTGGCGGGGATGCATCACGAACACCTGGACGGCAATGGCTACCCCCAGGGGTTGAAGGGGGACGAGATACCCCTGGAGGGTCGCATTCTGGCCCTGCTGGACATATTCGACGCGCTAACCGCCGCCGACCGGCCCTACAAGAAAGCCGTGCCGGTGGAAGAAGCCCTGAAGATACTCGGCTTTATGGTCAAGGACGGCAAGCTGGATGCTGAGCTGTTTGAGCATTTCCGGCAGAGCAGGATTTGGGAGCGACTTGAGTAGAACAGCCGGCCGGACGTTTGGCGGCGAATGTAGGTGGAGTAAGGAAGCGCGGTTGCGGCCGAGCTTTCCTCAATTTCGCCGCCGGGGATGGCTCCTGCTTTTCCTGGCCAACCTTTCCTATACCTTCTTATAGCCTTGCGAGAACCCTACGTTGAAATGGACAACCTCTTCCATGAACTCACGTTGTTCGGTGTTTGTATCTTGCAATAAACCGAGGTCCCGGGGGGAAGTTATACAGGCTCCGGTGGGAACCACTTTCCCGGGGGGAATGTCGACTCCTTCGACTACCGCCCCGTGCTTAACCATGCAACCGCTTCCGATCTCCGTCTTGAAAACTACGGCGTTGAACCCGACAAAACTACCCGGGCCTATCTTGCAGGGGCCATGGACTACACAGCAATGGGCCAGCGAAGTGTTGTTTCCAACCGTTACCCCGGTACCCGCCAGGGCGTGGATGACCACTCCGTCCTGAAGGTTGACATTATCACCAATTACAACTGCGGTTACCTTGCCAGTATCTTCGTCCACCTCATCGTTGCGAACTACGACATTGGGTCCCACATAACAGTTCTTACCGATTTTAACTTTGCCGATAATAACTGCTGACGGGTTAACGTAGGAAGTTGGGTCTATCTCCGGTACATCTCCCGAGGGACTTTTTCGCACATTGTTCTGCATTGGGCCAGACTCCTTTGGTTAATACTTTCATTGACTACTTCTTGGCTTGTTACACAAATCCCTCTCTCGGGTGTCTGGATTTTACACCCCGGCTGTTGGCACGCAAGACCTGGTGCTGGTGGGCATAGCACTGCACAGGTAGCTGTAGAATATACTTAAGAAAAGTGCTAAATTAATTACTGGTGCGTACTTGTTCGCAGTATGTTTTGGGGAGATTTGTTGGCGAGGCAGTCCCGCCCGGCTGCCGGGAAGAGGTGTAGCGTTGGAAGATTATAAACCTATAGGGGTTTTTGACTCCGGGGTGGGTGGCCTTACGGTGGTGAAGCGTATTGTGGAGGAGCTGCCCCGGGAAAGCATTATTTACGTGGGAGACACCGCTCATGTTCCTTATGGGGGTAAATCCGCCCGTGAGCTAATTCGTCTGGGAAGAAACATCATCGATTTTCTCCAGGAGCAGGAGGTCAAGGTGGTGGTTGCCGCCTGTAACACCAGTTCGTCGGTTTCCTTACCGGTATTGCGCGGCCTTTACCGGTTGCCTCTTCTGGACGTCATTTCTCCGGGTGCCCGGAATGCGGCAGCCGTTACCCGCAACGGCAAGATTGGGGTTATTGCTACCCAGGCTACGGTCAACAGCCAGGCCTACACGCAGCACATAAAGGCGATTAATCCCAGTTTGGAAGTGTACGAAGCGGCCTGCCCGCAATTCGTTCCCCTGGTGGAGTCCGGCCGGCTGGATGGAGCCGAGGTTGAGCAAGTAGTCAGGGGCTACCTGGGAGCGTTGCTGGCCAAAGGAGTTGATACCCTGGTGCTGGGGTGCACCCACTATCCTTTTCTGGCCCCCGTAATCGACCGGGTGATGGGCGGCGGGGTAACCCTCGTCGACCCGGCAGAGGAAACGGTAAACCAGTTGCGGCTTACCCTGCTCGAGTCGGGGTTGGCCAACCGGGGCGAGAATCCCCCGGAGTACCAGTTCTTTGCCAGCGGGGGGGTCGAGTCGTTTTTCAAAGCTGGCCGGCTCATATCTAGTTTCCGGATAGATGAGGTGAAACCGGTGCAACTGGACTGAGCGGCCGAATGAAGCCAAGGGAATACCGAAAACAGGAGGAATGATAGTGGAGCTAACCGTACTGGGCTATTGGGCCCCTTATCCCCGGGCAGGAGAGGCCTGTGCCGGGTACTTGCTGCGCACGGCATCAAGCCGCGTTTTACTGGATTGCGGCCATTCGGTTTTTTCCATTCTGCAAAAATACCAGGATTTCCGGGAGTTGGATGCGGTCATCATCAGCCACTTTCACCCGGACCACTACGTGGATTTATACGCGCTGCGCCACGCCATCCGGGGTGCCATCTTTCAGGGCCGCCGCTTGACCCCGTTGCGGCTGCTGATACCCGCCCAGCCGGAGGCTGTTTTCCGCTACTGGAACGATACCGAGGAATTTGCGGTCGAAGCTATATCCGATGCCACCCAAGTGGGGGATATCCACTTCCGGTTTTTCCCGTCCGTGCATTCCATGCCGGGGTTTTACATACAGGCCGAGGACCCGCTCGGGCGGCGGCTGGTGTACTCGGCCGATACCGACTACGTTGAGGGAAAGCTGTCCATTGCCGAACGGGCCAACCTTTTCCTGGTGGAAGCCAGTATCCTGGAGAAAGACCGAGCCTACGCCCGTAAAGCCCTCCATCTTACCGCCCGCGAAGCCGGGCAGTGGGCCGCACAATGCCAGGTGGACAAGCTGGTATTAACCCACTTCTGGCCCGAATACGACCTCCGGGACATCGCCGGCGAGGCACAGGCTGAGTTTAATGGAAATATGGAGTTAGCCCGTGAAGGGCTTACCGTCACCGT
>JAAYAC010000116.1 GCA_012719535.1 Syntrophomonadaceae bacterium | reverse complement strand
GAGCAATGAATAGTGGTTCTTGACGGGAAGTCCGTGCCACCAAACAAAAACGTGACAAGAGAACCGTCCCCTTGTCACGTTTATTGTAATTAATGGTACAAACCAGGAAAACCATGGAACAATAGCGAAAAAGTCATGCAAGAAACGCTTTACGGGGTGGGAACATGGGGACTGACGTAGAAGTGGGGGTGGCGGTTGTAGGCGGGGGACAAGGTTGCCTAGAACTGCTGCAGCTATTTGACCATTTCCGACTGGAAGAGTTTCGGGGCCGTATTTTGGGGGTTGCCGATGTTAACCCGAAGGCTCCGGGCATTGCGTATGCCCGTAAGAAGGGTTTGATAACTACCACCGATTTTACCGAATTCTATTCATGTCCCGACATTGAAGTGATGATAGAACTTACCGGCGATAACCGGCTATTGGAGCAGATTTACCGTACCAAGCCGACTTACCTAAAAGTAATTGACCATGTCGGAGCCAGGCTCTTCTGGGATTTAATGAAACTAAAAGCCGACAAGAGGGCACGCGATATTTTGGAATCAACGCGGGATGCTTTCGTCCTGGTGAACCGGGTAGGGAGGATAATGCAATATAACAAGGCAGCGGTCCAAATGTTTGGTGACTCTGGCCAGTACCTGGCAGGGAAAAACATCTGGGAACTGGGACGCGAGATTTTTGGGCTGGAGGGCGTGAAAACCCTGGCGAAAGGGGACCAGAAGGTGTGTAATCTCATTGCGTTTCAAGGAGCGAAACGGGAATTCCCGGCGGAGGTATGTTTCTTTTCCGTGGAAATTGATGAAGAAGATTGCCTGGTCCTGTCAATTCGCGATGTGAGTGAGCGCTGGCGGGCGCAGCAGGAGATATCCCGGTTACACCGGTATGAAATGTTGTGCAACAGTGTTGCTGCCGAGTTTGCCCTGTCAAGTGACGTTGAGGCTACCATCCGCAATGCGCTACAGATGATCGGGGAGAATTTCGGGGCGGAAAGGGTCAGCTTGTGGTACATCAGTCCCCGCAGCCAAAGGTTGTTCCTCAAAGGTGAATGGTATCCTGCCGGGCGCAAGCCACGTAACTACCGTGATCTGGTGATGGCTCAGAAGTTTCCCTTTCTCTGGGAAAATGTTAAAGCCGGTGACATCATCAAGGTTTATAATTCAGATGTATTACCCGAGCCTGACCGGACCAACCTTGCCGGCGTTGGCGTCAGGACCCTGGTGGGCTTGCCGGTAATTGGAAAGGGGACGCCCTGGGGTGTGCTCTTGCTCGAAAACAGCGAGACGAGGTTATGGTCTGACGCTGAGGTTGAATCACTGGCCACGATAGTAAACATCATGCAGAATTCCATCCAGCGGGAAGAAGCGCAGTATGCCTTACGGGAATCGGAGGCCCTGTATCAGGAGATGGTTGATAAATCCTTGACCGGAATATATATAATTCAAAACGGGTCGTTTTTCTTTGTTAACCGCCGGATGGCGGAAATGTTCGGCTATACTACCGAAGAAATGAGCCGACAGGAACCACTCAACCTCGTGCATCCCGAAGATCGTGAAATGGTTACGGAAAAGATTTGTCAACGGCTGGATGGCTCCGTCCCCAGCGTTCATTATACCTTCCGCGGTGTCAGGAAGGATGGCGCAGAGGTATGGCTGGAGTGCATGGGTACCCGGGTCATCATCAGGGGGAGACCGGCGATAATCGGTAATATGGTCGACGTCACCGAGAGAGTGCAGAACGAGCGCATCCGGATCATGATGTTCGAAGCGATTACCATGCTGGCCGTCGGCATGGTGGAACAACGGGATCCATACACGGCCGGACATCAGCGCCGTGTGGCCGAGATCGCAGTCGCTATTGGCAGACAAATGGGCTTGTCCGAGTCCAGGCTTGAAGGATTGCGGCTGGCAGGCTTAATTCATGATATTGGCAAGTTTGCAGTTCCTATTGAGATTTTGACCAAACCCGGAAAACTGCGCCCTTCCGAGTTTGAGTTTATCCGCCTGCACAGCCAGGTGGGTGCCGAGCTCTTGGCTGAAGTACCATTTCCTTGGGATATAGCCTCTATTATCACCCAGCATCACGAAAGGCTGGACGGTTCGGGGTATCCGGCTGGCCTGCGGGGGGATGAGATTTATTTGGAAGCCCGTATTCTGGCGGTAGCCGATGTGCTGGAGGCGATGTCTTCCCACCGACCCTACCG
>JAAYAC010000115.1 GCA_012719535.1 Syntrophomonadaceae bacterium | reverse complement strand
GTCCACAAACCCCCACAGGATACCCCCCACCCACACGACCAGCAGCCCGGTACCCACAAGGTTCCCCCCCGTAGCTGACAGTATTGTCTTAGCGACCAACGTGACAACTCCCGTCGCCTTCAACCCACCCACGATAATGAACAGTCCGACAAAGAAAAAAACAGTGGGCCATTCAACTGCCAGCAGCGCTTCCTCCAGGTCTTCCCGGGTTACGACGAGCACCAGGGCTGCGCCCAACAGGGCTATAGTGGCGGATTCAAGATTTAAAGCCTGGTGAAAAACAAAGCCCAGAATGGTGAGCGCCAGTACGGTCAGGGATTTTTTCAAGAGCGACCATTCTTTTATCAGTTCACGCTCGTTTAGATCCAGCACCATGTGGATGTTGCTATCCTCAGCAATCAGGTCCTTACGGAAAAACCAGGCCAGAACCGCAATGGTAGCTACCAGGACTATACTGACCGGCACTGCCAGGTTGGTCAGAAAGTCCAAAAAGCCAAAATGAGTAGCACTTCCGATCATTATGTTGGGAGGGTCGCCGATCAGGGTAGCAGTCCCTCCAATGTTGGAAGCCATTATCTCAGCAACCAGAAACGGTACGGGGGAAACCCCGAGGCGATCGGTTATGGAGAAGGTGACTGGAATGATCAATAAAACGGTGGTCACGTTGTCAAGAAATGCGGAAGCAACTGCGGTAACCAGGGAAAGAGCCACCAGCATGGCTGCCGGCCTGCCCCCGGCCAGTTTGGCGGACTTAACGGCCAGGTATTCGAATACCCCGCTTTTCCTGGTGATTCCGGTGATGATCATCATCCCGACCAGAAGCCCGATGGTATTAAAATCGATGGCCCTTACCGCCTGTTCCTGGCTGAGTATACCCAGGACGATAGTGGCGATTCCGCCTGTAAGCGCAACCACCGCGCGGGGCAGTTTTTCTATAATAATCATGACGTAAGCCAAGACAAAAATCAGAACCGACAGCCATAACTGTAACAATCGTACCGCCTCCAGTAAGCGAGTGAATTCGACTGCTTTCTTAAGTGTACTCCTTTGCCCGCGCCGGTAGCAACTCAGCACTACATACTATAGGTAAAGCAGCATTAGTTTATGCAAGACGGGAGGAATTCCACGCAGGACTTTATTCAGTCCTTGTGGGAAAACCTGTTCTGGCTGGATATTGTAACCTCACCTTTTCTTCCCGCCATGCGACTTTATACCACTCATGGTTAAGGAAACGAAGCAGTCCGGTTGAACCCGGTGGTAACACTAAATTTCAAAAAAAAAGACCACCTTTCATATCAACGGTGGTCCGCTCTAGCTGTTAACCGCTTCACCCGGGGCTATTCTAATTTAACGGCTATGCGGCGATGGTTGGAAAGCTTTCCAGGAGAGTCGGGAGACTTTTCCCTTGGCCAAACCCTTGCCTTCCCGGGGTGAACCTGACCCGTTAAGGTTTTGCTCTTTTTCGGCTTCAGGTATGGCCGCCTCCAGCTGTGCTCCGGCCTGTAACTGGACCTGGCCGCTTGCACCAGGGGTGCCCTGGGCTTTAAGGTAAACCACAACGCGGCTGCTGTTTAACAGCAGACTAACCCGGTCGCCGCTTTGCAGGCCCGCCAGGGTGGCCGGTTTGCCATCTCTGTAGATGCTGGCGCCGGGCGCAACCACAAACTCATAGGCCCGGAGGTTGTTGTCAGTTCCGTACACGGTGGAGGCAACGTCCGAAAGATACACGGTGGTAGCTACAGTGATCCTGCCCGCCGCAACATTCACTGCCAGTAGCTGGCCGGCAATACGTGTCTGCAGGCCCTGGTGTATCCGGTTCTGGAGCCTGGCCAGCAATGCCGAGAACTCGGCTCTGGTTACCGGCTTGTTGGGCTTGAAAGTCCGGTCACCGTACCCTTTGACGAGATCATTCAGTACGGCCAGCGCAATACACCTTTGCCCTTCCGGACTGACGCTACCTATATCTGTAAAACTGGGGCTCGGATTTTCCATGTCGCGGCCAACTTCCGCATTCAGTGCCTTAACCAGAAGTACGGTTACGTACAGCCGGGTAGCTTTTTTCATGGGCTGAAACTGCCCCGTACCCGGGATCAGGCCTTTTTCCACCGCAACGGCTATATAGCCCGTGGCCCAGCCGGGGATGGCTGCGGCATCACGGAACGACAGCTGAGCTCCGGCCTGCGTCCTGGCCTGTTCCTCCCAGCCTAATAGTTTAATAACCTCGGCAACAGCTTCAACATTGGTTACCGGCGCTTGCGGTTTCAGGGTGGCCGGAGCATAAACTGCTTTATAGACCTGTTCCGAAACACTTGCAGCGCTATGCTTTACCTTTACCTTGCCCTGCCCCTGACCAGCCATGGCCGCCCCGGCTGCCACCACCAGCACCAGGGCCAGGACAAACACCAGGACAAAACCACTCCGCATATACCTGTTGTGCACTGATTATCCCCCTTCCTATGTAATAAGTTTGGAACCGAAGACCCTCATGACCGCCAAGGGGGTCTTCCTTTCACTGTTACCGCTGCTTCTCTGCCTGAGATCATCCCTCCTTCAAACCCGGGTCCTGTAAGTACTCAATCATTAATACGTCTGGTAAAATTCATTTTAGGGGGTGGTTTTGCCCCCTTAAACCAGGTCATGTCGGCGTATATTAATTTAACTGCAGTTATGCGCGGACACCGCCTGCCACGGGGTACCGTTCGTATGGGTTTGGATTCTTACCAAAAATTGTTACATACCCTCAATAGAATAAAGAACGGAGATTCACAGGCCAGGGAACACCTGATCGCCGAATATAAGCCTTTTATCCTCAGGACCGCCCGACAACTGTGCAAGAAACCACTGGTATGGGGACGAGATGACGAGCTCAGTATCAGCCTTATCGCTTTTAACTCGGCCATTGACGGTTTCGACCTGGACAGACAAATGCCATTTTTACCTTTTGCCCGAATGGTTATAGCTAGCCGGCTCAAGGACTACTTCCGGCAGGAATCCCGCCACCATAACACTTGCCCCTTGGAAACAGAGCTGGATGATGGCACACCATTCAGCCCCGGGGTAATTGAAGCCGCCCGGGAAGCCTACCGGAACCAGACCATTGAAGACGAGCGCCAGGAGGAACTTGAGCATTTTGAATCGGTTTTGTCCAGTTACCACATCACCTTTGAGGACCTGGTCAAGACTTCCCCCCGGCACCGTGATTCCCGCTTAACCCTGTTCAGGGTAGCACGTGTACTGGCCAGTGATGCGTTGCTAATGGAATACGTGCAAAGAAGAAAACAACTGCCGATAAAAGAACTAATGGAAAGAACTGGGGTAAACCGTAAAACGCTGGAAAGGGGCCGAAAGTTCATCATCGCCACCGCACTTATAGCCAGCCGGCCGGAGGAGTTTACCTACCTCCGGTTCTATATAAACCTCGAGTCGACAGGCGAAAGAGAGGGGTACCATGTTCAAGAAGCAGGGGCTAGTTGCGAAAATCCAGGGTAAACATTGTATAGTCATTACCAGAGAAGGTTTGTATAAAAAAGTTCCCCATCCCGGTGGAGAGGTTCGCCCCGGCATGGAAATCACCTACCGTGAGTTGGGCCTTGGCCCGTTCTTGAAGCCTGGTCTGGTAGCCGCTTCATTTCTCATACTGCTGCTGGCGTTTACCCTGCTGCAACCGGCACCTGTCCCCCAGGCGGTCGCCTATGTATCCTTGGACATCAATCCCAGTCTTGAGTTATCGGTGGATGAATCTCTCCGGGTGGTGGCGGTTAAGAGTTTTGACCAGGACGGTAACGTTCTGGCCCGGCATGCGCCATCCCAGGGCACCAACCTTTATCGGGCTCTGGCCAGGCTGGTAGATGAAGCCATCAACCTACACTATATCAAACCAGGGCAGAATAACCTCATAGTTTCCTGCATTACCGCACCCGCCGCCGGCACCAACTATGTAGATGCGGAAAAGTTACGGCGGGTAATAGAAGAGGTGGCCGGGAAACCCGGATTGTCTAGCGAAGTGAAAGTGTACAGTACCCGCGCCGAAGTCCGCGCCCGAGCAGAAAAACACGGTCTTAGCCCGGGCAGGTTCGTTATCTACGAACAGGTTAGAAAGGCAGGGAGCGGAATTACGATCGAAGAAGCCAGGCAATGCAGCATCCGGGAACTGTTGGCATCCGCCCCCATAACCTTGACCCCCGGCCACCAGCACCATGCCGGTCAAACAGAAGGGAAAGCCAGCGAACCGCCGTCCATGCTAAAGGACGGGCCGAAGGCGGACACAACCAGGAACCCGGGTAAACCGCACGACCTACTAAGCGGTAACCATGAGCAGCCCGCCAAGGACCGGGAAAAAAAGGGCACGGTTGACCAACCCGGGGGGAAGGCAGTGGCCAATCCTCCACCTGTATCCCCCCGCCAACCTGGGGGTTCCGACAGCCAGAAAGGCGAGAGAAAAACAGACTTAGCCGTTAATCCGCAAGCCGGCGCCGGCCAGAAAGACAACCCGGCTTCTGCTCTCCCGCATAAGTCGGGCAATCCTAACAACAACTCCAACCTGAACCCCGGCACGCAGGCGGCACCCCGTGATAATAATAAAACCTTGGCCCAGCTCCGCCAGGAAACCGGTAATTCTCCCGGCCAGGAAGTCAAGCCCGGACCTGGTAATGACCAGCTTCGCGAGTGTGAAACCGGGCCCCGCGGCAAAACATGAAAAAACCGTTATCCACAGTGAGTGCTGGAAGCGCGATCCCGCTCATTCTTGTACCCGTCACAGTCCCCAACCATGATTCCCGCGGGGGAACCACTTGCCCCCGCCAGGCGTCATGGGCTTTCCTAGGGCTTTGCTGAGGTATTGGGGCCGGACTGCTTATTAGGAGCCGCCCCTCTTGTCACACTTTTCCTTACATTCCAATAGTATGTGACATCAAACCCAAATTCAGGCGCGCCCTTTATTCTATTGACCAGAATAATCTCCGTACATCCGGGCGAATTCCATTAATTGAGAAGATGTTCCCATCACAATCACCAGGTCACCAGCCTCAAGTACTTCGTCACTGGAGGGGTTTAACAGGACCTCGCCATTGGCCTTCTTAATCGTAACCACGTTACACCCGGTCGATTCCCGGATTCCGGAATTAAGCAGGCTTGTTCCCGCCAGGGGCATCCGCTCCCCAATGGCATACTCCCTGACCTTTAAGGCTGGTGCTCGCATTGAATCTTGGACTTTTTTGTGCATGATATCGTGGTACTCCTTGATGTAGAGTGTTTCCAGGTACCGGTCGACGGCATCCGCCGGAAGATTCATGTGCAGGATAATATGCCTCACCATCTGAAGCCCGGCTTCCATTTCCGGCTGCACGACTTCAGTGGCACCTTGCTGGTACAGAATCTCCTTTTCCCACTGACTGTGGGCTCGGGCCAGTACTACGAGGGAAGGGTTAATCTTGAGCAGGTTGTGTACCGCTTGACGATTGCTGAATACGTCCGGCAGGGCCACCACGGCCAGCCGGGCCCGGTCGGGACGGGCATGAAGCAGCACCATCTCATTGGAAGCGTCCCCGTATACGAACGGAATCCCCCGGTTGCTCAGCTCCTTTATCACCAGGTAGTCATAATCGATACAAATGAATTTCAACCCTAGCTGCTGTAGAGCGGCACCGATGTTATGCCCCACTCGCCCAAAGCCGCATATTATTACATGGCCGTCGAGACTGGTAACGTCCACCTCGCTTTCTCCCAAATCCGGTTCGGGAAAAAGCCGGTGCAAGGCCCTCATCTCGCGCAACCGGTAATACCAGCGTGGAGCCGCACTTATAAATAATGGGGTAAACACTATCGTCAAAATCGAGCTAGCCAGGATCAGGTTGTAAAGGCTGGGGGGTATAAGCTGGTTATCCATACCCAATTTAGCAAGAACAAAAGAGAACTCACCGGTCTGCACCATACCCATTCCTACATAAAAGGCTATCCGGCTGTGGTACCCGAACATCCTGGTGATAGAAAAGAGGATAAGGAATTTGACCGGCATAATCACCGATAACAGGATCACCAGGGCAACCCAATCGCGGAACAAACTGGTCGGGTTAACCAGCATCCCCACCGCAACGAAAAACAGGATTACCATGGCATCCCGCAGGGAAACAATCTTCCCCACGATCTCATGGACGTACTCGGATTCGCTGATAACCAGGCCCGCCAGAAAGGCCCCCAGGGACAGGGACAGTCCCACGGCGTGGGAAAGGACCGCAACTCCTATGCCCATGGTCAGCGCCAGGATCAGAAAAGCATCGGTGTTGCTGCTTTGCGCAACGTGGTTCATGATGACCGGGACAACTTTCCGAGCCAGGTATACCATGACCAGGACGAAGGCCAAAGACCTGGCCAGGGAGAACAAGAGTATCGGAAGGTTCTCTAGCGAGAATTCGCGGAGCTCGGGAAGCAGGGACACCATCAGAATGACGGCCAGGTCCTGCACAATCAGGATGCCCAACATAACCTGGCCGTGGAGGGAATTTACCTCGCCTTGATCTCCCAGGGCCTTTAATACAATCATCGTACTGCTTATAGACACGACGCAACCCAGGAAAAGAGCGTGGTACAGTGAGAGGCCGGCCGCATAACCAACTCCCATGCCGATGAGAATGGTAACCGCTATCTGAATCACTCCGCCAAGCACCGCCACCCTCCTCACCTTTTCCAACCGGGTCAGTGAGAATTCGATACCCAGGGTGAACATCAACAGAATGACTCCGATCTCGGAAAAGTCCTGGATGACTTCAAGATCGCCAACCATTCCCATCACATAAGGGCCAACCAGAATACCGCCCAGAATGTACCCTACTACGGGGGACTGCCTGAGGCGCTCGGCAACCAGGCCGCCGATAAGTGCCGCCAGAAATATGATGCATATGTCAATGATAACCGGAGTAGCCATTTCTCACCTCGTCCATAGAATACCAGCGCTGACCTCGAGACAAACAAAAAGGCTTAATCAAGCCACGCTTTTTCCCAGTCGTGCAGGCTATTGGGGCGGACGCCCTTTTTTTACCGCTTTCCTCATGGCTAAAAGTTCCATGATTTCATGATAGCCGTTTTATTATGTTTTGTCATGCTTGTTGATTTATTGCTGCTGCGTACCTGGCTCTAACCGCGCAGACGGCCGAGTTCGTGAGCCGGTTGTTTTTGATTCGTCACCGCCAGAAAAGCTCCCGTCAATACCAGCAATCCCCCGGCCCACTGCAAGGCGGTGAGGCGGTCATGAAAAAGAACTGTAGAGAAGACTATGGTAACGAGAGGTTCGATCATACTCAGGATGGCCGCACGGGTGGACCCAAGCAACTCCAGACCGCGGAAAAATGTAAAAATGGCGATGACGGTCGAAAACACGACTATCCCCAGGATCGGCCACCACGCGTAACCGGCAAAATCAAAAACTAGCTGGCGGGACATCAATCCAACCAATAGCAAGGAAAATGACGCAAACAGTGACACAAAGGCCGAAGTTATGACCGGAGGGATATCCTTTACCAGCCGGTTACCAAGAACAATGTAGATGGAGTAGACCGCAGCGGCTCCCAGGGCGAGTAAGGCACCCAAAACGTTGAGTCCGGCCAAGGACGTCCCCAGTACCATGGTCAGCCCGGTGAGAGCCATCAGTATGGCAGTCAGAGTATTTTGGGTCGGTCTTTCCTTGTCAACGACACTGGCCAGAACAGCGACAAAAACCGGGTAAGCATAGAAGAGCAACGCTACCAGTGAGGCGGGAATATGTTTAACGGCAAAGAAATACAGGTTGGATTGCAGCGTGTATAGCACTCCCCCCATCAAGATAAGAGACCACAGGCAGGACCGGGTGATAGCCAGGTTTTTAACTTTAACGGCTATATAGGAAAAAAACATGATGGTTGCCAGAGCGAACCTTAAGAACAGTACGGTGGTTACAGTCGCCTGTCCCTGGTAAGCATAGATGGCAAAGATGGGCATTACGCCAAAGCTGGCTGCCGAAATCAGAACAAGAACTACTCCGATGTAATATGGGTTCATACCAGTACCTCCTCTTCTTCAGTAGTACGAGGGCCGGTTCGCCCTCTGGCCTACCAGTCTAGCACGCAAGATCTATGCCACCCGCTATGTTTGGTTATTCTTCCGGCGTCGAGTCAGACTATGCCGCCTAAAACGCGGCAATACAGTTAAGTTGGTGCGCCCTGTTGCAGTTACTGTAAAAAACTATACCCGTTTAAACCACAACCGTGCAAGACGCCCACATGATTCACCAGCTATCATGAAAGCGCAGGTTATAAGTTTTGACAAGCAGTCGTAGGACCCGGTTTCATTACGAAACAGTAGTTCATTATGAAACATTTGGCGCTAAATCGCATAAATGATGCTTACTGGCCGGCAACAGCTCCGGGGAGTTTCACATCGAAACACTATAGGGAGCACTCGGGTGGCCAGTCGATTCGAGCAAGTATTGTTTCCGTCCTGAAATTTCGGGGAGGCAGGGTACATGCCTCCCGATTTTTTTTGCCTGGCACGCCATTTGCAATTTCTTGTGGACAGGGTGCGCACCTGAGCAATTTCATTGAAAGGAGGTAGTGTAATGGCAATTCTTGATGGGGTAAGGGTTATTGACCTTACTCAAGCCTACAGCGGGCCCTTTTGTACGATGCACCTGGCCGACCATGGGGCCGAGGTCATAAAGATCGAAAGACCCGGTGTGGGCGACCAGTCTCGAACCTGGGGGCCTATTAAAAATGGTTACAGTGCTTACTATGCCTTCCTCAATCGCAACAAAAAAAGCCTGACTCTGGACCTGCGCTCTACCGAAGGTAAAGAAGTTTTCCTGCGGCTGGTCAAAGACGCCGACGTGGTATGTGAAAACTTCCGGGTGGGGACCATGGAAAAACTTGGGCTGGGTTATGAGGAAATCAAGAAAATCAATCCCCGCATTATTTATGCTTCCATTTCTGGCTTCGGACTGAACGGCCCGCTGGCCAAGCTGCCCGCGTACGATATAGTTGCCCAGGCCATGAGCGGTTTAATGAGCATCACCGGTTTCCCTGATAATCCCCCAACCAAGGTCGGACCTTCAGTGGGAGACAACTATTCAGGAACCTATTTGGCTCTAGGGATTTGCATGGCTCTCTATCACCGCGAGAAAACAGGGGAAGGACAGCGCCTGGACGTAGCCATGGTTGACACTTTGTTCTCCGTCCTGGAAAACGCCGTGGTGGAGTATACCGTGGCCGGTAATATCCCTAACCGCAGCGGCAATGCCGACCCCGGTATTGCCCCCTTCGATTCCTTTGCCGCCCAGGACGGCATGATCGTGATGGGGGTCGGCACCGATGCCATGTGGGCAAAACTGTGCCATCTGATGGGACGGCCCGAGCTTCTCAATGACCCGCGCTACCAGACCAATGACGACCGCTGCAAGAACTATCTTCCCGACCTGAAGGAAGCCGTCGAAGCTTACACCAGAACCAAGACCAAAGAGGAACTGCGGCAAATCATGAACGAAGCCGGGATACCGTTCGGATTCATTCTTACCGTGCCGGAAGCAGCTGAACACCCGCAATTGCAGTCCCGTGACATGCTGGTAGAAGTGGAGGATCCCGCTTTGGGCAAGATTCGCATTCCGGGAATTCCGATTAAGATGCACCAAAATCCCGGTAAGGTAGCTCGTCCGGCCCCGTTACTGGGAGAAAATACCGGCGAGATACTTGCAGAAATCGGGTATACGGAACCACAGATTGCCGCTATGCGTGAACGTGGGGTAATCTAACCCAGCTCCAGGAGCTTGATTTGAGGGGAGTGTCTGTATGGAAGATACTAAAGGTGTTAGTACCAAATTACCTTTTCTAGTTCTCCTGGCTATAGGTGCATCCATTTTTGCCATGCACTACGGGGCCTCCTGTATGCTATGGCCCACCACCTGGGGTAGGAATTCCGGGACGGAAGTTTTAACCGCATTCTTCGGTTTTGCTTTTACCGGCCTGTTGTTACCGTTCCTGGGTTACTTCGCCGTAAACAAAGGCGGCGGCCCCTTGTTCGTCCTGGCCAGCAAGGTCGGGCCTAACTTTGCCCAGATATTCGGTGGCTTTACGGTTCTGGTCATGGGCCCCTTGTTCGTCATCCCGCGGATGAGCGCCGCAGCCTGGGACGCCCTGAGCAAGGTCTTCGGCCTGGAAAACTCACCTTATATCGTGCTGGTCATATTCACAATCATCTACTATGCCATCACCTACTGGTTTATCTACAAGCAGGACAAGATCGTGGACAAAGTCAGTATGATACTGGTTCCGGTGCTGCTGCTGATGGAAATCATTATAATCACCAAGGCATTACTTTTCCCCATAGGCACCAGGGTACCTCCCATGTATTCGGAGCACCCCTTTGCTTATGGTTTCATTAACGGGTACCAGACCATGGACCTGCCCGCTGCCCTGATGTTTGCCGGGATCATCCTCACTGACATCGCCACCCGGGTAAAGGGCAACAAGAAGGCAGTATTCGCCAACCTGGTCAAGGCCGGGATAATAGGATTCATCATTCTGGGAGTCATCGAGTTTGGCGAGTTTTTACTGGGGTCCTCCACCGGTAGTGTTCTAGCCGACCTCGATTATGCCAAGCTTTTTGCCACAGTGGTGCTCAAACAGTGGGGCCTGGTCGGCGCTTCTATGTTTAACACGGCCCTGGTGTTTGCCGCCATGACCACGGCCATCGGCTTGACTGCAGGAACAGCCGAATACTTTGTCGATGCCGGGCGTGGGAAATGGAGCTATAACAAGATTGCTATTGCCACTCTGGTGGTCAGCACCTTAATAAGCATTTGTGGCCTCGACCAGATTGTCAAGTGGACCGCTCCCATTCTCAATATGATTTACCCGCCTTGTATCGCTCTGGTACTGTTTATCGTATTCTTCCCGGAACGCTTCGTGGGAGCTATGAAAGGCGCCTGCTATGCTTCCCTCGGCTGGGGCGTAGTTGAAGCCCTAAGAGGTTACCTGGGACTGGTTGGTGTAGAAAACGCCTTCCAGGGCCTGTATAATATTGTTCCCGGCGCCAACGCCGGTTTCGGGTTCGTGCTCTTCTTCATCGTTGGCGCGATAATCGGGCACTTGGTCTTTAAAGAACCAGACCGGACCAATCCGGCATTGGCCGATGGTACCAGTGTTTAGTACCCAGAAAAGGCTGAGAGTTCCATGGACAAACAGTGAACAGTCTATTTAGAATTAAGGAGGTAATTACAATGAGGAAAGCGATGATCAGAATAAGGATGAGCGAACACGATGCTCATTACGGTGGTGGATTGGTAAACGGAGCCCGTATGTTGGACCTGTTCGGTGATGTGGCCACCGAACTGCTAATCCTGAACGACGGCGATGAAGGATTGTTCAGGACCTACGAGCACGTCGATTTTCTCGCCCCTGTCTATGCCGGCGACTACATTGAGGCCGTAGGCTGGATCACTCACGTAGGTAATACTTCGCGTACCATGGAATTCGAGGCCTGGAAGGTTATCCGGCCACTGCCCGGCTCCGAGGTGCCTTCGGCGTGTGAAGTGCTCAAAGAGCCCATATTGGTAGCCAAAGCCACGGGAATATGTGTAGTGCCCAAGGAATGCCAGCGAGGACCGCAGGTTGAAGAGTAGCAAGCGGTCTAAGGACAGGTAAACAGCCGTTGACTCTTGCGGGTCGGAGCCCCTGCTCCAGCCCGCAAAGTCAATAGGACCCTGGACAAGAAAAAAGGGGGCAGGATTAGGGGCACTATGGACTGGCAGATATACTTCTCCGCCATACTATTTATCACAGTCTATGCGTTCATTGTCACCGAAAAGATACACCGCACCGTTGTTGCACTGTTAGGAGCAGTCCTGACCGTAGCCTTCGGGGTACTAACTCAAACGGAAGCGGTAGCGGCGGTAGATTTCAATACTATCGGTTTATTGATTGGCATGATGATCCTGGTGGGCATCACCCGCAGGAGTGGTGTATTCGAATTCTTGGCCATCTACGGAGCTCAAAAAACCAAGGGGGATCCAGTCAAACTGCTGGTGGTGCTGGCAACCATCACTGCACTGGCCTCTGCTTTCCTGGATAATGTCACCACCGTGTTACTCGTAGTGCCCGTTACTTTCGCCATAACGGAAAAACTGGGGGTTCACCCGTTTCCCTACCTGCTGGTGGAAATCCTCGCCTCGAATATCGGGGGGACAGCCACCCTCATCGGTGACCCTCCCAACATCATGATCGGCGGGGGTACGGGACTGGGGTTTATGGATTTCCTGGTCAATTTGACACCAGTGGTTGTGATTGTGTTCGCCGTTACCATCTCCATCTGCGTCCTGTTGTTCCGGAAAAGGCTGGAGGTTGCCGAGGCACAGAAAGAATTAATAATGAATTTTCATAGCCGGGAAGCAATTCGGGATTATGTGCTCATGAAAAAGTCCGTTTCTGTTCTGGCCCTAGTTATGCTTGGGTTCGTCATTCACCAGTATGTGGGGTTGGAGCCGGCGACCGTTGCCTTGCTGGGAGCAGCGTTGCTCATGTGTATCGCCCGGGAAAATGAACCCGAAGATATACTGTTGACGGTTGAATGGCCCACTATTTTTTTCTTTGTGGGGTTATTCATCCTGGTAGGCTCTCTGGAGAAGGTAGGGATTATAGAGGCTATTGCCCGCAAACTGATGGAGTTAACCCATGGAAGCATGGGCATCACCGCCATACTGATACTGTGGATGTCGGCGATATTTTCGGCTTTTGTTGATAATATTCCATTTACGGCCACCATGATCCCCTTGATCAAATCCATCGGGCAGCTTACCGGAGGCGCTCTTGACCCTCTGTGGTGGTCCCTGGCACTGGGGGCCTGTTTGGGCGGTAACGGAACAATTATCGGGGCCTCGGCCAACGTGGTCGTGAGCGGCATCAGTGCTCAACACGGTTATAATATTACCTTTATGGACTATCTGAAGTACGGATTTCCCTTGATGCTTCTTTCCATAATAATCTCCACACTATACGTTTGGCTTCGCTATCTTACTTAAAATACTTCTCTGCTGTAGGTTGCTTCACAAGCCAAAGTGTACGGGAATCCAACCGGAGGAAAGCTGGTGACAACCATGGCGAAAACGATAGGGTCCAACATGGATAACAGGCATGATCTCGACCAGCAATTGACAAGGGACGGATTGCCGCAACTGGCCGGGCTGGAACAGGAGGTTGGCTCAAGTCCTTATACCATAAGGCTGAGCTCTTCTCAGTTGGTAACCCGGCAGCGGGAACGCGGCGACCTGGAGTATTTTGCCGGCTGCTTGAGAGATATCCTTCAGGCCAATTTATCCGTTGACCATGATATTCTGATTTCTGACGAACGAGGGTTTGTTCTGTATGTTATCAAACGCTCCTCCAGTAACGGGGTAATCCAGCCCGGATGCCACCTTTCACTGGAGACCGCAGGCTCCAACGGAATTGGCATGGCCCTCCGCCATCGGCAAGTGGCCAAAGTCACCGGCAGAGAACACTTACACCCGGTATGGCATGAAAGCATATCGTTCGGCGTCCCTGTGACCCGGGGAGGGCGTCTGCTGGGTGCCGCCGGGTTTATCACTTCTGCGCATAGCAGTGAACTGCACACGAGCGTGATGGAAAACATTGTTTTAACCTCTACGCAAGCCGCTTGCAAGATGCTGGAAGCCCGTAAAACAGTGGATGAGCTCCATCTCTTGAAGGAGTTCTTCCGCCGGCTGGACAACAAACTGGGACTGGTGGTCCTCGACGCCGATCTGGTCGTTGTCCAGGTAAATCGTGAAGCTGAAACCCTGCTGGGCATGCCCAAAGAAGAGTTGTTAACCCAACCTCTTGACAGGGCCTTAAGATTCGAAGATAACTCACCATGGAGCGCAATACTTTCTGCCCCTCCCGCCAATCTGGAGGTGACACCGGTTGCGGCGGCCCAAACAATGAAGATACTCGCCAGGCCTGAACCCCTGTACGCCGAGCACGGGCGCTTGGTGGGGTACAGCCTGCTGCTGTCCGCGAGCGAGAGCAAAAACAGAAAGTATCATGACGGAAAACCGGGACACTACGAATTCTCGGACATTATAGGGCAGAATCGGGAATTTGTTCGTTTACTCCACCTGGCCCGGACTATAGCGGGCAGTCCCAGCAACGTACTCATCACCGGAGAAAGCGGTACTGGAAAAGAACTTTTCGCCCAGGCCCTACATTACGCGAGTTACCGCCGGGACGGGCCATTCGTGGCCATAAACTGTGCTGCCATTCCCCGTGAGCTTACGGAAAGCGAGCTCTTCGGTTATGTTGAGGGTGCCTTTACCGGTGCCCGTCGCGGTGGTTTACGGGGTAAATTTGTGCAGGCTGACGGGGGAACTCTTTTCCTGGACGAGATCGGGGACATGCCTTTGGAACTGCAGCCCAAGCTGTTACGGGTTTTACAGGAAAGGGCAGTTACCCCGGTGGGAGGCAACAAGGCTGTACCGGTGGACATCCGGATAATCTCGGCCACCAATCAGAATCTGGAAGACCTGATCGCGGAAAACAAATTTCGGGCCGACTTGTACTACCGTCTTAATGTGGTAAACCTTCGTATACCGCCCCTACGGGAGCGAAAGGATGATATTCCTTTGCTGGTTCAATTCTTTGTCAACAATTACAGCCGCTGTTTGCATAAGCCGGGCCTACGGGTTGGTCCCGAAGCCATGCAGTGCCTGATGGATTACAACTGGCCAGGCAATGTCAGAGAACTGGAAAACGTAATCGAAACGGCCTGCCACCTGGCTGAGGAGGTAATAACCGTTGAGCATTTGTGCATAAATGCTGGCCCTCCGTCAAGAAGCGTGGGAACGGAGCCCCGGGGTCCGGACACCCCGGTAATCGCCCCCCTGGAGGAAATCGAACTGCAACACATTATCAAAGCCCTGGAACAATTTGCAGGTAACATCTCACACGCGGCCAATGCGCTTAAAATAGGGCGAACCACCCTGTACCGGAAGATAAAAAAATATAACCTGTTTTCCTACGTGAAACAAAGCGGTTGAAAGGAGGTAAGCTGAGTGTTTAACAGTATACAAAAGCGTCTCCTGGTATATATCCTTCTGATAACCACGTTCTTTCTGTCAGGAATCAGTATCCTTAACTATTTCTGGGCGCAGAACATGGTGGCTTCGCTGAGCGAAGAAAAGGCCAGCGCCATGGCTGATGCAGCCGCCGCACGGGTGGAGGGATACCTGTTGCAGAAAGGCGAAAACGCGTGGACACTGGCCCAGAACGAGCAAATTCATGCCTTCATTCAGAAGGTCAGCACCCGGGAAGTGGACCTATCCCAGGACCGCGACTACCACGAAATGATGACTTCCTTTCAACGCATAGTAACCCTTAATCCGGATATCAAGTTCGTCTATGTCGGGGTGGCCAAGACAAACAGGCTTTATGCCAACACCGAATTCAAATACCCTCCCAGCTACAAGGTTAGTGTACGACCCTGGTACAAGGCAGCGGCCCAGGCCAAGACCCTGGTTTATACTTCCCCTTACGTGTGCCCGTTGACAGGAAATTACGTGGTTACGGCATCGGCTCCGATTTATGGAGACAGCGGCGAACTATTGGGCGTAGCAGCGGTGGACTTGCCGGTGGATAAGCTGCAGGAGATAATCGGTGATGTACGAATTTTGGATACCGGCCATGCATTCCTTTTGGATAATAACGGCGTGGCCATTGCCCATCCCAGCAGTACTTTCTATATGAAGTCTTTTTTCCACCTGGACCACGTGTCACCTGACATGAAGCGTATCGCCCAGAAGATGGTAAAAGGGCAGACGGGGATGGAGAAGGTGACCATCGGTAATATTGACAACTACATCCTATATACTCCCATCTCCAGCGTAGGCTGGTCGGTCGGTGTAGTAGTACCGGTGGACGAAGTAAGGCACTCTGTGTATATCCTGGGACGGGTATCTTTGATAACCGTCATCGTAGGCATGATTGTCATCTGCTTCCTGATCATCATGCTCACGTCCCGTATCACCAGACCCTTGAACGAGTTCACCGAACTGATGAAGCAGGTGGAGGAAGGTGATTATACCGTGCGGGCCAAGGTGGAAGGGACAGACGAGGTAGGCCGCCTGGGCCATAGCCTGAATCATATGCTGGATAAACAACAGCAACTCATCGAACAGGTGATTACAGCCGCATATAGAATGGGTGTAGTGGGACACGAGCTGGCCATTACCATGGGAGAAGCTCGCGCCACCGTTCCGGTGGTTACCGCCGAAATAGGTGAACTGATCGATAAACAATATATTCAGGGTGAGTTAAAGAGTACGGACCTATCAGCACAGTCCCGGACCATACACGAATTCATGGAAAGATTGATCGAAATTAATCACACCTGCCGGGCTGTCCTGGCCAGATTAGAAAGCCTGGAATCCCTGCTTGGCGCCGATGATTACGACGAGGTGCAGACAAGAATGGAACAACTGCAAAAAGGGCTGAGCCTGATTGGCGAAGAGCTGCTAACCCTCTGCAATACTTCTGAAGAGCTGCAGATGGATTATGTAGACACTTCCAATACAGTAGGCAATATATGCCGGAACTTCTCTGACATCATTACCACACTGCAAAAAGTTCACCAACAGCTCAGCAATATCTCCCGCATTCAATGCGACTCCATCAACCGGGCAACTCAGGCTTCGCTGGAACTGGTTAGATGGTCGCAAAGCTTGCTGCAGATTACGTCACGTTTCAACATCCACCCTCCCCTGGCAGCCGGGACAAGCCAGGAAGCAGCAGCTACACAGGATAACGGGACTCAGAATGAAAATAGACACTGATAACTCACGCCGTAAATCTGCAGTTTTCGCCCTCTAGTAGTAGTGCCTCAGGCGGCGATCGCACACAAAGCGGGAACGGTTTCTGATTCTTCAACAGAACTGTCCCCGCTTTACTGTTCCAGCACGATGCCAGGTGATTGCTGCACCGGGCTATACGGCCTCACTGCTTACGGGTCTTGGAAACAACCATTTCTGACAAGAAGGTTGTTAAACCACCTGCCGTGCTCAGCCTCGTCCAGGAGTGCATCCAGAAAAGCTTTTTTGACCAGTGGCCGGTCATTACAGAAATAGTTCGCTTTATAGAACTCATAAGCCTCCTGTTCATCGTTAAACGCCTTTGCCAGGCCCTGACAGTAGGTTTGGGGCGGGTAAACATCCGGTTCGGGGTAACTGTAGGTACATCCGGTTCGCCGGCAATATACCGCCTGGAAATTGTGCAAATGCCTTCTTTCATCGTCCCTTATCCCAGAAATAACGTCCTTTTGGAATTGGTCAGGTGCCATTTCGATAAGGTAGGTATAAAACTTAATGGCTTCCGCCTCTCCACGAATTGCTTCTTTTAGAGCCTCGTTTGTTTCCGGGCATGTAACATCCTCATAGGGAGGACACTTTGAACGTCCATGCATATGGCAACCCTCCTTTCACTATATTCACTATAGTCTATGCCGTATCGAGCATATGGTTCTCCTTGGCAGTGTGGCCAGAGCTCCAACTGGCCCGGTCGTGCAGCCTGCCCATATCCCGTTCTGGAATATTTCTGTCGCCCGGGAACGGATAACCGATTTTCCCTTTTTCACTTACATTAATTCTTTACTTACTGGAGAAGTTATGTAATATGGAGACTTATCATAGGAGGAAGTTTTATGTGCGAAAACTATGTTTCAAACCCTGGTATGCCTCAATTTCCAGAACCATACTGGAGAGATTCGGCAGATATCCCCTCCTTCCCCAAACCCACCGGTGATATGAAGGTTGATGTCGCTATCGTGGGTGGGGGTATCTCCGGCATTACGACCGCTTATTTGCTGGTGAAGGACGGGGTGCGGGTCGCTCTGGTCGAAGCCGGCAACCTGTCAAACGGGACAACCGGCCATACCACCGCTAAAATCACCGCTCAGCATGACATTATTTACAATGAATTGATCAACCACTTCGGCGAGGAAAAGGCCAAGCTCTATTACGAAGCCAATAACTCTGCCCTACAATTTATAGAAAACACAGTTCATGAACACCAAATCAGATGCGGATTTACCAGAGAGGATGCCTGCATATATACAAACTCGGAGCAATACATTAAGAAGATACAGGATGAGTACACGTCCTATCAAAAACTGGGTATCAGCGGCGCATACGTAGAAACCATACCGCTTCCGCTGCCGGTAAAAGCCGCCGTGGTGATGAAAAACCAGGCACAGTTCCACCCGCTGCAATATTTGGCCCCACTGGTCAGCTACATCGCAGGTGCGGGCGGAGCTATTTACGAAAACACGACAGCGGTGGATGTTGAACAAGGTTCTGAGCTCAAGGTGATAACCAGAGATGGCTCCAAGATTGCGTGTGACCATGTCATCTCATGCTCACACTTTCCCTTCTATGACCGGTACAGCTTTTATTTCGCGAGAATGTACGCAGAGAAGTCCTACGTACTTGGCGTCAAAATATCTCAAGAGTACCCCGGCGGCATGTACTTGAGCGCTGAAGACCCGAAGCGTTCGCTCCGGTACACAGAGCTGGACCATGGGGAAAAGCTGATTCTCGTCGGCGGTGAAAGTCACAAGACCGGCCAGGGAATATGTACCATCAAGCACTATGAAGCCTTACAGGCTTTTGCGGATGAGACCTTTGGGAAAAACGAGATACTCTACCGGTGGTCCACTCAAGATTTGACAACCCTGGACAAAGTCCCTTATGTTGGGCAAATCTCTTCCAGAACTCCAAATGTATTTGTGGCCACCGGATACAGGAAATGGGGTATGAGCAACGGAACTGCCGCCGCCTTGTTACTGCGGGATTTGGTCCTGGGTAAAGACAATCCATATTGTGAACTTTACGCCCCGTCAAGATTCCATGCCGATCCTGACATCAAGACTTTTATCGTACAAAATGTCGACGCAACCAAACATTTTATTGAAGGCAAGTTCGAGATGCGGCTGCCCCGGCCAGAAGATGTAGCGAATGGACAAGGCACGGCGGTTATGGTGGACGGTAAAAGATGTGGCGCCTACCGGGATGACCGGGGAACATTACATATAGTGGATACTACCTGTACCCACATGGGCTGTGAATTGGAGTGGAACGCGGCAGAACGGAGCTGGGACTGCCCCTGCCACGGGTCAAGGTTTAGCTATGAAGGGGATATTATAGAAGGACCGGCCCTAAATCGCTTACATCACCTGGGCGATGATGCCAATATAGTCGAACCAAGTATTGTGCAAAAAGCCCCCTATTCAACTAGGGTTCAGTGAACTACTCTTAAACGGTAACCGAGGCCGCCATTCCCCCTGGAATAGCGGCCTTCGTTTTGTTCATCTTTACCCCATTTCATATCCTCAGCTGCACAATCATACGATGGCCGCCAAAACCCCTGGAGGGTTCCTGCACGCGTAAAATTGCCTATTGGTTTCCATCACGTCCGTCTTTAAACGGTGCAATACGGGCAGGCTTACCTGGGGAGAACCCTTTTTTTGTGAACGAGGTGCCAGTTCATTTCTTATAGGGAGCAGGTTACAATAACAGTACCGGAGTATAACGGTGAGGTTGCCAGGTATTGTGGTGGTGTAAAGGTGAAGGATAAGCCCGTCAGTACTGGAGAAGTTCATGAAACAAGTATAACCGGCTTTAACCAAAAGGGTGAAGGTATCGGCAGGGTAGACGGATTAGCCGTTTTCGTGCCCGGAGCTATCCCGGGAGAAAAAGTGTTGGTTCGGATTACGCAGGTCAGACAAAATTTTGCCCGGGGGAAGCTGGAGAAGATTACGGCTTCTTCCCCTGATAGGTTTGAATCACCCTGTCCCCGGGCCGGGACCTGCGGGGGGTGCCAGCTTCAACACATCAGTTACGACAAACAGCTGGCCTTAAAGAGAGAACTGGTGGCAGAAACCCTGAAGAGAATCGGCCACATCGAACATCCCGTGCTGCCGGTGCTGGGAATGGATGTTCCCTGGCGATACCGCAACAAGGGCCAATTCCACCTCAGGAAAATCGATGACCGTGTTTGTTTCGGCTTTTTTGAACCCGGCAGCCATCACTTTATTCCCGCACGTGATTGTCTGCTTTTCAGTACCGCCGTAAATGACCTGCTTAGCTATCTCGAGGACCAGTTGACTGCAGCCGTGGTTGAGGTTTTTGACGCTAAAACGGGGGAAGGCTGCCTAAGAAACGTGGTCATCCGGGAGAGTAAGGCCACGGGAGAAATGATGGTGATTCTCGTTACCGTTCATGACCGGTGGAAATTGAAAGACCTGGCGGATGACATCGTCAAGGCATTCCCCCAGGTGGTATCCATATACCAGAACATTAACCGGAAGGCGCCCCCGGTTGTCCTCGGCATTCATTTCAAGCTCTTAAAAGGTAGGGCGGTCATAAGGGATACCATCGGACACCTGTCGTTCGACATCTCCCCCCGCTCTTTCTTTCAGGTTAACAGCCTCCAGACTCAAGTGTTATACCAGGTGGTCCTGGATTGCGCAGGGTTGACAGGTCGGGAAACGGTGGTGGATGCTTACTGCGGGGTAGGGACGATAGCTCTGTTCCTGGCCAACCGGGCCCGGAAAGTATACGGGGTCGAGATGGTGGCAGACGCGGTGAGGGATGCGGAAGAAAACGCCAGGCTGAACGGAATTGAGAACGCCCGGTTTATCGCTGGTAGAGTTGAAGATTGGGTCAGGCGCGAAGCCGAGCAGGGTGGGAAAGTGGATGTCCTGGTAGTGGACCCGCCGCGGAGAGGCCTGAGCCCCGACTTCCTGCAGGCTGTATCCGAACTGCGTCCTCCCCGGATGATATATGTTTCCTGCAACCCATCTACCCTGGCCCGCGATCTGCGTTACCTGGTCGAGCAGGGGTATGGTTTAACATGCGTGCAACCCGTCGATATGTTCCCCCAGACAGGACACGTTGAGTGCGTGGTAATGATGACAAATGTAAAAAACAAATAAGTGCCTGAAAAACGGCTTAAATACTGTAAACGCTAAACTAAAGTTGAGCCAGTAAGCGGGGAAACGCTCACAAAAAAGTGGACCACTCCATCAACCAGATCCCCTACCATTGTAAGTGGAAAACAAAGCAATGGATGGGGGTTCAAGGAGTGATAGGAGTGGACCAATACC
>JAAYAC010000114.1 GCA_012719535.1 Syntrophomonadaceae bacterium | reverse complement strand
GGCTGCATTGGGATGCAGCCCTTCGCAAACTGATTTATGTATGCCCGGTATAGGCGTTGGCTAAAGTTTGAAAGTCCCGCTTTCTCTGTTTCATCTTCTCTCTCATCCTCGCAAATTCGCCTGGCGACACCCCAATAACAGTCTACAGTTTTACAATTGGCTCCTAATCTGCGTTATACCTGTGATTTGTTAACCGCCAACTCTTTAAGTTTCTGATGCTCTTGATACACCGGCTACCCCTCTGTTCTTTTCCCCGCAAAAATTTTTCCTATTTTATTGTAGCAGGGCAAGCTGCCAGATTCGGGTTTTTTGCCCAACGTTCTGGGGGTAAGCGGATATCTTCCTGTTTTTGCAGGAACATAAACGGAATAGTCGTATATATAATTAAGTAGATTGGGGGTGTCAATTTGTCAAAAATTCTGATTATAGGATTGAACGGAAGCCCTAACAAGAATGGGAATACCGCCTTTATGCTCAGGACTGCTCTGCAGGCCTGCAGCGATATGGGGGCTGAAACTGAACTGATTCATTGCCGGGAAGCCTTAACAGGCCTGAAAAACAAGTTTTGCATCAATTGTGAAACCACGTGTACTGCCAAATGTGCACGGGGCAAACCTCTGGAAAAAGCGTTTGAACTGTTGAGCAAAGCGGACGGCCTCATAATTGGCAGCCCGGTTTACTTTGGCACAGTTTCCGGTCACCTGAAAGCATTCTGGGACAAAACCAGGTTGCTGCGGAGCAACAAGAGGTTGCTGAACGTGCCCGGTGGGGCTCTGGCAGTTGGGGCAGCCCGCTTCGGAGGCCAGGAAACCACCATCCGGGCCATCCATGATCTTATGCTGGCGCAAGGAATGCTGGTAGTGGGTGATGGGTACTGGGAAAACGATTGCGGGCACCAGGGAGCCGCGGCGCAACGGCCTGCAGATCAGGATGAAAACGGCCTGGAACGTACCGTTATCCTGGCCAGGAGAGTGGCACAAGTAGCTCAGGCCACCCGCGACCTTCGCCTACGATAGCGGGGCAGAAAGGTTCTTAGCTGGGATTAACGACCGTAATGTTTGGTGGCCCGTTAACCGGGTGCGCGCGCCACCAGGAGAATAAGAATCCCGCCCTGAGTAACAGTGAATAATCGGTGTTCAGCGGTTTCACCAACCGGGGACTCTCTGTTTCTTCATTCTGAATTCTTCGGCCCAAAAGATATGCTTTATTGCCGCGGCAAAACGATTTGCGTCCATAAGCTTGGTATCTGCGGTTTCATTCTCAAGACAGAATTCTCAGGTACTCGCCGGTACACGCAGCAAACTATCAGGGGGAAGTCTGTTGACTATTCGTGAGGAGATTGAACAAAGGGAAGAACGAGTTTTGCAACCGTACGCCTGCTTTTCTGCCCGCAGCCTGGGCCGGGAAAAGCCGGAGCCGTCTGATCCGGTGCGCACCTGTTTTATGGTCGACCGGGACCGTATCGTACATTCCAAGTCTTTTCGCAGGTTAAAGCACAAAACCCAGGTCTATATCTCGCCGGTGGGCGACCATTTCCGAACCCGTTTGACGCATACGCTAGAGGTGAGCCAGATTGCTCGTACCATCGGCCGTGGCCTGGGATTGAACGAAGATCTCATTGAAGCAATAGCCCTGTCCCATGATATAGGACACACGCCTTTTTCCCATGCCGGGGAAAGGGTTTTGAACGAGCTGGTTCCTGGTGGTTTCCGCCATAATGAAAACAGTGTACGGGTTTTGACCCGTATCGAAGAAGGCAGGTACGGGCGCGGGCTCAACCTTACTCGCGAGGTATTGGACGGGGTCCTGTACCACAACGGTTATGGTGAAGGGGGTCCCCGGTCCCGCACCCTGGAGGGGCAAATAATTTTTTACAGTGACAAGATTGCCTACGTCCAGCATGACATAGATGATGCCATCCGGGCCAACCTGCTTCGTCCCGAGGACCTGCCGCGGGAATGCCTTGAAATACTGGGTTATACCCATAGCCAGCGTATCGCCACCCTGGTGACGGACACGATTAACCATACCCGCCTGATGGCAGAACAAAGCCCGGGTGGTTCTTTCAAAGTGGGGCTGAGCCCGGAAGTAGGACAGGCCTTGACCAGGCTGCGAGACTTTATGTTTGAAAACGTGTACAACGGGGATTTTTGCACGGCGGAAAAGGACAAGGCCGCCTTTATAGTCGAATACCTTTTCAAGTATTACTGTTCACATCCCCGGAAACTGCCTGGATTTTACGCGCAGATCGCCAGTCAGGAAGGCCTTGAAATTGGGGTGGCCGATTATATATCCGGTATGAGCGACAACTTCTGCCTGGCCATCTTCAGTGAAGTGTACATGCCCCAATTTTCCCCTGGAATCAAATTTGATAATAGTCAATAATAAAAAACATGATTGTTTGCAGGATTGTCATATAAAGAATAGAAATATGTTGAAATCGGAGAGTGACCAACTTGAATGCTGACCTGGTAAGGGAAATACAAGATAAAATAGATATTATTGAACTGATTTCTGAGACCACCGAACTTACCCGCAAGGGAAACCGGTACTGGGGGCTGTGCCCGTTTCTTAGTGAAAAAACGCCGTCCTTTTCTGTTTCAGCGGACCGGCAGCTTTTTTACTGCTTCGGTTGTCACACCGGCGGTAATGTGTTTACCTTTGTGATGAAAAGGGACAATATCGAGTTTGGGGAAGCCCTGGAGGTACTCGCCGAACGGGCGGGGATCAACAGCGCCAGGTTCACAGCCAAACAGGCCCGCCGGGACAAGGAACGTGACCGGATACTAGAAATAAACGAAGCTGCTGTCCGTTTCTATCACCAGGCACTGCTGAGTGAGGAAGAAGGGCGGGAAGCCCGCCAGTATTTAACGGGACGGGGTATCACTCCCGAAGCGATGACCCGTTTCGAACTTGGTTATGCCCCGAATGACTGGAGAAGATTGATGGACTTTCTCCTGCGTAAAGGATATGCGGCCGAGCACCTGGTGGCTTCGGGATTGGTTAAACGAAGCCAGAACGGTGATACTTACTTTGACATGTTTCGCAGCCGGGTTATATTTCCTATCCGTGACCAGGCAGGCCGGGTGGTGGGCATGGGCGGGCGTAGCCTGGATGATTCCAACCAGCCCAAGTACTTGAATACCCCGGAAACCCGCGTGTTTTCAAAAAGGCATAATCTTTACGGGCTGTTCCATGCCCGGGAACTGGTCCGGCGGCTCAATGAAGCTATTTTGGTGGAGGGCTACATGGACTGTGTCAAGTTGCAGCAGTACGGCATCGGTAATGTAGTAGCATCGTTGGGAACCGCCTTTACCCGTGAACAGGCCCGTTTACTCAAGCGGTACTGTGAAAGGGTGGTAATAATCTTCGACGGGGATGAAGCCGGGCAGAGGGAAACCCTTGCTACCATTGAGGTTTTGAACAGTGAAGGCGTAACAGCCGAGGCGGTGGTGTTACCGGGCGGCCAGGATCCCGATGAATACATTGAAGCCTGCGGAAAAGAGGAATTTCTTCGGTACATCAAGAATTATAAAAAGAATACTATCGAATTTCGCTTGGACCGGTGCCTGAAGGAGGGTGAGGAGCTAGGATTATCCGGGAAGCTAGCGATATTGCGCGAGTTCTATCCTGAATTGGCGGGGCTGGAAAGTCAACTTGAACTCGATAACTACCTTTTATTGATGGCCAGAAAACTGGCTATCCCGGAACACACATTGTACAGGGACTTTGCCAAATGGCGTCGCCAGCCCGCAGGAATTGGCATTATTAGGAATATAAATTCTACAATTAGATATAATAAAGAAATAAGTTTGAAT
>JAAYAC010000113.1 GCA_012719535.1 Syntrophomonadaceae bacterium | reverse complement strand
GGTATTGGTCCACTCCTATCACTCCTTGAACCCCTATCCATTGCCTTGTTTTCCACTTACAATGGTAGGGGATCTGGTTGATGGAGTGGTCCACTTTTTTGTGAGCGTTTCCCCGCTTACTGGCTCAAGTTTAGTTTAGCGTTTACATCGGGCGGTGTTTCGTCCAGGTCATACCCCCAAAACCACATAAAGGCCAGGTTTAGTCGACACTCTTGGGCAAGTTTTCGCTCACTGGTTATCCCATACAGATATCCGAGCAAAGCCATCTTGAAAACAACAACTGGATCTACAGACGGAGAACCGGTATGACTGTAGTAAGAACGGACGTAATCGTAGATGGAAGGTGGTCCTGGGGGATGCGTTAATGGCCATCAGGGCAGGTATTGAAGCCAGGGTCATTCCACAGGACGCGCTTTTGGGACTCGGGACGGTAAAAGTTCCGCGCAAGGACAGGCTGGTGCTGACGAGACATGACCTGTATCGCATTATCAAAGCGTCTGAACACTACCTATACGGTCTGGTCATAAGACTTCTCGTTGTGACCGGAGCCAGGCTCGGAGAGATCCTGGGCCTGACGTGGGACCGGGTAGACTTCGCAAAAAACACAATAACCATAGACAGAACAGTGGACGTTTTGAGCCGGTGTCGCAAAGACGACACCAAAACCCCCAACTCCCGACGCACGGTGATACTCGACGCAGAAACCATGACAAAACTTTCAGAATGGAAGAAAAAATCACATGACAAAGTAGTTTTCATGCAAAACAGAGAACTCGTGTTTAAATCACCTGCGGGTAAGCCCTTACATTACGGCAGGGTACACAAGATGTTCAAGGCAATTCTGAAAAAAGCGGAATTACCCGACATGCGTATTCACGACATACGTCACGCTGTCGTAACGCTTCTGCTTGCCGAGGGAGTACCTGCCGTAACCGTAGCATCTCTGGTCGGACACAACGTAGCCACTACCAACGCAGTCTACGCCGAAAAGATTAAAATATCACAGGGGCTCAATTTCGTTTCGGAGTCACAAAAAGAGTAACAAAGCAGAAAAAACTCAAGCATATCGGACATTTCAAATGGTGTGTAAAAGGTTCGAGTCTTCTATCGCCCACCAGTGGAATAGCAAAGGTTCCGAGTTTTCGGAACCTTTTTCCTTTCCTTCCTGTCACTGCTCCCGTCAGCCCGGGGCCGGGTTATGGGGGGCAAGCTGCGTGTGGTCAGTGGAATGACTTTCACTTCAGTTGGATTTAGCGCGTTTTTTTTCGCACTTTATTATAGCAAGCGTGGCATCCAGGTTGTAGAATGAATTACAATCAATATAGGAGCCGGGCAGACAGGAATGGATGGCGCCGTTCCTTGCCAAGCTGGCAACCGAGCTTGGCAAGCCGGACGGCCTAAAGGTTATAACCCCCAGGGAAGCCCTGGATGTACTGTCCCCGTTGCCGGTTTCCTACTTGTTAGCAGTAAGATCGCTTCAGCGAGTGAAGCATAGCCAGGGCCGCTTTGCTTCTGTCCGGTGAAACGTCCGACTGTAGGAGAAGGCCAGGGTTCCTCAGGGAGTAGACCCTGGGTGAGGAGATGTGCAGATGAAGCTGTCCTCGAGATTAGAAACGGTGGCCCGGCACGTATTGCCCGGCCTGCCGGCGGCCGACATAGGCGCAGACCATGCCTTGTTATCCGTTTACCTGGTTAGACAGGGTATAAGTCCCCGTGTAATTATCGGCGAGCTGAATCGCGGGCCGTACGAACGAGCCCAAAGGTACGTGCGGGAGCAGGGGCTGGAGATGTGTATAGAGGTGCGCCAGGGTGACGGTCTGGAGGTGCTGGCCCCTCACGAGGTGGCTTCAGTGGTGATAGCCGGCATGGGGGGAAAGAATATTGCCGGTATACTCCTGAAATCGCTGGCCAGGGCGTACACTTACCAGCGCTATGTATTGCAACCGATGCGACCCTATTACCCCTTGCGCAAGGTACTGGCTGACCTGGGGTGGGCTATTGTCGATGAAGAGGTGGCGGCCGACGACGCTGAGTTCTATCCGATTGTGGTGGTTGAGCCGCGCCGTTGCCCGGCCTACCACCTCGGGGAACTGGAACTGGAGCTGGGCCCGCGTATTCTCGAACGGGCCACTCAGCCTGGGGTAAAGGAGTTTCTCCAACAGGAGCTAGTTCGGTACGAGCGCGCCATAGCCGGTCTTAGACAAGCGGGGTCGGCGGAAGCGCGTGACAAACTGGCCGCCTACCACAAGCTGAAGATGAGGCTGGAGGAGATGATGGACCCTGGTTGGAGCTAAAGAGATCTTCAACGTGCTGGAGGAACATTTCCCGGTTGGCCTGGCCGAAGAATGGGACAATGTGGGCCTGCAACTGGGCAGCTGTCAAAAAGAGGTAAGCAGGGTGATGGTGGCGCTTGATACGGACCGGAACACGGTTCGGCAAGTGCAGGAAAAACGGGTGGACCTGCTGGTGACCCATCACCCTCTTTTCTTCAAGAGCGTTGACAGTCTTAATTTCGACACGCCTCAGGGTTGGCTGGCAGGAGAGCTAACCCGGGCGGGAGTTACGGTGTACGCTGCTCATACCAACCTGGATGCGGCCCCCGGGGGGCTGAACCAGTTCCTGGCCGAAAAGCTGGGGCTGGAAGAGATAACCCCGTTTCAGCGGGGCCGGGAGGAGCACCTGTTCAAACTGGTAGTCTATATCCCGCGTACCCACCTGGAAGAGGTGAGGGAGGCTATATGTACGGCCGGCGCGGGTTTTATCGGCAGCTACTCGGACTGTACTTTCCGCGTCGCGGGTACCGGAACCTTTATGCCGCGGGAAGGGAGTCACCCTTTCATTGGTGAGGTTGGCCGGGTGGAGGAGGTTGAAGAGTACCGGTTGGAGACGGTGGTGCCGGAGCGGAGGCTGTCCGCAGTACTGGGTGCCATGTGGTCGGTTCACCCGTATGAGGAGGTGGCCTACGACCTTTACCGCTTGAGCAACCGGGGGATAATTCACACACCCGGGCGCCGGGGTCTACTGCCGGAGCCTATGAACCTGAACGAATTGGCGGAGTTGGTGAAGCGGCGCCTTAACCTTCCCTACGTACTGGTGGTTGGCGACGGGGAGGACAGGGTGAGGCAGGTAGGGGTGGTGTCAGGCAGCGGGGCTTCATTTCTGCGACAGGCCCGGGCTGAGGGCCTTGATGTGCTGGTTACGGGGGATTTGAAGTATCACGATGCCCGCGATGCCGAGGCTCTGGGCTTAAATGTTATAGATGCTGGGCACTACGGTACCGAGATTGTCGTCGTGCAGCTGCTGGCGGGGCTCCTGCAGAGGGAAGCGAAGGCCCGCAAGTGGGGTATAGAGGTGATAGAGGCGAGCAGTCAACCCCCAGTCAGGCTAGCATAGTTCACGGTCGTTCTTGGGATGATCCAGGGAAATGGCGAATTTGGTCTTGCTTCGAGCAGGAAAAGCCGTACCGCTGTTGAAAGTAGAAATAAAGGGACCAGGAGAGGTTGGGTTTTGTGCAGAGGATTGGCATTGATAGGCTGAAACCAGGCTTGGAACTTGCCAAAGATCTTTACTCGTTTGATGGGCAACTGTTGCTGGCGCGGGGAACGGTTATTGAAAGCAGGCACTTAAGTAGACTTGCTCAATTAGGTATTAGTCACCTCTACATTTTGGAGTCAGCGAGTGTGCCCGGCGGGCAAGAGGCTTTTGGCAAGGTATACGAGCAATCGTTGAATACCGTAAAGATCTTTATGCTGGAGGCCAGGCTGGGGCAGCCGTTGCCTAGGAACGAAGTACTGGACACGGTAGATCTCCTGTTAAACCAGGTCTTCGACGAAGTTAACATCTTCAAGCAGCTCCGCCTCATGAAGGAAAAGGATGAATATCTCTTTACCCACTCCATTAATGTGGCTTTATTAGGGATTCTGATGGCCAGGTGGTTGAAACTTGACGAAGCGGTAATCAAACAAGTGGGGTTGGCCGGGATACTTCATGATATAGGCAAGGTGCTCGTTTCCCCCGAAATACTTGAGAAGCCCGGGCCTCTCACCCCAAGTGAGTTTGAGGAGATAAAGAAGCACACCGTGCTCGGGTACAACCTGGCTTCCCAGTATGACTGGATACCGTCCGAAGTTAGCAACGCCGTGCTTATGCACCACGAGCGGCTGGACGGCAGTGGCTACCCCCTGGGTGCCAGCGGCGAAAGTATAGGCTACCTGGCCCGGATGATAGCGGTGGCTGATATGTATGACGCAATTACTTCTGCTCGTGTTTATTCACCCAAGGAAACCCCCTACAAGGCAGCGGAGGTGCTGTGGCGCGAGTCTTTTGGCAAACTGGATCCGAAGGCTGCCAAGGTCTTTTACGATCGGGCCGCCTCGTTTTACGTGGGACAGCGGGTCCGGTTGTCCAATGGCGAGGAAGGCGAAGTGATTTATACCAATCCTACCTGGCCCACCCGCCCGACAGTCAAGGTGGATGGGAAGTTTTACGATCTGGCCCAGGACAGAAATGTTACAATAAAGGAGATCATCGATTAGGGGTGATGGTACCTTGCAAATCACCATGAAAGAAGTCCTCCTGACCTTGCTGGGCGCCTTTTTGTTATTTATCACCGCTGTCACCATGGGGATGAAAGGAAGCAGGAAGAAACCGGAAGATTAGGGGTGGGTCCGATGCAGCTTTATGAAGGGAAGAACAACTGGAACAATTTCGGCGAGGATTACCTGAAGTGGATAGAGTGTAGTTTTGACGGGGCTGAACGGTTATCTTTAGTTTTCGGCAGCTCGCAGGGCAACGATCGCTGCGAGGTGGTCCTGGACTGGGAGGAAGAGATTGCCTCATTTCGCCAACTTTTTGAGGAGCTCTATTACCGTCAGGAAAAGCAGTGTAAATTATACCCCGACGATTACCGGGGGTTGATGATGAGAGGGGCCTACGGGGCCGACAGGTTTGAGCTTACTTTCCTCAAGAATTACCAGTGCGTGCGAGTGGTGATGGGGATCGAGAAATCCCGGCAGTTGTTGGAGACATTGGAGCGAATGTTTGCCGAACCTAAGAAGTACGTCATAAATTTCTCGTCATAAACTTCAACCTCCTGTACTTGTTTGCTTCGTAGCTCTCACCCGGCACTCAACCGGGAATTTTCCCTCGAATACTGAAGAATATCAATATCCACGTTGAGTGCCAGACGTGCGTTGCGACGTCTCTTCGCAAGCCGCTCGCCGAATTGACACTGTCCTCGTAAACATCAGTGTGGTTTTTAGTGTAATAATTCATAAGTTGTCTTCTCCGGCACTCAGCCTCCGTTTGCCCATCCTTGAAGATGGCAATGTTGATCACCAGTGTACGCTCGTTCTCTTGTCGGGTCATAACCAGCTGAGTGCCAGACACCATCAGGGAATGTAAATGCTGCTGTTGCGTGTGGTGGCAGGCAGATTGAACGGCGAACATCTGAATCGGGGATAACAGGTAATTATTAATTCGTCATTCTGAATTCTCAATTCATCAGTGTTAAATCTGTGGTTGTAAACCATTTTCATAGCAGGGGAGTGGGGAGGATGTCCAAGCCACGTGGCTATGCGGGCAGCATATTGGAAGTCAACCTGACCGAAAGCAAGGTGAAGCGACGCGAGTTATCCATGGATTTCTGCAAGCATTATCTGGGGGGGATAAGTTTTAACGCCCGGATAATTTATGATGAGATCCCTGCAGGGGCGGATGCGCTGGGAGAGGAGAATATCCTGGTTTTCGGGGTGGGTACCCTGGTTGGTTCGCCTTTTCCCACCGCCGCGCGCACCGAAGCTTCCGCCAAATCGCCTATAACCGGGCTGTTTGGTACGTCAAACTCAGGAATGTTTTTCGGCGCCCGGTTAAAGGGCGCGGGATTTGATAGTCTGGTAATTAAGGGCCGCGCGGAAAAACCCGTGTATATCCTTATCGAGGATGGGGAAGTTCAGATACGAGATGCCGCTCACCTGTGGGGCAAGGATTCCTGGGAGACGCTTGACATTTTAAAAAAGCAACACTTTGAGTGCGAAGCAGCCGTAATTGGACCGGCGGGAGAGAACCTGGTCAGGTTTGCCTGCATTGAAAATGGCTATTTTGACGCCTGGGCACGTACCGGCCTGGGAGCGGTGATGGGTTCGAAGAATCTCAAGGCAGTCGCCGTAAGAGGCACGCGGGGGGTTACTCCGCATGACCCGCAGGCCCTGGCGAGAATTGCCGCTACTGCCCGCCAGTTAATTCAATCATCACCATTTTACAAGCCGTTCAAGAGCTATGGCTCCATGAATGCTGCTATACCGTATGGCAATTTCAAGGCCCTGGCGGCGCACAACTTTACCAAGGGATGTCTCCCGGATTGGAAGGAGAATTTTGCCCGTTCTCGGGTGGAGGAGCTGGTTAAGCGGAATGTGGCCTGTCAGTCCTGCATTATTGCCTGTGCCCATTGGGTGGAGATAAATGAAGGCAACTACAAAGGCCTGCGCATGAAGGATATGGAGGTAACTCCGGTGGTATCTTTCGGTTCGCAGTGCGGGCTAGGTCTGGAAGCGGTGGTTAAGGCCGCCGAGCTGGGGCAAAGGTACGGAATGGACCTGGTAAGTGCTGCCGGGGTAATTGCTATGGCGATTGAGCTGTTTAATAAAGGAATCATTAGCCGGGAAGACGTAGGCTATGATCTGGCTTTTGGGGACGATGAGGCCATTTTCCGGCTGATGGATGATATCGCCCACCGGCGGGGACTGGGTGCGGTCCTGGCCGAGGGAACCAGACGGACGGCAGAGCGTCTGGAAGGAGCCGAGGCCAGCGCTATGCATGTCAAGGGCTTGGAAATTCCAATGATTGACCCGCGGGGCCGCTGGTCCACCTGGACCCTGGGGATGCTCACCAACATTAGAGGCGGCGATCACCTGCGCTGTCGCAACCCCGTTGAAAACCTGCGTTTCAACGAGAACAAGTACGAGTTCCGCAAAGAACGTTTTGGATTTGACCGGCGCACGTACGATGCCCTGGACATGCCGGAGGAGTTAAAGGAGAAAGCTATTGACCTGGAAACGGATACAGTGGATATTGCAGTCATGTCCCGTTGGGCTGAGGACCTGATTAACCTTTTTAACTCGGTTGGGATTTGTATCCGCCCGCCGGTTATGGATAAAATCGGTCCTTCGGTAATAGCCCAGGCTTACACAGCCTTTACCGGCATCCGGATAACCCCAGAGGAAGTTGCCCAAGCTGCGGAAAGATCCTGGAACCTGATGAAGCTCTTCAATTTGCGTGAGGGAGAAAAGCCGGAGGATGCGAGGTTTCCCCGCCGCTTCTTCACAGAACCGGTGGGGGGCAAGGTATTGGACGAAGCGCGGGTTCAAGAAGTCCTACAGGAATACTACCGGGCCAGAAACTGGGACGATTCTGGAAGACCGACTGCCGAAAAACTCCGTGAATTAGGGATAAATTTTTGCTCGACAGGCATGGAATCCCTTAAAACTGGTGATACTTAAAAAAAAATTAAAAAAAGCCCCTGATAAAGAAGGAATTACGGGCTTTTTGAGGAATGCTAAGATACAGTCGAAAAAAAAACATTAAGGGAGGATCATGCTGTGAACAAAACGGAACTTATCAAGTCTCTGGCGGAAAAGGCTGGGGTGACCCAAAAGGAGGCCGCTAAGGTTCTGGACGCTACTGTCGACTCCATTCAACAAGCACTGGCAAACGGGGAAAAAGTCCAGATTATTGGCTTTGGCACTTTTGAGGTCAGGGATCGGAAGGCAAGGAAGGTAGTTAGCCCAGCTACCGGAGAAGAAATTGAAGTTCCAGCTACCCGTGTACCGGCGTTCAAGGCTGGTAAAGCCCTTAAGGAGGCTGTCGTAATCAAAGAAAAGCCCAAGAAAGGGAGACCAACAAAAGGTATTAAGGTTAGGCCAGCCAAGAAAAAGTAAACAAGCGGTTAGTCCTTAACAACCTGATTTGCGATATATACATGAAACGGAAGGCCGGGTGTAAGAACCCGGCCGATTTATTGGGCTAAGCCAGCAAGGCATTGCGCAGCATGACCAACAGTTCGACTTCACTGGGAACCATGGGACAGTTGGTGACATTCTTGGCCTGGCTGGCCAGGTGAGCATACCGGGCGAGTTCCTCCTCTGTAACCTTCGGAGGCTGGCCGGTTAAGTTGCGCAGCATATCCCCCAGCTCGGCGATACTGTTTACCTGCATAAAATCGAGGATGTCATCCAGTTTTGGCCAGTTTCTGAGGTGCTCCCGGTTAAAATGCAGGAATTCTTCAATTAAATAGGCGTTGGCCCGCCCGTGTGGTATACCCTTGAAGTAGGTCAGCGGGTATCCCAGTGCATGTATTACCGAGGTTGCGGTTTGAGCGATTACCATTCCCGCCAGCAGGGCGGCATACAGCAGGTCTTCCCGGGCTTCCAGGTCCGGCTCCATACCAGCCGCCAGCTGTCCCAGCCGTTTGCCCAGCACCTGCATCGCCTCGCGGGCCAGGGTGTCGGAAACCGGGTTGGCACGGCTGGACAGGTAACCCTCCAGGGCGTGGGAGAAGGCATCACAGGCAGTATCGGCGGTGACGGCCCGGGGAAGGGTCATGGTATACCGGGCGTCCAAAAAGGCCACCCGGGGCATGATAGAAGGATAGGAGATGCTTTTCTTGGTCTGAAGTGCGTCATAGGTCAATATGGAGTAAGGAGTAACCTCCGAGCCGCTCCCGGCCGTGGTGGGGATGGCCACCACAGGTAAGGCCGGCCGGGATAAACCACCCTTGAAAAGGTCCTCCACGTCGACCTGGTTGGTAGCCAGAAGGGCGATGGCTTTGGCGGCGTCTAGAGGAGAGCCCCCGCCTACCCCTATTATCATATCGGGGCGGGTTTCTCGAGCCCGGGTCGCACCTGTTCTGATATTGTCGAAGGTGGGATTGGGGTTGACCCCTGCGAAAACATCGTAACTGATTTTCAAACTGTCCAGGGCTTTGCAGATGTCGTCCAGGGCCCCGCTGAGGCGCGCGGACGACTGGCCGGTAACCACCAGGGCGCTCCCGCCCAGTTCCTGCAAAAGCTCTTTTTCTTTTATGATACAGTCAAGCCCGAAAACTATACGAGTAGGAAGGTAGTATTTAAAATCCACCTTATCACCTGCCTGTAGATGTTACTAACTCATAGCAATATGATAAAGTTTGCCAGCACCCCAGTCAAATTCGTAATAGCCGTGCGGTACACTTAAGGGTACAATAAGAATTGATCGTAATTTTGGCCATCTGTTATTTTCGGAGGCAAGCGTGAACAAACAGTTATTGGTTGATTGCGAACTGTGTAATGGGTGCGGGTTGTGCGAGCTGGCCTGTGCTGTGAGTAAGACTGGTCAGTATCAGCCTTTTCGGTCGCGCATCAGGGTGTGGCGCCAAGAAGCAAAGGGAATGTTTATTCCGGCGGTTTGCGTCCACTGTGTGGAACCGCCCTGTCAGGTTGCTTGCCTGATGAATGTGGTGGACAAGCACCCGGTCACCGGCCTGACCACCAGGCGGGTCGAAGGGTGTATCGGTTGCCGTGCCTGCCAGGTTGCTTGCCCATTTGACGCCGCCTGCTACGATGAAGTGGATGAGGTGGTGGTCAACTGTGACCATTGTGGGGGTAACCCGGAATGTGTGAAATATTGCCCCACCGGGGCTTTACAATACGGAGAGCTCGAGGTGACCACTGGCTCCCGGCGCAGAAGTGAGTTCTCCAAGTGGCTGGGCGGTTGAATGGGGGAGGACGGATGGGGAGAATTGTAATAATCGGTAATGGGGCGGCTGGCAACTGTGCGGCCACCGCTATCCGCAAGCATCGCCCCGACCTGGAGTTGCTCATGATTTCCCACGAAAGCCTGCCAGCTTATTCGGCGTGTGCTCTGCCCGATTTCCTGGCCGGCTGGGTAGAACGCAACCGGCTTTTCATTAGAGAGGAACGGGATTACGCTCGTCTTGCCATAGACACCAGGTTCGGGCAGGAGGTGGTGGCCCTAGACACCGCCGGGCGCAAGGTGGTGCTGGAGAGGGAAAGAATACCTTATGACCGGTTAATCCTGGCTACAGGAAGCCGGGCTATCATTCCGCCGGTTGAAGGAAGCCATCTACCCGGTAACTTTGTGGTGAAATCGGTACTTGACGCGGAAGCCATTCTGCGGCATGGGCCCAATAACGTGGTGGTGGTAGGGTCCGGGAACATTGGGGTGGAGGTTGCCGAGGCTTTGCAGGTCAGGGGGTGCCGGGTAACCCTTATAGAGATGATGGAACACATCCTGCCGCGCGCGTTCGATGCTGAACCTGCTGGTCGCATTGCCGGTTTGTTGGCGAGGCAGGGTATCGAGATCCTGACAGGGCAAAAGGTACTTAAAGTTGGCGGAGCGGAAAAAGTAGCCAGTGTATATACCGAAGACGGGGAGATGCCTTGTGACACGGTAGTATGGGCCGCCGGGGTAAAGCAGAACGTGGAAATAGCTCGGGCTGCGGGAATAAACATTGGGCGCCTTGGCGGTATTATGGTCAATTCTTTTATGGAGACCAACATTGATAGAATATATGCTTGCGGGGATTGCATTGAATCTACGGACATCTTGACCGGGCGGCAGACCCTGAGCCTCCTTTGGCCTAATGCCAAGCGGCAAGGGGAGGTGGCCGGGTTGAATTGTATAGGGCGGCAGGTCAAATATGAAGGGTCTTTAAATGTCGTTGTAGAAGAACTGTACGGCACCATCGTAGTTGCCATCGGCCTTACCTCCCGCGACCTGGCAGGCGAGAACCTTGGGGTGCTGGAGGAGGAGGGTGAAGACTGGTACTACCGGGCACTGGTGGTAGATGATCGCATCATGGGTTTCCAGTCCGTTGGTATCACTTCCGGCATAGGCGTGGTAACGGCCCTGATGAAAAAACGTACTCCCGTATCCGAGATACGACGAATAATGGCAGACCCGGTTCTGGCGCGCAAGGTCTGGTGGTGGGGCCGGATTGGTCATTTCGGTGTGTTGGAAAACCAGGTTGACTGATGCCCCGGACCGCTAAGACGCTATGACTGGAGAAGTTTGACCGCAGGCAACCTCCTGGTTTGAGTTTACTTCATTGTTTGTTGAAGTTCTGGGGGAAGACTGCAGGGAGGGATGGGTGTTGGATTCGCAATTGGTAGTGGTTGATTATCGCAAGTGTGTTGGTTGTGGCAGTTGCGAGATGATCTGTTCTCTGGTCCATGAGGGGATATGTGCTCCCTCTTTGTCCCGCATCCGGGTGGTCAGATACGAGAGGCTGGGGTGGAACGTCCCTGTTACCTGTGCCATGTGCGAGAAACCAGTATGCGCGAGCGTGTGCCCGGTGGGAGCGGTGGTGCGTAACCGGGAAACCGGGCTGGTTCTCATTGAAGCGGGGCGGTGCATCGGGTGCCGGCAGTGCGTCCAGGCTTGCCCGTTTGGTCATGCTGGGTTTAACCCCGTGCAAGGGGTGGCATTTAAGTGTGACCTGTGTGAGGGGGACCCCCAGTGTGTCAAGTTCTGCTGGACGGGAGCCCTGTCCTTTGTACCGCTGGAAACGGCTGTCGGGGTGAGACGCAGGGAATCGGCCCAAAAGATTATCAGTGAGTAGCGGGGTCAGGCTTGCAATTGTGAAACTACAAAAACAGGGATAGGCTTTTTCCCAGCCTATCCCCTGTTGGCAGGTTATGAGTAAATCTATAAGCGGGGTTCTGTGTTCGATAGCCATCTATCTGGGATGCCAGTTGCCTGACACCTCAAGCGACCTAACCCGGGAGCGGAGCGGGCCACTCCATTGCCCCCCTATTTGGTCTTGCTCCGGGTGGGGTTTACCGAGCCAGTTAGTCGCCTAACTGCTGGTGAGCTCTTACCTCACCTTTCCACCCTTACCCGGCACTCAACCCAGCGCTCATGGCCTAATGCTTGCCCCACGTTAACCAGTGGGTACAAGTCTCGATTTCATCTAAGCTCTCGGTTGAGTGCCGGGCGGTTTGTTTCTGTGGCACTAGCCTTGGGGTCGCCCCCACTGGGTGTTACCCAGCACCCTGCCCTGCGGAGCCCCGACTTTCCTCAAGGCCTACCGGCCTTGCGGCTATCCGATTTACTCACGAGTATCATTATACGACGCTTGCTGCGATAAAACAACCCGGGAAAAATACGTAAGATTTTTTAGAAAAAGTTCACCGATAAAGAAGGAGATCCGCCCCCGGCATAGAAATAGTATCAGAGTGCGAAGCAAGGCGGTACGGGTAAGATAAAGACGACAGCTTGGCCTTGTCTTCTTAATGTGAAAGGGATATCATAATTCGGTAGAGGTCTAAGCTAAAGGAGGTGACACGATGGAGAACTGGTTTGTGAAATCGGCTATCGAACTAGGGTCAGTAATAATTGCCATCCTGGTATTCATCAAGTTCTGCAGTTGGGCCAAGAACTTCTCACTCCCGGGTAAAGTCAAGCTGTGGACTTATATACTTATCGGTGTCGGTACGGTTGTCTTCAATATACTCTATAGCAAAGCCGGAACACTGGAACATCCCAATAGCCAGATGCCGGTAGTTCTGGCGGTTTCATTTGTGGCAGCGCTTATTTTCGCGTTTGTCTTAATGGCAAAAACCAAGGAACAATAAAGAGGAAGACGGGCGGCTGACAAAGCCGCCTTTCTTTTAAACCGGTATTAATCAAGGCGGATGAGATATTCCGCCTTCTTGTTTGAAGGCGCACGTGTCACCTGCTACGGTTCACAGGCAAAACTCTTCCTGTTTAAGGCTTCGCACGACCGATCAACAGGGTATGCTCTTTATCAAGCTGGCGCAGTACCTTTCCCAGGTTCACCGGTTAAAGGTGGTCAAAGATCCGGAAGAAGTCAATCAGTTATTTCTAAAACGGGTTAACCGCCGGGTTAACAACGATGCTACTATTTCCCCGGCCGGAAGGCTTTTTGAGGTTTCGCCCGCCTTCACCGGTCAAAGAATTGAGGTGGCTATGAACCGGGTAATCTGGATGAGGTATTAGTTTTCAATGACGGGGAGTTCCACGGCAAAGCTTGCCCGGTAAACCTGGCCGATAACGCCAGGGTTAAGAGGGAACGGGGACAAAAGGATACGGGAGGGGAGATAGCTTATGTTTACCTCATTCCATTCCCTGGCTTCTAAACCCTTTACGAAAGAGATTAAACCCGAGCAGATGTTCGCTTCTTCTTCCCAGCAGGAATTGCTGGCCCGCGAGGAGACCAGGGGTTTTGGGTGGAATGGATCTGATTCTGTCCTAAGAACTCTTTAACTCGTTCCCTGTTCAAGTCGCTCACTATTGTTTTTGGCTGTTCTGGCTCGATGGCGCGGAGCCTCTGCAAGAGTTCAGCGGTCATTCTTACTGTGCCGCCTTCACTACTCTGTTCTCATTGAACATCGGCTCCCAAGGCTTCAGCGACCCACCTTACAGGAACCATAGTTCTTCCGTTAATAATTTGTGGTGGAACGTCTGGTTTGATTTCTTGGCCGTTAACAATGAGCTTGATAGGGTTAGCGGCAAAAGCTACGGTAGCCAGGACTATAGTTAACACAACGGCACCTGTAAATACTAACCACTTCTTCCCCACTGGCAAAACCTTCCCTTTAAATTACTCTCCCAAAAGATAAACGCACAAACCGGCTATTTCGTTCCGCTTCCCGCGAAAAAATCTTCGACAACCCTACCAAAGTCACCTCCTCGGTATTACGGCAGACCGAAAAGCCTCCCACATCTCACCGGTTACCAGACCCAGCCGCCAGATGGCGATACCGTCAAGGTTATACCGCTTAGCGATACTTACCTTGGCCACTATGCTTTCCGGTGTTTCGGTGGGAGCGGAAATACCTAGTACCAGCTTTTCCGGCGGAACAGAAGCCTTAGCCATTTCCACAGCTTGCGTGACAAGGCTCACCGGTTCCGGCTTAGAACCATAGTCGTAGGCCATAATGATAATCCGGTCGGCAATCTCTCCCAGCGCCCGGTAATCGTAACCCTTATAGGCGCTGTTAGGAGCGTGAAGGGTGAGGGTCAATGTGAGGTTAGCAGCCTTCACCTGCTCCGCTAAGAGTAGGATTAACTTGGTAAAACCGTCCTGTACTGCCTTTAACTGCTCGCCATCATCTCGGTAACCCAAACCCTCAAAATCGAGGTTAATTCCTTGGTACAGTCCCGCTTCTTTCGTTATACCATTAACCGCCCTGGTCATGGCAGCCTCATCCTTTAACAGGGAAGAAATGGTACCGTCACCGTCAGTAACGTGGACTACCATCGCGGTCTTCAGGTTATACTTATTGGCCGCTTCCAGCACCTTCTCCCAACCGTCCGGTCTCTGCCAGCCGGTCCGGCTTTTGGTCAAAAGGTTACCCTCTTTGTCCAGACTATACCAGCCTAACGCCAGTTCGCTTACTACATCCGTATTTCCGCCTGAATGTTCCGGGTAGGGTTTCCCAAAGAGGTTCGTCCAACTGCTGGTCTTGTTGTCACCCAAGGCGTAGAACCCGATTACCGCCATCTGTTTGGGTGGGGAGGTAATCCTGACCCCCTTAATCGAGTTATCCCACTCCACCTGGCAGTCAAAGGCTTCACTGAAGAACCGCAGCGGTATCAGCGTTCTACCGTTAAGAATTTGCGGAGAAACGTCTAAAGGGATACGGTTTTCATTCCGGTAAGCGGTCTTGTTTCCAATCTGGAGCCGGATAGAGGTTTTCCCGTGGGTAGCATTTATCGCTTGAGTAGTGCCGTCCCAGTTAACCTTCACGTTCAACGCTTCCGCTATAGCTCGGAAGGGAACCAGAGTGCGCCCATTCTGGATGACTGGCTGCACGTCAAAGGTAACCGGCAACCCGTCAATCAGGACCGGAATTCCGGGCTGTTCTTGAGCGAAGGCAGGCAGCGCCAAACCACCGGCCAGCATGACTACAGAAAAGAGAGTGATAAAGAGGAACCGCTTCATTTTCAACCTCCTGCAAGTAATATCGAATGCCACCGCATCAGCAGGAACTATGTAATTTTCTTCGCCAATAAGCTGGCAATTCCTCCCTCTCTCACAGAACTTCGTCGTTTAGGTCTTGCACTTCATCAGGTTCGAACCCGAGGGCTTCCTGGAGAGCGTGAAATTCTTCACTATCAGGGTCAACGTCATGCCCGGGGAATTCTTCAAATTCCTCCATCAGTTCCCAGACCGTCATTGTCAGTTTACCTCCGGTTCTGTAAAAAGGATGACGCCACAGCAAGCTACTGTGGCGTTACCCTACTCGATTTTCAACCGGTATCAATCAAGGTGGATGAGATATTCCGCCTTCTTGTTTGAAGGCGCACGTGTCACCTGCTAATATGTTGATTGAAGACTAGTTCCAAGTAAAAGGAGGCAATGATTTTGGCCGAGCCGGTTCCGATTATTTCATTTATTGGCCCGCACAACGTGGGCAAGACTACTATCCTGGAAAAGGTAATTCCCCATCTGACCGCCCGGGGAATAAAGGTGGGGGTGGTCAAGCATGCTCATCGTAATCCTGATCTGGGGAGCGATAGCAAGGACTCGGCTCGTCTGTTCAACGCGGGAGCCGTCACAGTGGTGGTTTCGTCAGCTGACCGGGTGTTCACTTACCGGCGGCTGGCACGCGAGATGGATATCAGTGAAATCCATGCCGAGATTGCCGGCGACCTGGACCTGGTCATCGCCGAGGGATACAAGAAGGAAGCCTGGCCCAAGATTGAGGTGTTGCGCCGGGAGGTCGCCACAGAGCCGCTCCAGGTGAACAACCTGGTAGCCATGGTATCCGATTTCACGCTGGAAAACAGCAGGGTACCGGTATTCGATGTAGAAGATGTTGACGGTATTGCCGCCTTCATTGTTGAACGTTTTCTGGACGGTACTGAAGGTGAGAAATGAGCGGGAAAAGGTAGGAAACGGTTTGCCGGGGTGTTGGAATGGCTGGTGAAGTCAGGCTAAAATTTTACAACGGTAGCGACCGGCCGGATGTGCTCTGGGCTATTCCGGGGCAAACGGTTTGGGATGCTATGGCGAGCGCCGGGCGGGACCCGGGGGGAGAATGTGGG
>JAAYAC010000112.1 GCA_012719535.1 Syntrophomonadaceae bacterium | reverse complement strand
GGTTCGCCGCATGACTGCGGGTGTGACTCGCTATCCTGCAGTATCAAGGGACCTGGCCGTCCTGGTACCAGATGAAGTCCCGGCCGGTGTAGTTGCCAGGGTGATTCAGACCGCGGGAGGAGAACTGTTGAGGGAGATAATCCTTTTCGACGTTTATAAAGGGGCCCAGATACCCGCGGGCTACAAGAGCTTGGCCTACAGCTTGACTTTTCAATCGCCGTCAGAGACCCTTACGGACGAACAGGTCAGCAACCTGATGCAGAGGGTTCTGCAGGGCCTTGAACACAGCGTGGGTGCCAGACTAAGATAAGCCTGCCCCTTCCCGGGATTTCCAGTAAACACCAGGAGGAATTCGGCCGTGGTTTAAAGAAATCAATAACCTGAACTTAAAGGACACGGGGCGTAACGGCTGGTCCTACCCGTGTAAAAGAGGGCCCAAGGCCCTCTTTTTTCATTTATTATCTGAATAGGTGAAACCAGCGCCAGAATGTTTTAAAAGAAAGGTCGGGACACCATACTAAATTCATGGGACTTTAGTATTGTTACTGCCCATTATTGCTCAGTATTGATGTTTATAGATCACAGGCATGTGTGCTACAATTAGTTTGAGTGAATTTAAGGCGGGAACGAGTGATGAAAATCGCAATAGACGGCCCGGCAGGTGCCGGAAAAAGTACCCTGGCACGTCAGATTGCTGAAAAGCTGGGTATACTGTATATTGATACAGGTGCCATGTATCGTGCTTTGACATGGAAAGCCCTGGCTAGTAACATCAACCTGAGGGACAAGGCCACTTTGTATGAACTGGCGGTGGCGACGGAGATAAGCCTGGTGTACGAAGACGGCCAATTAAGGGTATATTGCGACCGGCAAGATGTTACGGAAACGATTAGAACTCCCGAGGTGTCAAGATGGGTCCCTGTAGTGGCAGTAGACGAGGGGGTTCGCAAGGTCATGGTGGAAAAACAGCGGGAGATAGCGCGGAAGACCAGCGTGGTAATGGATGGGCGCGATATCGGGCTTTGCGTGTTACCTGACGCGGACTTCAAATTCTACCTGACGGCCGACCTGGAAGAAAGGGCTCGCCGCAGGGCCAAGGAAATGGTGAAGAAGGGTTATAAGGTCAATTTTGAAGAAATAAAGGCGGAAATCTGGGAGCGGGATAAGCTTGATTCGGAACGGGAGATTGGCCCCCTGAAAGTGCTACCGGATTCCATTGTAATCGATACCAGTTACCTGACGGCCGAGGAAGTGGTGGACAAGGTTCTCTCCTTGATCACGGAGGAAAACGATGCTGTACCGGTTCCTTAGGTTCCTGGCCCGTTTGCTTTTTATTTTTTGCCACTGGAAGGTGCAAGGCCGGGAGAACCTGCCCCGAGAGGGGCCGGTAATCGTGGCGGCCAATCATATCAGCAACTGGGATCCGATTGCGGTGGCCTCGGCACTGTCGCGGCCGGTGCATTTTATGGCCAAGGAGGAGCTTTTCGAGCATCAGGTGTTGTCCAAGTTACTGACCGCCATAAATGCTTTTCCCGTTAAACGGGGAAGCCCCGACCGCAAGGCCATCCGAAATGCTCTTAATGTACTGGTGCAAGGAGAAGTTCTGGGGATTTTCCCGGAGGGGTCGCGTAGCAAGACCGGAGAGCTGACGAAGCCCTATCCTGGTATCGCTATGCTGGCGCTCAAAGCCCGGGTCCCGGTGATACCCGTGGCCTGTATCGGTACTGACCGTTTTCTCCCCTGGGGATGGCGGAAGCCGTTTATAATCCGGATAGGGAAACCACTGCAGTATGAGGAATATTATGATACCAGGTTGAGTACCCAGGTTATGGAAACCGTAAGTCAGGACATCATGAACAAGATTTATGAATTATTGGACTGGCCGCAGCAGGATTTTTCAGTTCAACTGAGAAATAGATAATACTTATGAGGTGGTTAGGTTTGCCTCTACTTGCAGAACACGCCGGGTTTTGCCAGGGGGTGAAAAGAGCCCTGCAGCTGGCTTGTGACTCCCAAGTGGAGTCCGGCACCAGGTATACGCTGGGACCTCTTGTTCACAATGACTTGGTAGTTGATTACCTGGCCAGGCGAGGAATAACCGCCGTTGATTCTGTTGATGAGGTGACCGGCGGGACGGTCATTATCAGGTCACATGGTGTTCCCCCGCATATCATAACTGAAGCCCAGTCCCGGGGTATCAAGGTGATTGACGCTACCTGTCCCCTGGTACGCAGGGTGCAGTTACTGGCCAGTCGGCTCGCCCTGGAAGGATACCGGGTGGTTGTCTTTGGCGATATCAGTCACCCTGAGGTAACGGGTATCCTTGGTTGGGCCGGTGAAGGGGCGACTGTAATTGCCAGCTTGGCGGAAGCCAGGGAACTTTCCAGGACCAGCAAGCTCGGGATTCTGTCCCAGACCACCAAAAATCAAGAAGAATTTTATGCGGTAGCAACGGAGCTCTTGCCCAAAGCCAGCGAGGTTCGGGTGTTCAACACCGTTTGTGACGCGACCAGGAAAAGACAGGAGGCGGCTCGGGAGGTTTGTCGCCAGGTCGATGTTATGGTAGTTATCGGGGATCATAAGAGCTCCAATACCAACACCCTGACCAAGGTATGTCAGGGAACCGGGGTTAAGACTTATCAGGTGGAGAAGGCCGCAGATCTCCGCCCGGAATGGTTTCCTGCGGGCATCAGAATTGGAGTTACAGCGGGAGCCTCTACCCCGGATTGGATAATTAAGGAGGTATTGGACAAGATGGTAGAGTTTGAGGAAAATGTAGCCAGCAACGAAGTAAGAGAAGAGGCCCATGAATCCAGTGAGCAGTCTTTTGTTGAGATGGAGGCTGAAATGGCTGAGTCTCTGGGTAAGGGCACAGAACGCGGCAGTGTTGTCAAAGGAGTGGTAATCCAGGTATCGGACACGGAGGTCATGGTGGATGTCGGGGGTAAGTCTGAAGGCATCATACCTTTACGGGAACTGTCGGTAAGGGAAGTCGAATCCGCCCGGGAAGTAGTTAAAGTGGGTGACGAAATCGAGGTATATGTACTGCGGTGGGATGACGACGGAACCATTCTCCTGTCCAAAAAGCGCGTTGATATGAAAAAAGCCCTGGATCACCTGGAGGAGGTTTTCCGGGAGGGAGGTACCGTTAGCGGCACGGTGGTTAAGACCGTGAAGGGCGGCTTGCTCGTTGATATCGGTGTGGTAGCCTTTCTGCCCGCTTCCCATGTAGATGAAGGGTTTGTCCGGAACCTGGAGGACTATGTGGGACAGGAGGTCCAGGTTAAGATCATAGAGTTCAACCGCAACAAACGCCGGGGGTCACAGGTGGTAGTTTCCCGCAAAGAAGCCCTGTTGGAGGAGCGGGAAAAACAGAGGGCGGAATTCTGGGCCAGTATTGAAGAGGGACAGATCAGAACCGGAAAAGTGAAGCGGCTTACTGATTATGGCGCTTTCATAGATATTGGTGGGTTCGAAGGCTTGCTTCATATCTCAGAAATGGCACATGCCAGGGTTGAACATCCGGCGGACGTTATGTCCGAGGGAGACGTAATCGACGTGTATGTTCTGGGAGTAGACCGGGATAAAGAGCGGGTTTCTCTCAGCCGGAAGAAAATAGTCAAGAGCCCCTGGGAAACTGTTCTGGAAAGGTACCACGAAGGGGAGGTTGTGACGGGCAAGGTAGTCCGGACGGCACCTTTTGGCGCCTTTGTCGAACTGGAGCCGGGTGTGGACGGCTTGGTTCACATCTCGCAGCTTTCCCGCAGGAGAATTGAAAAACCCGAGGACGTGGTAGAAGTCGGGGAACAGATCAAGGTTAAGATACTGGGTATTGATCCCCAGGAAAAAAGAATAGCCCTTTCTGTAAAGGAGCTGCAGGAGGGGGCCGACCCGGAATTTACCAGGGAGTTTCTGGAGAACCAGGGACAGGGGGAACCACCGGAGTAACACTGAATGCTGCTCACGAGGAGGGATAACACATGCCTTTCTTTGACTTCCTTTGCGAAAAGTGCGGGCACCGGTTTGTTAAGAGAGTGTCTAACGCCGAAAAGGACCGGGTGGAATGTCCCGAATGCGGGCATCCCAAGGTAAAACAGATGCTGTCTCCTTTCTTTACCCCGGGATCCCATTACGGTCCCACCCCGTCCATCCCCGACAGCTGCGCGGGGTGCGGGCAGGCGGGATCCGGCTGAGCGATTTAACAGGAGCTGCCAGGTGGCAGCTTTTTTTGTAAGTGGAACTGGCACCGGGGTCACCACTCGATGTTGAGGACGCAGACACGGCGGTGTGTTGACTCGCCCGCCCCACAGTGGAAAAAGGAGGTCCACCGGGTTAATACACTCCTGATTGTAGAGGTGTTTGGCGATGCAGGTTAGCGGGGTAATCCTGTCC
>JAAYAC010000111.1 GCA_012719535.1 Syntrophomonadaceae bacterium | reverse complement strand
TCTCATCCCTGTATAGGGACGAGAGGTTTTCCCGCGGTACCACCCTTGTTGACAAAATAAATGGTGGAGCTGGCGGGAATCGAACCCGCGGCCTCCTCCATGCCAAGGAGGCGCGCTCCCTCTGCGCCACAGCCCCATGTCTTTGTCCACTTGAGGATTGTAACGGTTCCAACCGGTACAGACTACATGTCGCCTGTACAGCTCCCCGGCGAGTTCGGCGTCGCCCTGCACTGCCTTGCACCAACCGCCAGCTCTCTATAGCAGGTCTAAGGCCTACTACTCCGGTTCACAGCCATTGTCTTTGCACTTGCACTAGCAATTATATGACAACTTCTCCCCCAAAGTCAACCCCGAAATGGTACCTGGCACCCTGGTGTAGGAAAGTGCCAGGGTCAGAAATTCCGGTAGATGAATTCCTGGTAGCCGCCGGTGGAGAAGAGAACAATGGTTATTATTAATATTACCCAGAAAAGCGCCTTTAAGACATCGGTGCCCAGCGATTTCATCATTTTTCCTCCCTAGTTATAACCCCAACATGGCTGCAATCACATGGAGACTCTGGCGGGTGTTGCAGGCAAAGAAGATCCAGCCCACCGCCACGTAGTGGAAAGTCAGTAGGACGTTAACCGGAACCACTGCCGGGAACTGCAAAAATCGCAGCCGGCGGGAAAGCTTAGGATAGACGCAGCGGCGGTACAGGCGTAACCCTGTTAATCCTGCTGCATGATAGAGCCCCCAGGCCAGGAAGTGCCAGGCAGCCCCATGCCAGATGCCGGTTACCGCCATCACGATGAAGGTATTCCGAATAGTGGTAGAAAGCTGCCCCCGGCTTCCACCCAGGGGGATGAAAACATAGTCCCGTAACCAGCCGGTGAGGGACATGTGCCAGCGTTTCCAGAATTCTGATACATCCCGGGAGAGGTAAGGCCAGTCAAAGTTTTCCATGATGCGGTAACCGAACAACCGGGATACTCCGAGGGCCATATCGGTGTAACCGGAGAAATCGAAGTATATCTGGAAGGTATAAGCATACATAGCCCACCAGTATTGCCCGGCCGTGAGGTCGGGGGAGTTCAGGTTAACTGCCCAGATAGCCAGAGTATCGGCAAGCACTATCTTCTTGAACAGTCCTACGATAATGCGGGGTAATCCCTGGTAGAGGTTGTCCATCTCAAATCCGTAGATGTTCTGGCTCTGCGCCAGAAAGGGTTGAAAGCGCTCGATGGGCCCGGCGGTTAAAATAGGGAAAAAGAATATGTAGTTGAAAAAATCGATGGCCCGGTGTCTCTCGATGTGGCCGCGGTGCAGGTCGACCAGGTAGTGAATCATTTTGAAAGTGAAGTACGATATCCCCAGGGGGACAACGATTTTATGAATACCAGGGTTTACTGTCAAGCCCTTCCAGGAAGCGAACCAGTTATAAGTCTCGACCAGCAAGGGGCGGTACTTGAAATACGCCAGGTTTCCAGCCGCCAGCAGTACCCCGGCCGCTAGCAACCAGCGCCCCGGTCGCTTGGTGATAACCAGGCCCCACAAGTACACCACCAGGGCGGTTACTAAGAGGAGGAGAATTTCCCGGGGGTAATACGAGCCAAAGTACAAAAAGCCGGCCAGGGTAAGCAGGTAGGCTCGCCAGCTATGTGGAATTACCCAGTAGACTATTACGGTAATCGTGGTAAAAAGGTAATAAGTCCAGGTGTTTACCAAATTACTACTCTCCTATCAGATTGTGCTGGATGACATCCTCAGCCAGCCGGGCCGCCAGCTCCCGGTTGCCTTCTTTGGTGGGATGGAGCCAATCCACAAAGTAGTAGTCATTAACGGCCCGGGTGTAGTCGAAAACGGTTATTCCGTGTTTTTGGGCCAGCGTCAGGGCCTGGTGTTTATTTAAACGAAACGAGCCTTCATTCAGCATGCCGTACTTGTCAAGCAAAGTGCGGTTTAGAGGGATGGCAAAGAAGACCCCTGGGGTCCCCCGGCTCTGTACCAGTTCCACCAGATTGACGAACATCAACCACCTGGGGTTGTCTCCGCGGAGGGATTCATCTCCCATCCGGCCCTTGCTGGGATCTATCCCATCGAAGTTTTTCTCATACCAGGGTTTGCGCAACTCTATCTTGTCCGGGGTGTAGTTCTGCGCCCCCGGAAGCAAAAATCGCGGGGAACGGTGGGTGACCGCCGTCTTAATTTTCTCTTTCAGGGGCTGCCCGAACCACCAGTAGTTGAGAAAGATACGGTGACCGTACAGGTACCAGACCTGCCCGACGTATCTGGATGACCTGCTCTGCCTGGCTAGCGAGTTGGCTTGAGGTGCGAATATCTGTTGTACGTCAGCCGGAAGTTTTTCCCGGACCATGTTAGCCAGACCGGGGTGTTCCATTACCCGGGGAGTTCTGAGCCAGGCCAGATTCACGTCGTAGATGATAAGGTCGATATCCGCATCCGCGAGGAAGCTCAGGATATTATACGTATCGGCTGGCGTACACCCGGCCAGGCTGAAATTGAACACCTGAATATCCCGCTCGGGGAAGCGTGAACGCAGGTAACGGTAAAAATAGCTGGGAACGGTCTGCTCATCGGCCTTGACCCCGCCGCCGTAAACCACAGAGTCGCCCAGAAAGACTATCTTGTAGCCCTCCGCGCGGGCCAGATGTTCTTTCCAGAGTCGCAGGGTGTCCGGATCCTCCGCCGGCAACCTTCTTACCTCTTTATTTAAGTAAACTGGAACTGCTGCCCTTAGTACCAGGTCCACAATTAACAGGAAGACGAGGACCATGGCTATTACCCTGGGGTCAACCCGCAGCCACCCAGGCAGAGCTTCTTTCAATCAAATCCCCACCTTGGAACAGGAATCGACAACTCCATTCCGATGTTAACCGAAACCCTACTTTTTGTAAACCGCTAAGGTTACAGAGGAACAGCCCAGTCGTTCCCGGAACGATGCCGGACGTGTACAAGCGTGCTCGAAAATTTCAAGAATTTCAAGCCTGACCCTATCAAGGAATTCCTTCCTTATTGACGAAATTTTGAGAAGGAGGCGGTAAAATGATAGAGGAGCGGAGAATATGGGTGGTGCTGGCGGTAGCCGCTCTGGTGATGTTTTTTGCGGGTTTCAAATATGCCGACTACCGGCAGAGTAGGCTGGAGGAAGAGAAGCCGGCCATGGAAGAACTGTTGGACAGCGGCCAGCAGGAATCCACCGGCGAAAACAAGGGCGAAGGGGAAGAACCCAAGGTTATATATGTCCATGTAACCGGTGCGGTTGAGAATCCGGGTATCTTTCAGCTGGAAGAAGGGGCCCGGGTATTTGAGGTCCTGGAAAAAGCTCGTCCTACCGCCGAGGCGGATACCAACCAGTTAAACCTGGCTCAGATCCTGGCAGATCAGGACAAGCTGATCGTACCCAGGATAGGGGAAAAGCTCGAACAGGCCGCTCCGGCAGTTTCCGGAGGCTTCATAACGGGTGGAGGCAGTCCCACGGGAGGCAAGGTTAACATCAATACCGCCCCGGTTAGCGAATTGGATGCTCGCCTTCCCGGCATAGGTCCGGCCCTGGCGCAGCGGATTGTAGATTACCGCGAACAGAACGGGGGATTCAAATCTCCAGAAGAGATAACTGAGGTGGCGGGCATCGGGGAAAAACGTTACGAGCAGATTAAGGAGTTGATTACCGTGCGCTGAGCTGATCGTAGACCATCTTTCCTTCCACCATGGTCAACACCGGGGTGCGACCGCGCAGCAACACCAGGTCTGCATCCTTGCCCGGTTCCAGGGATCCCTTCCGATTCTCGATTCCCAGCAGCCGGGCCGGGTTAAGAGAAGCGAGGCGCAGCCCGAAGCCAAGGTCGATACCCAGCGTATCCACCAGCCAGAATACGCCCTGTAGCAGGCTTTGCGCCGAGCCCAGCAAGGTTCGGTCTGGGGCCATCACGGCACCGTTTTCGCTCAAGACACAGTCCCGCAGGTTGTGGGGAACGTTGTCGCTAACCAGTATCACCCGGTCGGGAGACTTACAGCGCAAGGTCAGCTCCACTGCCAGGGGGTGCAGGTGGTGGTGTTCCGGTATCAACTCCACCGTTACCTGGCCACGGGTAAGTGCCCACCCGATCAGCCCGGGTTCACGGTGGTGGAAACTGCCGGACCGGTTGAAAAGGTGGGTCACATGGCACAAGCCCCTGTCTTCAGCGGCCAACATTTCCGCACAAGTAGCCTGGATGTGGCCGGCAGCGGGGATTACCCCGTTAAGGTGCAGGAACTCGATGATATCAAGGGCTCCCGGCAGCTCTGGGGCGATAGTCATCAATCTAACCATGTTACCGCCTGCTTCCAGTAGCCTGGAGGCCTCTCGCGGGTCAGGTTTCATCAAGCAATGGCGAGGTTGCGCGCCGGACTGCTCTGGGTTGAGAAACGGGCCCTCCAGATTGATACCCAGGATCCGTGCTCCATCTCCGGCTCCGTGAGTGGCGGCCAGGAGGTGCAAGGCCGATATTACGAACTCCGGGTTTCCAGTCATCAGGGTAGGTAGAAATCCTGTAACCCCCTGGGAAACCAGCAGTCTTGAAAGAGCCGTGGTTTCTGTGATAGCAAATTCTCCATAGCCATGAAAATGAAGGTCGATGAGTCCTGGAATGGCGAGCAGACCAGTGGCGTCGATAACGTGACAGTCCTGAACGGGAACCGGTTCATCGGGAAAGAGGCCCTGAATCTTCCCGCCGGAGATAATAAGCGAGCCTTGGTTTAATACCTGTTCCCCCGTATAGATGGTGGCATTCCTGATGATAACTGTCTTCATTTCCATTCCCCGGGACCGCTCCATAATGGCCGGAGACTTTGCTCGGTTACTGCAGGTTATTCTTTCGGTAGACCAAGCCTTGGGCCAGAGCGACCATATCGCCGCTTTCGTCCCTGACCTCCATTCGGTAAACTCCGGTTTTCTTGGTCAGGTGTTCCTCTATAGCGGTTGCGGTGAGGACGGCTGGTTCCGTGGTAGATCTCAGGAACGTTATGTTTACATTCTGAGCCAGGGCCACGGGACCATGCGCGTTGCTGGCGGCAGCGAAAGCTATATCCGCCAGGGTAAAGATAGCGCCGCCGCCAGCAACACCCACACCGTTAAGCAGGTCCGGTGTAACTTTCATAACTGCGACTGCATAACCGGGTTTGATTTCCAACAACTCGATTCCCAGCAGCCGGGCCAGCGCGTCCTTTTTCAACCGTACCGCACCGATTTCAGCACCTTCGTTAGGTGAGCCATCGTCAAGCTGTGCTTTGTGACGCATAAAATGAACCTCCCTCTTCGATTTCCTCCGAATTCTATCATAGACCAAGAAAAGGTAGTACACAACATAACCGACCTACCTTACCAACACACCTGTTGCAGAAAGTCTGTCAACCTGGTAAATAGCAGTTACGCTCAAGCCCCGTGTATAGGCCAATCACGGGAGCGACGTTACTGAAGACCGGTGTCTTCAATGAGGAGTGCTGGCGCGACACCGGGCTGAACACTTCTCAGGGAAAAACCGGAGGTTTATTACTGGTATAATGGTACCATAATGTGGTTTTGGGGCGAAAGTGATGAATCAGCCGAACATACTGGCCCTGGTTGGCCTGGCTCTGGGCATAGCGATCGCCGGGGGCGGGGTTAACCCCCTGTGGGGAGTGGGGGCTCTCCTAATAATAGGGGTCGCGTACATTTTCTCCAGGCGACGTGAACTTCTTATCCTGCTGGCATCTTTGGTAGCGGGGTTCTTTTACTGGGACATAAGGGTGCCTGAACCGCCACGCCCGGTATCTAACCCGGTTATGGTTGAGCTCACCGGAGTGGTCAGGGATTATCCCCGTATTGTACAGGATAAGTTCAGCTTCAACCTGGAATGTGACCAGGCCCCTACGGGAATGAAAAAGGTTCGGGTGGTGGGTTATTTTTCTACCCCTGTGGAACGCGGCGACCTGGTACGGGTCAAGGGCCGGTTGAGAGAGGTGCGGGAACCGGGGAACCCCGGAGAATTCGATTACAAAAGATATCTGGCAAGGCGCAACATATATTATACGCTTACTGTTAGGAAACCCGAGCACATCCAGGTGTTAAGCGACCGGCGCGGTTGGACAGAACAGCTTGTCCTGCTGGCCCGGAAACGTGGAATGGCGGCTATAGAAGCGGCGCTGCCCGCGCGGGAGGCTGCCCTGCTGGAGGGCATGGTGTTGGGGAAAAGCGAAGGAATAGATGCGGAGGACTACCTGGACTTCCAGAAAACCGGGCTGGTTCACCTTCTGGCAGTCTCTGGTCTGAATGTTGGTTTTGTGGTGTTGCTGGCTGCCTGGCTTGCGTCTATGCTGCGCTTGCCGGAGCGGGAAAGGCTGGGCCTGGCGGCACTGGCCATCTTCGGGTACGGGTGCCTGGCAGGCTGGCCGGTATCACTGTTGCGTGCGTCGGTAATGGCCTGGCTGGGATTGCTGGCCTACTACTCGGGGCGGGAGAAAAACCTGCTCAATGCGCTGGCCGTGGCCGGGGTGATTCTCCTACTGATAAACCCGGCCTGGCTTTTCGAGATATCCTTTCAACTTTCCTTGCTGGCTACCTGGGGGCTGGTATACCTTTATCCCGTGTTCCGGGACAGGTTGCACGGGCAGGAGAGGCTTAAGGACTTGGTTCTGGTTCCCCTGGCTGCCCAGCTGGCTACCCTGCCGGTCGTCGTTCACCATTTCGGGTTGTTCTCCCTTTCCTCTATCGTTGCCAACCTGCTGGGGGTTTACCTGGCCGGGTTCGCGGTGATTGCCGGGCTGTGTGGGCTGTTGACCGGGCTGGTGTCAGCCTCCCTGGCCGCGGTTTTCGTCCTGCCGGCCGGCCTGGCAGTTGATATAGTTGCAGGCATCGCCCGGTGGCTGGCTGACTTACCCGGCAGCTACCTGTGGGTGGGCCAGCCGCCGGGATGGAGCATCTTGTTGTATTATGGGGGTCTGGTTCTTCTGGCTCGTGGGATGGAGGATTCCGCCCGCCGCCGGGTGGTCGCGGGCGGAATAATGATCGTCTTTTTCCTAGCTATGGCCCTGGTCCCGGCCGGTTGGGGGGAGCGGGGAAAACTAAAGATAACCTTTCTTGACGTCGGACAGGGAGACAGCCTGCTGGTCAAGACCCCGCGGGGTCGGTTTCTGCTGGTAGATAGCGGGGGAAGCCAGTTCTGGGACGTCGGAAACCAGGTGGTTTTGCCGGTGCTGCGCCGGCAGGGGATAAGGAAGCTTGACATGATGGTAGTTACCCATCCCGACGTGGACCACATGGGAGGGGCCGGGCCGGTGCTGGAAGAGATGCCGGTACGTATTCTCGGAGTTTCTGCTACCACTTACCCCGACAAAATATATCGTGACCTGGACCGGCTACGGGCAGCCCGGGGGATACCGGTGATAAAGCTGGCTCGGGGACAGAGGCTTGCCCTGGAGCCGGGTCTCAAGATAGAGGTCCTCCATCCACCCGTGGCCAGCCGTTCAGGTGCGTATAAGGCCCGGGAAGAGTACAATTCGAGCTCGGTGGTCATGCGGGTTTGTTATGGCCGGATTTCCTTCCTGCTCATGGGTGACGTCGACCGGTCGGTCATGGAGGAACTGGTGGCCGGCGGCCTTATTCAGCCGACGACGGTGGTCAAGGTTCCCCATCACGGCAGCCGGGGTTCTCTGTCCGAAGCCTTCTACGCTACCGCCGCACCGCGCGTAGCGGTAATCTCGGTGGGGGCGAACAACATGTTCGGACACCCCTCCCCGGAGACCCTGGCTCTTCTACACCGCTTGAACACTAAAGTTTTCCGTACCGACCTGGACGGGGCCGTTACGCTGGTTACCGATGGCCGGAGCCTATGGGCGCGGTCGGTCAAGTAAGGGATTCCAAGGTTACCAATAAGACAAGGGCCGCGGCTATCCAAGGCAAATTGAATCTTCTCCTCATCCCAGACCTCCAGAGGTTTGAAAAACGTATTGGAGAAGTCCGTCAGCCTGGAACCGGAGCGAATGGGTAAGAACGAAGACGGTGTATATGTTTGTGTAATCCAGCAGTAATCCAGGCTGGGGGTATGGGCGGCAGCGTTATCAGTGCCTATGCCAGGTTGGACACAATATCGCGGGCGGCCACCACCCCGGCTATGCTGGCCTGAATGAGACCGCGGGTAACGCCTGCCCCGTCCCCAATGGCGTATAGTCCCTTAATCCGGGTTTGCAGGCCGGTAGACAGGTCGGGCCGGGCTGAATAGAATTTGACTTCTATGCCATACAATAGGGTATGGTCAGACGCAATTCCGGGTATGAACTGATCCAGCGCCTCCAGGGTTTCCATGATATCAACCATATAACGATGGGGGAGGACTAGGGACAGGTCGCCGGGAACCGCAGCCCGCAAGGTCGGGGATACCACACCGCGCTCCAGGCGGGAGTAGGTGGAGCGCCGTCCTTTCTTGAGGTCTCCATAGCGCTGCACCATAACCCCGCCAGACAGCATGTTGGCCAGACAGGCGATGTTCCGCCCGTAAACGATGGGCTCGTTGAACGGTTCCGTAAATTCCTGGCTGACGAGCAGGGCGAAGTTGGTGTTGTCGCTTTGCCGGTGGGCCCAGGAATGCCCGTTTACAGTAATAAGCCCGTTGGTGTTCTCCAGTACCACTTCTCCGTGCGGGTTCATACAAAAGGTGCGAACCTGGTCGTCAAATTGCCTGGAGTTATAGATGAGCTTGGATTCCCAGACATGGTCGGTGATATCTTGCATGGTTACTGCTGGAACTTCCACCCGCACGCCGATATCCACCTGGTTGCTTTGCAGCGCAAGGCCCAAACGGGCCGCCTCGGAAACAAACCACTGGGCTCCGTTTCTACCCGGAGCACAGACCACGACCGGAGCGTGATACTGTCCCCGCTGGGTACTGACACCTCGAACCTGGTTATCCTCCACCAGAATAGATTCCACCGCCTCGTTCAGGTGGATGACGGTGTTATGGCGCTGAAGGTTTTGCTTGAACTTACGCAGGACACGGTGGGTATTCTCGGTTCCCATGTGCCGGATACGGGCGGGTATAAATTTGATACCGGCGCGTGCCGCCCGGCGTTTGAGGTCCTCCAGGCAGTCATTGTCTTCCCCAAAGATGCGGTCGGGGGCACCGTTTTCTACATACAGGGCGTCAACGAAGTCTATCAGCCTGGCCAGTTCTTCCTTACCGATGTATTTGTCCAACCAGCCGCCGAACTCCGTGGTAAGGGTAAGCTTACCGTCAGAAAAAGCTCCAGCCCCGCCCCAACCGCTGGTAACAGAACATACCTTGCACTGGTTGCAGGTTTCATCGATATCCATCAGACATTTTCTCCTCGTCACATCCTTGCCCTTTTCGAGCATAAGGACTCTTAGCGAGGATTGGCGGCTCAGTTCAGTGGCGCAGAAGATGCCAGCGGGACCGGCCCCCACGACGATAACATCAAAATCCTGGTTCAAAGTCTGTCACACTCCTCCAGGGACCATCTGCTCCAGAAAATAGCCACTAATAACACTGATAAATGATGATTGGCACTGACATTTAGTCTTTTAAATTGTTCTAGCCCCCTAACTCGCCGGGATTTTTAGCCACTCCAGTGGTGACCCATCCAGGAATCATAAGGGTCTGACCTGAAAGTAGACCCTGACAAAATGGTAAATTACGATTGAACTGTGTTAGACTTTTGGTAAACCGGTCTTAAGCATTTCGGGTCATGAAAGCCTATGTTGATTATAGCAGATCCGCGCGGCACCATGCCGGGATTACTGCCAGGGGTGCACATCCTAACTGTTTCCCCCGGCTTTACTCCGTTATGATATGATAGAGACAGAATCCCGAAACACAGGGTTGATAAGATGAGTTCTAAACGAGTGGCGCTTCTATGGGGCGAGGAAGCTTATCTCATTGAAAAAAGAATACGAGATATCATTCAGGAACAAGCTGGCGCCGGAGAGGAACCGGAGTGCCTTTTCCTGGACGGAGAGCAACTGGACAGGACGCAGTTGCTGGAGGCCCTGGAGTTTGTTCCTCTTTTTGCCCACAATCGGGTAATAGTCATTCGCCGGCCGCGTTGGTTCGGGCAACCCGGCACCAGGGAGGCCCAGGGTCTGGCCGAAGTTCAGGAGGTTATACTCAAATACCTGGAAAACCCGAATCCTTTCCAGGTTCTGCTGATGACCGCCAGTACCATCACCCCAGGCAATCCCCTGGTAAAAGCTCTGAAAAAGTTGGGGGTGGTGGAGGAGTTCAAACGACCCGATACACGGACTCTCATAACCTGGATTACCGACGAGTGCAAAAAACGGGGGCTGCAGGTGGAGAACCAGGTGATAGGCTGGATGGCCGCTACCGGTCAGGACATGTTTTACCTGGAGAACCAAATTGAAAAGCTTTCGCTCTGCTTCTACAGGCGAAAGGTCACCCTGGCTGAGGCCGAGGAGATGGTGGAAAACCGGCTGGAAGCCAAGATCTTCAAGCTAACTGATGCCCTGTTGAAGCGGGATATAAAGGTGGCCTACCAGGCACTGCAAAGCCTGCTTATTCAGGGGGAGGCCCCAGTATTAGTCGTATATATGATTACCCGCCAGTTTCTAACCATGGCCAAGGTGAAGGGTCTGGTGGAAAGAGGTTGCTCGCCGGAGGAAATCGGCAGCCGGTGTGGTATCAAAAAGGATTTCGTGGTTAGAAAAATGACCGGGGCAGCTGCCGGCTTCAGTTGGGATGAGATTGAAACCATTTTTAACCAGCTTCTTGAGGCTGATTCTGCTCTTAAGAGCGGCCAGGACGGCAAACTTGTCCTGGAGGTTCTGGTGGTGGGTATATGCAGCCGGGAATTGAAGAACCTTGCCTGAGTGTTTCGCAGGGATGGGGAACAGGGG